>CAWKJK010000001.1:0-22180 GCA_963849655.1 uncultured Nitrospiraceae bacterium
GAGTGGTCCCGAATTGTTCATGGGATCTACTGTTGTGCCGACTCAGCGAGTTGGAGAAATGGCTACGCGTGCCGTGACAACCACTTTTGGGAACAACTAACCTAGTTCGAAACCTTTCCGAGCGTTCGATCCACGACCTTTGGATAACATCGCTACGTAATGGCCTGCGCGCCGAGTGTAGCAATGGATTGGAACTGTTCTGACTTCTCTTTGAGGGGGGACAGTCCAACAGAAGTGGTGTGGTTTGGGGTAAGAGTGTCGACAGACAAATATGGAACGGTCGTGGCTTTAACCAGCAGCCCAATTCTTCCCGCTGGCTGGCAGATGCCGTTGTAGTCTGCGATATCGGTTACGCATTCCGTATGGGAACATCTACAGCCTTTTGGGCAAAAACCTGCACCTACTTCTTGCCATAGGGTCAGCCGTGCGCCCGTGATAAACTATCGTCGTTGGAGACCCACGAAAGGATCTGATGGATTTCGTATCGCACGGCCTCTGGGGTTCAATTGCGTTCGGTCGAAAAAGCCGATCGAGTTTCGGGCTGGCATTTGCAATCGGGATGGCGCCGGACCTTTTGTCGTTTGGAGTCTTGTATTTCGCGGCCACATTCGGCTTGTCGTCGAAACCGGATTTCAGTCGCGGCACTCCCCCGGAATCGACTATTCCTCAATATGTCCATCACCTCTATAATTACACTCATAGCTTCGTCATATTTCTCATCGTCTTTGTCCTGGTATGGCTTTTTCTGAAACGACCGATCTGGGAACTCGGGGCGTGGGGACTCCATGTCCTGGCCGACGTACCGTTGCATTCGTACGCCTTTTTTCCGACTCCGGTACTGTGGCCCTTTTCTGACTGGAAATTCGACGGCTGGCAATGGATGACGCCTGGCATCCTCATCACCAACTTCGCGCTGCTGTCGGTGCTCTACGCCTGGTACATCCGGCAGTTCTTTCTAGCTAGGAAGAAAGAGGAGGCTCCGCCAGAAGCCATTTCCCGATTACCTCCTTTTCAGAGAAACAGCGAGAAAGGGTGATTGTTTGCTGGTTGGAAGCTGATGACCTGATGATGCCGATGAGTCAGTTGCCGGTTGTGATCTAAAATCTTGGAGGATGTTCCACACTCGCAGGAACGTCGAGAGTCAGCGTCGCGCCGTAGGTCGGGCCATAGTCTTGCTGTGCGATATTTCCTAAGCTATCGTTCCAGGTCTCGAAGCGTACTGGGCCGGCGCTCGCCGCCAGCGACCACGCGAAATGCTTTTGGCTCCACCCTCCACATTCACAAAAATTCCCGAATCCCACATGAGTGCAAACTCGATTTCCCACGTGGGAATAGTTTCGCCATTGCGGTGACATGGTACTGGCCGAAAGCAATCAAGGGTTGCACAAGCCCTGCCGTCTGTCTCACATCGTGAATGATGGATCCATTATCTTGATAGCTGATCCGTCCTAGAACAGAGGCCCGTGCACTCACGTCTCCCCAACGACCGGAATAAAGCGTCGGCATAATCTGTAACCGCCGGATACCGGCGCGAAGAAACCCCTGTTGATAGATCGTCTCGACGGAAAAGCTTCCGCCCATGAATACGACTTTGGGTCCACGCCACAAGGGGAACCACCGCGTCAGCGAACCATCGATCATGGCATCGACGGCCGTCCGTGGCTGCATGGTTGGGACTGGGGGAATATGGCGCAACCGATGAACGAATCCATTCTGGAAGAACTCAGTGGGTTGGTTCCCCGTGGGACCGATCCCAAGCGTAAGATTGGTACTCCAATTCTTCCAGTCCCCTCCCCAATGGTGAATCCAACTGAGCGTGGCGAAGTTGAAGCCGAGCGTATTGTCCACCGTAGAATCATATCGATTGCCCAAACTGTCTCTGGGTGTAAAGCGATTGATAGTCAATCCCCCGTTAAGCAAGGAATACTGATCGGGAAATGCCATGCTTCCCCAATGGACAGACGGCGCAGGAGTTTCACTCCAGGCCGGTGAAGCGGCGAGTCCGATCAGGAGAAGCAGAGTGAGGACGAGAATCACACCGCTCACCGATCTCTCTCGGGTTTTCGCTCCGGCGTCGGAGATCGACCTGGATCGCACACCAGCCTTCTACCAGTTTCTGCAATGGAGCAATAGTCCGAGTTTCTGGGTCTCAGCCGGCGCACCGCTGTGTCATAAGAATTTCACAACGCGCCAGGATGATGAACCTCGGCGCCTGTATTCACCCGATCAAGCCTCTCCCTCGACAGACCTCTTGATCCTATGCTAGCTTACGCCTTCGTTTTTCAGATTCATTTCTTTCCGCACGAGCTGACGGACTCAGACATGTTCAAGAAGATTTTAGTCGCCAATCGCGGTGAGATCGCCATGCGGATCATCCGCGCCTGCCGCGAATTGAACATCGCCACCGCTGCCATCTATTCCGAAGCGGATTCGACCGGAATCTACGTGAAAAAAGCGGACGAATCCTACATGGTCGGGCCTGGTCCGGTGAAGGGGTTTTTGGATAGCAAACAGATCGTCGACTTGGCCAAACGGATCGGTGCCGATGCCGTCCATCCCGGGTACGGGTTTCTTTCTGAAAATGCGGAGTTCGCCGAGCTCTGCCAGGCTTCCGGTATTACATTCATTGGTCCTTCCACCAAGGCCATTACCTTGATGGGCAGCAAGGTCAAGGCGCGCGAGATCGCCGAATCAGCCGGTGTTCCGATCGTGCCCGGTACGGATGGAGCCATTACCAATATAAAAGACGCCCTGGCCTTCGCAAAAAAAGCGGGTTACCCGGTCATGGTCAAGGCGAGCGCCGGCGGCGGCGGCCGCGGGCTTCGCGTGGTCCGATCAGACGATGAGCTGCGAGAGAATATGGAAGTCGCTTCGCGCGAAGCTCAGGCGTCCTTCGGAGACGGCAGCGTCTTCATCGAAAAATATATCGAGCGGCCGCACCATATTGAATTCCAAATACTGGGAGACCGCCACGGGAATATCATCCACCTAAATGAACGTGATTGCTCAATCCAACGACGTCACCAGAAGTTGATCGAGATCGCTCCGTCGTTGATTCTGACGCAGGAGCTCCGGGAAGAGATGGGCAACGCCGCCATCGCCATCGCGCGCGCGGTGAACTACGACAATGCCGGAACCGTTGAGTTTTTGCTCGATCAAGAAGGCAAATTCTACTTCATCGAGATGAATCCTCGCCTCCAAGTCGGAACATACGGTGACGGAACAGATCACGGCCATCGATATCGTGCGAAATCAGATTAAGATCGCGGCGGGCCTTCCGCTCAGCATCCAGCAAAAGGACGTCATTCTCCAAGGTCACGCCATCCAATGTCGGATCAATGCGGAGGACCCGAAAAACAATTTCTTGCCCTGCACGGGCACTGTGACGGCTTATCTCTCTCCCGGTGGAATCGGCGTGCGCATCGACGGTGCCGTCTACAAGGATTACACGATCCCGCCGTACTATGATGCGCTGCTGGCCAAATTGACGGTCCGAGGCCGCACCTGGGAAGAAGCCGTCAGCCGTATGCGTCGCTCCCTCGAAGAGTATGTGCTGCGTGGAGTGAAGACAACGATCCCGTTCATGGAAGCGATCATGCAGGAACCGGACTTTATCGCAGGGCGTTTCGACACGTCCTATCTGGACACCCACCCTGAGTTGTACTCATACCACGAGTTCGAGCAGCCGGAAGATCTGGTGTTGGCGCTGTCTGCCGCAATTGCCGCCTACGAAGGACTCTAACAGGATGCTGAAAAAGTCCGCCAGCGGCGTTCTCGCATCGCTCAGAGGCTCAACGTACCGAAGCGTACGCCTCGCGCCTTCGCTTGCTGCGGCCTTGCTGGACAGCCTTTTTGAGCATCCTGAAGATATTCTGGCATTAATACCGAACAGAAACTTCCAGCCGTATTTTTGGCATCAACTGGGTGTTCCCGCAGTCTGCTGATCCCGAACAAATCACTTTGCTTCCAAAGAGATGCGCTAACCATCATGGCGAAAGAGACGACCCAAAGAAACCGCAGAAAAAAACCAGATCGTCCGTTCCGACGATCAAGACCTTGAAAACCGTCGCGGCCCGCCCAGCGAGTTCACGATCACACCGGCCGCCGGCAAACCGGTCCTGATCACGGATGTCGCGCTCCGAGACGGCCATCAGTCGTTATTGGCGACGCGCATGCGCACGGAAGACATGCTGCCCATCGCGCAAAAGCTCGACACGGTCGGCTATTGGTCGCTGGAAGTATGGGGCGGCGCCACCTTCGACACCTGTTTGCGCTTTTTAAAAGAAGATCCCTGGGAACGGCTCCGGGCCTTGCGGGCCGCCATGCCCAATACCAAGCTCCAAATGCTGTTGCGCGGGCAAAACCTCGTCGGCTATCGCCATTACGCCGATGACGTGGTGGAACGGTTCATCGAACGTTCGGCCACGAACGGCATCGATGTCTTCCGCATCTTCGACGCGCTCAACGACGTGCGGAATCTCGATCGGGCCGTGAGCGAAGTGAAAGCTTGCGGCAAACACGCTGAAGCCACCATCTGTTACACCGTCAGCCCGGTCCATAGCATCGATCGTTTTGTGGACTTAGCCAGGAAGTTGGAAGATCTGGGAACAGATACGATTTGTATCAAGGACATGGCCGGACTCTTGGCACCGCTCGACGCATACCATTTGGTGCGTCGGTTGAAGGCCGCCGTCAAGGTCCCCCTTCATCTTCACTCACATTACACGTCCGGTATGGCTTCCATGGCTTCGTTGATGGCGATCCTCGGAGGCCTCGACATGCTCGACACTTCTATTTCTCCGCTTGCAGGAGGCACTTCCCACCCAGCGACGGAAACGCTGGTTGCGTCACTCCAGAATACTCCCTACGATACGGGATTGGAGCTCGCCTCCTTCCAGCCGATCACCGAGCACTTCCGAATGGTTCGCCGCAAATATCGCCAATTCGAGAGCGACTTTACCGGCGTGGATGCGGAAATCCTCATGTCGCAGATTCCCGGCGGCATGTTATCGAACCTCGCCGCCCAACTGACGGAGCAAAATGCGTTGGACCGGATGAAGGAGGTTCTCGACGAAGTGCCGCGTGTGCGGAAAGAAATGGGTTATCCCCCGCTCGTCACCCCGACCAGCCAAATCGTCGGAACACAGGCAACCCTCAATGTGCTGACCGGCGAGCGATACAAAGTCATCACCACCGAAACCAAGAACTATTTCTTGGGATTGTACGGCCGTGCTCCTGGACAGGTCGACCTCGACGTGATGGCACGCGCGACCGGCGATGACACGCCGATCAAAACCAGGCCGGCTGATCGACTTGAGCCGGAATTGGATGAGGCGCAAAAAGAGCTTCCCGATTCGGCTCAGACCATCGAAGACCAGCTGTCGTTCGTGTTGTTTCCCAGCATCGCACGAGACTTTTTCGAAGCCCGTGAGAAAGGCGAGTTGACCCCTGAGCCGCTCGAATTGGGCTCTGCGAAAGGGCCCGCCACCGCTCACGAACTGCACCTGGCTCCCGTGGAATTCAATGTGACAGTGCACGGCGAAACCTATCATGTAAAGGTCTCGGGCTCTGGTCGAAAGATCGACGGACGTAAGCCCTACTATATCCGTGTAAATGATAAGCTGGAAGAAGTGTCGCTCGAACCCATCCAGGAAGTGCTCGCCGGTGTCCCGGAGTCTCAGGAGCCTCAATCGGGAGGAAAACCCAAACGTCCCAGGCCTTCGAAACCGGGCGATGTGGCTCCACCCATGCCGGGTCGAGTGGTGAAGATCCTGGTTGCGGTCGACGATCGGGTCAAGGTCGGCGATCCTCTGTTGATCATCGAAGCGATGAAGATGGAAAGCCAAGTGCCGGCGCCGATTGATGGGAGAGTCACCGTGATCCTGGCTGCAGAGGGTGACAATGTGAAGACGGATGAAACGGTCATTCAACTGGAGTAGGTCCAGCGCCGATTCGCGCCTTCGCTCATGCAGTCCCCGGCATCTGGTGCCGCTCATCCTGTGTTTTGTATCGTACCTCATGACCGCCTGTGCCCAGCCCCTGCAGATCCCGCCCTATTTTGAAACGTTAGGACATACCCCGATAGAACGTATCCCGATCAAAACCGTCCTCGTTCATGATCAGCGGATCGCGTATCTCGATGTCGGCAACGGCCCGCCGGTCATCTTGATCCATGGCTTCGGTGGATCCATGTGGCAATGGGAACATCAGCAACATGCCTTGTCTCAACATTTCCGCACCCTGACGCTCGACCTACTCGGTTCCGGATTATCCGACAAACCGGACATTGAGTACCTGCCGGATCAGATGTTGGACTTCTGTATCGGCTTCATGGATGCGCTTCAGATTGAGAAAGCCACACTGGTCGGCAACTCCATGGGTGCGGGGTTGGCCATAGGAATGACATTGACCCATCCGACCCGCGTCGACAAACTCATACTCATCGACGGGTTACCGTCTCATGTCCTGGCCAAGCTCACCAGCCGATCATTCAGGCAAGTCTTGGAATCTCGAGCCCCTTCCTGGCTGGTCTCCTTCGGCAACCGGCTATTCGGCGGGCTGGTCACTGAGTCCGTCCTGAAGGAAATCGTTCACGACCACAACCTTCTCACGCCGGCCGTTGTCGAACGGTCCAACCGTAATCGCCGACGCCCCGGTATCATCAAACCCATCATGGCCGTGAGAAACGCCCTTCCCTCCTGGGAAACCGATTTCGCCCCACACCTCAGCGCCATCACGCACCCAACCATGATCATCTGGGGTGAATTCGACCAGGTGTTCCCCTTGGCAGTGGGTGAAGAACTTCACCATAGGATCCGTGGATCACAGTTCGTCAAAATTCCCGATGCCGGCCATATGCCGCAATGGGAACGCCCGGACCTGGTCAACCGATCATTGATCGCGTATATTCAACCGTCACCCTGAATGGATAGATCGAGAGGAATTCACCACTCATGAACTTCGGAAAGGAGCGTATGATGCGGACACAATATGCTGGTTTCATCGGTACCCTGTGCCTTTCGCTTGGCCTCGTCGGATGTCAGACGATGGGAGGATCAACCGGCGCCGGCTTTTCCTACAAGAATATGCCGGTGGCAGATGGGAGCGCAGTCGCCGGGGAAGGCAACAAGGTCCTATTCAAAGGCAATCCACTGGCACTCGCGGGCAACGGAGTGAAAGTCGGCGACATGCTGCGCGACGTGAAGGTGGCGCAGAACGACTTATCTCTCGTAAACATCGCGGAGACCAAAGGCGCGGGAAAAGTCCGCGTCATCAGTGTGGTCCCCTCGCTCGATACCCCGGTCTGCGAACAACAAACGCATCTTCTGAGCGAGCGCAATAAAGGCCTCGATAAAATGGTAGAACTCATCACCGTCAGTGTGGATACGCCCTTCGCCCAGAAACGGTTTGCCCAAGAAGCCAAAATCTCCAACATCACCTTCCTGTCCGACTACCGGGAGGGCGAATTCGGGAAAACCCACGGCCTCTTCTTGGAAGGTCCGCACATTTTGACGAGAGCGGTCATGGTCGTCGATAAGGCGAACACCATTCGCTATCTTCAAATCACCCCGGAGCTCACTCAACTCCCGGATATGGAAGAAGCCTTGCAATTTGCTCGTCGATTGGTCACGGAGAGCTGAGCTTGCGCAATGCCCAGGTTACGGTTAAGGTTGAGGATGAGGGTTGAGCGGCGCAGCTGATCCAGCCTCATCCTTAGCCTCAGCCTGAACCTCTCCCCATACCAATGGCTCATTACGATCTACTAGTCATCGGCACGGGACCCGCCGGCCAAAAGGCTGCGATCCAAGCAGCCAAGCTCAACAAGAAGGTCGGGATCATCGAGCGAAAGACGGTCGTCGGTGGGGTCTGCATCAATACCGGGACCATTCCGAGCAAATCCCTCCGCGAAGCGGTACTCTATCTCTCCGGGTTTCGCCAGCGCACCATTTACGGGGGCGAGTACCGCGTAAAAAAGAAGATCGCGATTGAAGATCTGGCCTTCCGCGCGAACCACGTCATCAAGCACGAGGTCCAGACCGTGCAGAATCAGATGGCTCGGAATCAGGTCGATATGTTTTTCGGTTCAGCCGACTTTCTGGATCCACATCGTCTGCGCATTCAAGGGGATCATGGAGCGCTTGAACTGACGGCGGACTTCATCGTGATCGCCGTGGGAACAGAACCTGCCAGGCCTGCGGACATTCCGTTCGACGACAAAACCATCATCGATACGGACGGGCTGCTGGCCCTGAAACGCATTCCCAACTCCATCGTGATCGTCGGAGGCGGTGTGATCGGAACGGAATATGCTTCGATCCTCGCCGCATTGGGAATCCCCGTCACGCTCATCGATAAACGACCACGGCTGTTGGAGTTCGTCGACGCTGAGGTCATTGAAGCGCTCCAACAACGCATGAAAGACCTGGGAGTGACGCTGTATCACGATGAAGAAGTCCTCGCGATCAAGAAAGAATGGAACAAATCCATCCATATATCCCTTCGCCACAACCGTCCCGTTCAAGCCTCGACACTCATGTATGCGATCGGGCGCGTCGGCGCGACACAATCGCTGAATCTCCAAACAATCGACTTACAACCCGATAGCCGCGGTCGTCTGACCGTCAACGAACACTTTCAGACGGCGATTCCCCACGTCTATGCGGTCGGCGATGTCATCGGCTTTCCAGCCCTCGCCTCCACGTCAATGCAACAGGGCCGCCACGCCGCCTGCCACGCCTTTGGCTATCCTGACCGTACCGACACGTCGCTCCTTCCCTACGGCATCTATGCCATTCCAGAAATCTCCTTGGTGGGCCGGAACGAGGAAGAGCTCAAACAGGCAGAGGTGCCTTATGGAGTCGGCATCGCCCGCTACAGAGAAATCGCCCGCGGACAACTCATCGGCGATGAAACCGGCATGTTAAAAATACTGTTTCATCGACACACCAGGCATCTACTCGGTGTTCATGTCATCGGCGAGGGGGCCACGGAACTGATTCACATCGGCCAAGCCGTCATGGCCTTTCATGGCAAGATCGATTATTTTATCGATACGGTCTTCAACTACCCGACGTTGGCGGAATGTTATAAAGTCGCAGCGCTGGACGGTATGAATCGGATGCCGAGGCCATGGATTCCATACGTTTGAAGCCATGAGGCTTCTCAAGACACCACGTGCTTCAACCCGTCACTCTCCTGAACGAGTCACCAAGATCCTCGAGAAAGGGCGTTATGTCATTCGCAAACCACCTACGGAAGCTTGGTCAATCAATCTGGGATGCTCAATTAAGCCATCCCTTCGTCGTGGCTCTCGGTAACGGCACACTGCCTGAACATAAATTCAAATATTACATCCTGCAAGACGCGCGGTTTCTCGGCGATCTGGCGCGTGTGTTATCTGCCGCCGCATTGAAGGCTCCCGATTCTGAATCCGTCTTGCGATTCAACAAGCTGGCCGAGGAAACGATTGTCGTAGAACGGAGCCTGCATGAGAGTTATGGAAAGAAATGGGCGCTCACGGCCAAACAGATGACATCCGTCCCGATGGCTCCGACGAACTACGCCTATACCAGACATATGCTGGCCGTGGCAGCCTCAGGGACTACGGCGGAGATCACGGTCGTCACCCTCCCTTGCGCCTGGGTCTACTGTGTCGTCGGACAGCACTTATTACGGAAAGGACCGCCGGCCAAGAATCATCCCTACCGCGATTGGCTGATGCTCTATGCCTCGCCGGAATTTGCCGAAGTCCAACTCTGGATGCGAAAGAAAGTCGATCAGTGGGCGAAGACCGCCGGCAAAGAAGCACTCCGGCGGATGGAAGATTCTTTCATCATCAGCTCGCGATACGAGTGGATGTTCTGGGACATGGCGTGGAACGAGGAGAAGTGGCCGGTGTGAGTCGACGGGCCCTGCAGCTCGTCTTCATCTCTCTACTGACTGAAGAGATACGGTTATAGTTCATTCGTCTCGCACTTGATGCGTGAGATCACCACTGCCATAAGACCTTTCTGAATCACTATATCCGCAGTTAGTCCCTTGGACACAAGCTACAAGCGAGAATACGTGGAATATGTTCATTCCCTATGCTGAGGGATTCTATCCCGGAAACCTTCCGATCCCCGGCGTCCACCATATACTTTCCGTTATGATACAACACACGAGGAATCGACAGAGTGCGCTTTCAAAACTAATAGACAAAACTGTCCGAGAAATTCATATGCGCACGAAGAAACCACTCTGAGGCATATTCGGGTATTCATCATAGCTTCTGTCTGGCCTTCGCCAAGGCCAGCGCCATGGCGCCGATCGGTTGCGGTACTCGTGCTGCTGCCTGACCGGACACCGATGGTCCACGACCGCGCGAGTCACGTGCGGCTTCGCTTACAGATTGTGCCGAACCAGATGGACGTTCCACCGTATCCTCCAACCGCATGGTCAGGGCAATACGCTGGCGCTTCAGATCGACATCGATTACCTTCACTTTGACCAACTGCCCCGGCTTGACCACCTCGTGTGGATCTTTCACAAATTTGTTGGCCAGCGCGGACACGTGCACGAGCCCGTCTTGATGCACCCCGATATCGACAAAGGCTCCGAACGCCGCCACATTCGTGACGACCCCCTCCAACACCATGCCGGACTGTAAGTCACGCACAGACTCGACTCCCTCACGGAACGTCGCCGTCTTGAATTCGGGACGAGGGTCTCGGCCTGGTTTTTCCAGCTCGGTAAAAATGTCCCGCACCGTCGGTAAACCAAACTGTTCATCAGTAAAGTCACCCGGCGACAATTCTTTCAAGACCGCCGGCCGGCGCATCACTTCGGCAATCCCCGTTCCCAACCGCGTCAGAATACGTTCAACCACCGGATAGGCCTCTGGGTGCACGGCGGACCGATCTAAGGGATTGTCGCCGTCAGGGATGCGCAGGAAACCAGCCGCCTGTTCGAAGGTTTTTTCACCAAGACGCGGCACACTGTGGATCGCAGCACGATTTGGGAACGGTCCGTTCGCATCCCGATAATCTACAATATTCCTGGCCAGTGCCTTGTTGAGACCCGAGACCCGTTCCAACAACGGCATCGACGCCGTATTGACGTTCACGCCGACGGCATTCACGCAATCTTCGACCGTGGCATCGAGCGACCGCGCCAGGGCCCGTTGATCGACATCATGCTGATATTGTCCGACTCCGATCGCCTTCGGCTCAATCTTCACCAGCTCGGCCAGCGGATCCTGAACGCGCCGAGCTATAGACACCGCGCCTCGCAGGCTGACATCCAATTTGGGGAACTCTGCCGCGGCAAAGGCGGACGCCGAATAGACTGACGCGCCTGCTTCACTGATCACTATTTTCGCAACCTTCTGTTCAGGTCTTTGGACTGCAACCAGTTTAATCACCTCGCCCGCCAGCTTATCCGTCTCCCGGCTTGCCGTGCCGTTTCCGATTGCTACCAATTCCACTCCATGGCGAATGGCCAGACGCACCAGCGTCTCAACGGCTCCCTGCCAGTCGTTGCGAGGCTGATGCGGGTAGATCGTCTCCGTTTCCAGTAATTTTCCCGTCGCATCAACCACCGCCACTTTGCACCCGGTGCGAATACCAGGGTCCAAACCGAGGATGACTTTTGGTCCAGCCGGCGCCGCCAACAACAATTCATGGAGATTCCGCACAAAAATCTTGATTGCCTCGGCCTCGGCCGCGTCACGCAACTGCACGAACAGTTCGGTACTGAGCGTCATGTGCAGCTTGACACGCCATGTCCATTCGCATACGCCGACCAGCCATTTGTCCGCTGGTCGTCCACGATCCTCGATGCCGGCATGAGCCGCGATCATCGAGACGCAGGGATGTGGGACAAGCGCCTCAAGCGCCTCTCCCAAACCCAACTCCAGCTTCAAGCACACCGAGCGCACGACCTCGGAACAGCGCAAGCGCTCGATGCGATGGGATGGTCTTGATCGATTCCGCGTAGGCGTAGTAGTCACGGAACTTCTCCACTTCGGCCGTTTCCTTGTCCTTCATCACCGTCGAGGTCACGACTCCCTGGTTCCACAATCGCGCCCGCAACGTGGCCAGCAAGTCGGCCGTTTCGGCGAACCGTTCCATAAGAATGTCTCGTGCTCCTTCCAACGCGGTTTTGGCATCGGGCACGTTGATCGCTTCCACCCCTTCGGTAGCCGGCACGACGCGAATATACGTTGAGCGCTTCTTGCTCAGGATGCAGCATCGGATCGGTCAGCAACCCATCGGCCAACGGCTCCAGTCCCGCCTCGCGCGCGATCTGTGCACGCGTGCGTCGCTTGGGTTTGAAGGGCAGGTACAGGTCTTCGACGGCTTGCTTGGTGGTCGCCGCCTCGATGCGCTCGTACGCAGTGCATCCGTGAGCTTGCCTTGTTCCTCAATCGAGGTCAGAACGGCGGCACGCCGCTCCTCCAGTTCACGGAGATAGCGCAGCCGATCTTCCAGCGTACGTAATTGTGTATCGTCCAAGTTGCCGGTGGCCTCTTTACGATAACGCGCGATGAATGGGACCGTGGCCCCTCCATCGAGCAGCGTCACGGCGGCACTCACCTGAGACCCTCCGACACCGAGCTCCTTTGGCAATGATCGGAACAATTTTGAGCTGCACCGCGTCCGTTGACGTCCGAGTCGTTTCAGTTGTCATCGGTCTCAGTCGCCTTTGTTTCCGAACGCGTCATGAGTCCGCGCTCTTTAATGAGTAGGAGGAGCGAGAAAACCATGTTGATCACAGGGATTGTCGAATTCAGGAAGACATGACAGGAAATCAGCACACGAGTTAATGAGTAAGCGTTCCAAACGCGGCGAACAGTCGCCCGGTAAGGTAATAGGTCCCCCGCGTGTCGCTCACGCGCTTGCGTCGCAAGAAGTCGTTCAGGACTCGTCCATCCACCGTCTTGTGTGTGTCGGGATGTTTGAGATTCATGCGATAACGCTTGATCCCTGCTGAAACCGAACTGACGAATACCACGGTCCCATCGAGGTCCACCTTCTCGACGACGCCGACGTGCGTGAGCGGATCATTGGGCAATCCGTCGCGGTTGAAATCCCAGGTGTTGTGGAAAAACACCAGATCTCCAGGATGGACGGTGGGGCCGTAGTGAATCCGGCCATGTTCCACCACATGGGTAAAGATGCGCCCGACGCCGTTTCCGCCATCGAGTTCGCCCAGCCCATCGTACAAGTCAACACGCTGCGTAGCATACACACCTCGGACGAAGCCGGAGCAATCCGGAGTATAGTTCCGGCCACCAACCACAATGCGGGATTGTCCGACAAATCGCACCGCCGTTTTCGCCAACGCCGTCTGTCGCGAAACTGCCTTTGCCATGGCGCAACAATGTGTTCCGCGCACGCCCATAGTGGGAGTCACGCTCTTCTCATCTTGCACCGGTGACGCCCAGCCGTTGCACACCCAAGAGCATGTCCGACACCAGCAAGACCGGAAAGCCGATGACGAGAGCGAGTGACGGTGGTCGGTGAACTCATCATGCTTAGTATACAGACCCACTGCCGCAAGACAATACCTGCGTACCGTTCGCCCGCTCCAGCTATCCTCCCGCGCTCCCCACTGGTCCGCCTGGTTCAGTCATACGCCATGGATCGAGCAGTTCTGAGAGACGCCTGTCGGATAACACCTTTTGTTCTTTGGCGACCTGCCTCACCGTCTTTCCGGATTTAAATGCGTCCTTGGCCAGTTTTGCCGCTGCTTCGTAGCCGATCTCCGGAGCAAGAGCGGTACACATCGCCAGGCTTTCTTCGATAAGACTCTTACACCGTTCTTCGTTCGCCTTGATCCCCTCGATACACTTGACAGCAAAGTTGTCGGAAGCAGTGGCCAGCAATTCGATCGATTGGAGCAGGTTGTACGCCATGACCGGCATCATGACGATGAGCTCAAAATTTGCCGCCTGGCCGCCGATCGTCACCGTGACGTCGTTCCCGATCACCTGCGCACAGACCATCGTCACGGATTCGGCGATCACGGGATTGACCTTCCCCGGCATGATTGACGAACCGGGCTGTGTCTCGGGCAAATTGATTTCGCCGAGTCCGCAGCGTGGTCCTGACCCCAGCCAGCGAATATCGTTGGCGATCTTCATGAGACTCACGGCCAGCGTCCGTAGATGCCCGCTCGCTTCAACCAGTGAATCCTGTGCCGACTGCGCCTCAAAATGATTCTTGGCTTCTTTGAACGAGCAGCCGGTTTCCTTAGAAATGATGGCCATGACTTTGGCGGAAAATTTCGGATGGCAGTTCAAGCCTGTGCCGACGGCCGTTCCGCCCAATGCGACTTCGCTCAAGGCCTCCTGCGCTGCTTGACCCGCTGGATACCGAGTTCGATCTGCCTGGCATAGCCCCGAATTCCTGGCCCAAGCCGAACCGGCGTGGCATCTTGAAGATGCGTGCGCCCGATCTTCACGATCTTATCGAACTCCTTCGCTTTCGCCCTTCAATGCCTTGTGCAATCGAGTCAGATGCCGGTAGTAGTTGCTGCTGCATCATTTCTGAGGCGGCGACATGAATGGCCGTCGGAATCACATCGTTGCTCGATTGGCCAAGATTCACGTGGTCGTTCGGATGCACCAGCTTGCTGCCCCGCGCGCCGCCTAGCAGCTCCGTCGCACGGTTGGAGATGACCTCGTTCGTGTTCATGTTCGTCGACGTCCCGGACCCGGTCTGAAAAATATCGACAGGAAACTCGGCATCCAGCTTGCCGTCGACCACTTCAGTCGCTGCCTGCTTGATGGCGTCAGCCGATTGTTTGTCCAACAAACCGAGCGACTGATTCACAGTAGCCGCAGCCCGCTTGATCTTGCCCATGGCTCGAATGACGGCCCGAGGCATACGCAGTGAGCTGATCGGGAAATTCTCGATCGCGCGTGCTGTCTGTACTCCATAGTAGGCCTCGGCGGGAACCGCCAGTTCGCCCATGGTATCTCGCTCAATTCGAGTCGATGCCGTCGGCTTGGTCTGATCTCTTTTCATACACAGTGCTCCATGTGTAAGAGGTTCCGATTCCTTGCGGGCGTCATGATAAACTCAGCTCGTCGACTTTCACAAGAGCAAGTCCGTATGAATCTCTCGTGTCAACATTGGGCCTCTGCGGGTTATACGGGTGAGAAAACACGGCAAGCGGTATATCGATAAGTAAGAAGGCCCGCCCGACCGGGCAGGCCATTACGACACGTCGTGAATCAAAGATCCGGTCCGATTTTGTCTCAATATCGAGGACCAGAGCGAGGTCCTTCTCTCGGATCATCACATTCGAGTGACTTCTCCCTCAACGCCTTTTGCCGTATTCGTCTCTGGCGGAAACAAGTATGCTGGTTGGTGTTTGGCGAGTCTGAACAAATACATAATGTCTATCCCCATACCTGTCAATACAAAACCCCATCCCCCGACGATCATCCACCAGGCCGACGAAAACGCGTCTGAAGGCTGGTCGAAGTTGAAGACGGCCACAACACCCCCGAGCGCCAGCAACATTCCAACTGTGATCAGCGAACAGCTGAGAGTTTTCATCTTCGCCTCCTCAAACATGTCAGGTGTTTGAACAGGTTCAACAGCTAAGCGGAAGGTCTACACGTCTTCTTATTTGTGCATGACAGCTATCAACACCTCCTCTGCATGCGGTCTTGGCCGACACCGGCAAAAGTTACGATGATCGTAGGGGAACTCTACTCGCTTTCCTCAAATACGCAATCCCGCAAGATGCCCCTGACTAGTAGATCCAATTGGATCACCCTGTTCGATGTGCCGAATGACCCGATGAGAATCGCGGAAACCAACGCGTCGGGTTGGAAGGCTTCACATGAAAAAGGCCGATAAGATTGTAAGATTGATGGAGTCAAACTCAGGTAGGGATCCGATGTCAGCCTATGCAACCGCCGGTCGCATTGTTATTTCCCTCATCTGCTTCGCCAACCTGGTTGCTGGAATCGACGCTGATTGTGAATGAGCAATCAGGACTGAAACAGTCTGTCGGTACTTTGAATAACAGGTCAACGGAGTCGCCTGCAGGAATGGGAGGAGTGTCAAGGGTAAACGGTATCTCAGCGAAACTCACTGTCGTTTTTGACGAGCCCGCATCGATAGGTCCCTGATTCTTCACGGTGACTCGTAGCATCTTTCCACCCTTCTCCGTTCTGCAAAACGCGGTCGGGGACGTTCCCAACGGACTGAACGGCACAAATTCACCGCTCTTTGTTGCACCACGCTGCCCTTGGCTCCCAACCCCAGGACGGTGATTTTATGACGAAAATAATTATCGGGAAAAGTGTCATCATCATGCAGAACTGACGAGACCTTGTAGCGCAATCTCCCTGGAGGATCATTCGGCTCGCGATAAGAGATCTCATCGATCCATATTCCGATCTCCTTCACGTGCTGGTCGCTGACCGTATAACCCACATCCCAACCCGTGAGCATCGGAACGGCATATTCGTAGGGGATGTTGTCGATCACAATATCTTTGCTTTTTACGCCCGCACCATTAAAGCCGCCTGAAGACGGATTCGATGGGAAGAATGGAAAAGGGAGGTTGAATCGGATGAACATCGAGCCCGAACATACCGGAAGCAGCTTCGGTAAAGAGATAATCCCTTCTGTCACTGTCGTCCTTGAGAATCGCATAGGTATTCCAACTCATGAAGCCTGAATCCACCAGGCTTGCAGAGGTTAACAGCGGGGCCGGTATTCCGGTGAGGATGTCGCCGACGGTTTTGACATGATCTTTATTATTGCTGTAGATTTTGTCCTTCTCCGCAAAACTTTCGCTATGGTCGAGGTTATATCCCAACTGAAGCAGGTGGTGGTCGCCGCCGTACCAGCGTGAACCCAAATCCCCGAGGAAGGACGGCAACAGACTGGCTTGAAGGAGTCGGTGGGGTTTTTGAAAAGACACCAAACGATGAGAGAGCGGTCGTGCCATTACCGAAAGTCAAAAAGGACTTGTCCGGAAGATCGGTGTCGGTACTACAAAACTTGTCGATACTACCGGAATCGACGCCTACATTGAGCGCTCCATCGTTCCAGGCGATGACGGTATAGTAATAAGTGAATTCATAACCTTCTTCGAAATCATCGTCCCTCAACAGGCCTACCGCGTTCCAGCTCAAGGTTCTGTTCCTGATGTCAGGATTGATTTTGGCGAGGACAGCTCCAAGCCCCAGCACATGTTGATCACCGCCCAGATAATTGAGCTTCCAACCATTCAGGAAGACCGTGGCTCGATCGGCGTAGTCTGGAATTGGGACACTTTGCTGAACTTTTATCATTCTCTTTCCGGATTCGAGTTTCGCCTTTCCAAAGCCATACATCGCCTTGATCGTTCCTGTATCTTCAAACGCCAGCTTCGGATAGGTTGGATCGTTCGGATCGGAAGCAATCACAGTGGTAAATGGAGCGTCCTCGAGTTCCTTGCAAATATTCGGTAACACATAGCCCGGATTAACAACCGCACAGGATGATACAGAATACACTACCGAGCATCACCGCAAGCACGCTCAAACCTTTGCGAAGTGATATGTTCTCTGTCTCCATCTCATGCTCCTGTTTCGCGTGATTTCGGCGGCTGACACGCCATTAGCGGACAATTAATTAACGATGATGAAATGATGAGCTGGTGTCATATGCCAAAGAAAGGATTGGTACAACCATATGATTCTTGCGCCCAACCAAGCACTTGTCAATACTCGTCTCGTCCCTTTCTTCGAAAGGCTGAGCAGGATGAAGAGTGATCTTCCCCCAATTCCGTGGACACCTGGTTACGCGACTGCCCCCCTCGCTTCATACTCGGCTGGGGAGTGATAGCGGAGAGTCGAGTGTCGTCGCTGCCGATTATAGAACACCTCAATGTATTCGAAGATGTCCTGTGTCGCTTCGTCTCGCGTGGCGTAGTGCCGATGATAGACGAGCTCACGCTTGAGTGTCCCGAAGAAACTTTCGACGCAGGCATTGTCCCAGCAGTTGCCTTTACGGCTCATGCTGGGGATGAGGCCATACTCATCGAGCAACCGCTGGTAGCTCGTGGCCGCATACTGACTGCCACGATCCGAATGATGCAGGAGCCCCGCCGTGGGGGCGCGGTTCGTCCAGTGCCATGCGTGAGGGCCTGCTCGGCCAGATCAACCGGTTAACCGCTGCCCCATGGCCCAGCCGACCACCCGGCGTGAGTACAGATCCAGCAGAACCGCCAGGTAGAGCCAGCCTTCCAGCGTCCAGATGTAGGTTAGGTCTCCGGCCCACACTCGATGGGGAGTCTCAACCGTAAAGGCCCGATCCAGGGTGTTCGCGGCCACAGGCAACCGATGCTGGGACTGGGTGGTGGCGCGCCACTTCGTCACGGTCTTGGCGCGAATCCCTGCCCCACGCATGAGCCGCGCGACGCGATGCTCGCCAATGTGGTGGCCTTGTTTGACCAGGCTGTTCCAGATGCGGGGACTGCCGTAGGTTTCCCGTGACTCCTGGTGGAGCACGCGAATAGCCGCGAGCAGCGTACGCGTCTGGACGGACCGGACACTCTCAGGCCGTGACCGCCACGCGTAATAGCCAGCCGCCGAGACAGCGAGGGCGCGGCACATCAGGCGGATCGGATAGCGACGGTCGTGTTCCTGGATCACCCGGTATCTCATCGCGACTCCTTCGCGAAGAACGCCGCCGCACGTCGTAAAAAATCCCGCTCCTGTTTCAAGATGGCATTCTCACGCCGTAGTTGGGCCAGTTCTGCCTGCTCAACCCGAAGCGATTGTCGGGTCTGGCCACGCCCCTCGGCCTGCTGCTGCTCCGCTCGCCACCGGTAGAGAAGATGGTCGGCAATGCCCAGGTCCCGCGCCACCTGTGCGACGGGATGCCCTGACTCCCGGACTCACCGCACCGCTTCTTCTTTGAACGCCTCCGGATACGACCGTCGTGTCGTTGTGCTCATATTGTCCTCCGATTTCCTCATTCTCCCACTTAGGAAGGTGTCTGTGAAATCGGGGAAGGTCAGAATTTCATCTGGGTGTGATATCGGGAAAGAAGGACCCCTTCGGGGATGCCATGGCGTCCCGAAGGGAACCATCCGTGTCGGGGTGTAGGAACCGGACACGACGGAGATTGCGGGTCCTGACCCAATCACACTGCATGTGACAAATTTTCATCGGTGAGTCAAAAATACCCAGTTCGGCTTTTTGACAACAAGACAGTTGCCGACTCTCTATTCAGCAAGACCTCACGAGAACCAACAGTCAGGCCAGCACCTCGTTTTTGTCCTGGGTGAAGGCGGCCGAGGGGCTTGATAATTGAGATTGACACATCACTCCCCCCGCCGCGTGTTGACTCGCGTGTTGGAATAGGGCCCCAACCTCATTGCCCACCGCGTTAGGACAAAGTGCGTGGAGTGCAGTATTTATGCGGAATAACTGAGGAAGCTCGAGCGGTTGTAGGGGTCTTGTTCCCCCGGCATTCACAGACGGTAGGCAGGTGTCTCGGGGGATCTTCGTAACTTATCGAGTAAGGCCCTGTTGATTTCCACAGTGATGTTTCTTTTCGCGAATGCACTAACTTTGATGACTCTACCCAAATTGTTTCAGCAGCATGGCGATCAGGCGAGTCGCACAAACCAAGGAGGCTCGTGGCATGATACTTCCAAGGGATCAGCCAACAGGTGCGAGGCGTTCCACGAGCCGATAGGGATGTTCACAGTGTTGAGGATTTTACATGGGTTCTAGAGTGTTGTTCCATGACGTGAGGCTCACGTCATGGCCTCTGACACCAACAGAACCTTGCTGTCCGTCATCATCGGCCTCGGTGTTGGTCTGTTCTGCCTGGATCCTATACCTTCCAAGCGGCATCAGTACTGGAGTGCTTTACGGTGGACTGGTCATCCTCTCCTTTCTACTGCCGTATCGAAAAGGACCGCTCATTGCTGCGGCGGTCTGTTCCGTACTCGACTTGGCCGGCACCGATCTCGGTTTGACCATTGACGGGCGTACCCCATTGGATGAGCGTCGTCAATCGTCTGTTCAGCCTCACGGCTCTCTGGCTGCCGTTGCTGTTTTTTTTGCATCGTCGCAGAGCCGAGGACGAACTCCGGCAAGCGCATGACGAACTCGAGGCGCGAGTGCACGCGCGGACACAAGAATTGGCCGCTCTCAACAGATCTTTGATCACCGAGATTGCCGACCGTAAAGAGACGGAACAGTCGCTGCGCGCCGAGCGAAGCCACGCTGCAGGCCAGGGAACGGCAACTTCAGCAGAATCGAGAGGAGTTGCGAGCGTTGGCAGGGCAGCTTCTGACGGCGCAGGAAGAAGATCGCCGGAGGATCTCGCGCGACTTGCACGACCACATCAATCAACGGCTGGCGATGCTGACGATGGATCTGCGAGCAGATGGAGAAAGGCCCGTTCATCGATCTTGATCATCTACGGGATGAGATTCGTCGAGTGTCCGAATGCATCACCCTCATTTCTGACGATGTACGTCAAATGGCCTATCGTTTTCATCCATCCATCTTGGATGATTTGGGACTGACGAAAGCTGTGCGAGGCCTTGTCGATGACTTTTCGGCCCGCACGGGTATCCAGAGCACCTATGTGCACAATGATCCGGTAGCGGCGTTGCCGGACGAAGTCACCATCTGCATCTATCGGGTCGTGCAGGAAAGTCTCAGCAACGTCGCTCGGCATGCCCAGGCCTCACATGTCGAAGTGGAGGTGATGTGCGACGAAGAGATGATCGACCTGTCCATTCGCGACGATGGAGTGGGGTTCGATCTCGAGCAGTCGAGCAAACCCGGTGGACACTTGGGGTTACTGAGTATGAAGGAGCGGGTACGCTTAGCGCAGGGCACGTTGGAGGTGAGAGTCGACACCGGGACACGGCACCCATATCCGAGTTCATATCCCGCTGATTCAAGGAGGACGGCATGCCTAAGCCTCGCGTTTTGTTGGCCGACGATCATCTCTTGGTTTTGGAGGGATTTCGTCGCATTCTCGAAGGACAGTATGAGTTGGTCGGCACCGTCGAGGACGGGCGTGCGCTCTTGGACGCCGCGAAGGAACTTCAGCCCGATATCGTGATTCTCGACGTGTCCATGCCGTTGCTGAACGGCATCGATGCGGCGGCGCAACTGAAAAAAATCTGCCCCGGCACCAAAATCATCATCGTCACCATGCATGCGGACAAGGAATATATCCGATCCGCCTTTGAGGCGGGAGCATCGGCCTATGTGCTCAAGCGTTCGGCGGCGGATGAATTGGACCAAGCTATTCGAGCGGCGGTTGCGGGACATTCCTATATTACCTCGTTGATCACCAAAGACATGCTCAATGTTTTTCTCTCAAAAGCATCGGAGCCGTCCGTCGGGACGCGCCACCTCACCATGCGCGAGCCGCAATTCTCGATCTCGCGGATCACCTCGTCGACCGGCCGGTAGCGGAACTTGAGCCCGTTCATCAGGGGCTCGGCGCAGAAGGTGCAGCCCTGGTGGCAGCCGCGCGAGGTCTGCACGAAGGTGCCGGTTGCACGTAGCGGTGCCTCTTGAGCAGGTCGTACCGCGGCATCGACAGGCCTTCCATCGGGTGCAGCCGGTCCGGCTCGGTAGGTGCCGCGCATCTCGCCCCGCTCGAGGTCGTCGAGGAGCTTGTCGAGCACCAGCTCCGCCTCGCCGATCACCACCGCGTCGCAGTGCTTGAGCGCTTCCTGGGGCATGAAGCTCGGGTGCACGCCGCCCATCACCACCGGCACTCCGCGCGCCCGGAATGCGTCCGCGATCTCGTAGCCGCGGTTCACGTAGCTCGTCATCGCGGAGAGGCCGACCAGGTCCGCCTTCAGGTCGAAGTCGATGGACTCGATGTTCTCGTCGGTCAGCACGACCTCGTAGCGGTCGCGCGGGATGCCGGCCGCGACCGCGAGCAGGCCCGCGAGCGGCGAGTAGAGCGCCCGGTTCAGGTAGAGCGGGCGGGTGGTCAGCGAATCGGTCTTCGGATTGATGAGGTGGATGACTCCGGGATCGCGTGCCGGTCACCCGGCGGTTGACCATGGCGTGGGCCTCCTTGCCGGATGGTAGGGCCCCGAGATCGGGTGTCAGGCGGAGGGACCCGAGCAGGCCGGGTCGGGATCGCCGACGCCGGCCCGCTCGGATGAGCTACCGCGACCGGCTAGGCGGTCGCGT
>CAWKJK010000002.1:0-18900 GCA_963849655.1 uncultured Nitrospiraceae bacterium
AATCCTTAACGCGTCGATTCCATTCCCACTCCAGGCGGCAAGATCGGCGAATGGCGGCCGAGCACAACTAAGAGGCGCGCCACAAGCTTCCCGAGTAGCGCGAGGACGAAAGCGCTGTCGTAGCATGTTTTTGCACGGTTCAAGATCCGACCCCACCTGTGCCCCTTTGGCTTCCCGGGGGGGGGCAGGCACTCATTTTCTACCCGATGCTACTGCTGAACAATAACTGTGCATTAGCCAACGGGGGGTGACGCCTGTCCTCAAGCGTTCTACCGGAAGGACGCTATCCTACGATTCCGACATTGCCACCTCCTCATCAAAATAGAATCAGAATGCATTCAGCATTGGATCATAAACGATCCAGTCTTCGCGGCATTGATCTTCGGGCTCGACTTCACCAAGATCCGTCATGCACTGGGGCGATACTCAAAAAACCTAGCGCACCTGAGCCAGTTGTGCCGAGATACTTTTGTTCGAAGACATCAAAATGGACAAGGCATTTCCTTGCTCCAACACTCGTACGAGAACGATGAAGTAGATCTACGGGACTTGTCCTTATGTCTCTCAGGGGATTAAGAATGCCGAATGGTCTGCACAGCCGGCGGCGTGGAGCGTGTCCAGTAGAAGCCCAGGAATGTACTTCGGCTCTTTCTCACATTACTCGCGATGGGATTGCTCCGAATGTCGTGGGGGATGATTGCGGCGGCCGTGCTGCTAACCAGCGCCAGTGTGGTCCTGCCGCCGCTGGTCGTTCCGGCGACGGCGGCGCCGACGCCGGTCGCGGTGACATCTACGACAAGCGCGCCGCCGCCGTTCACCCTTGCGACGAGCAGGAATTGGAGGCTCTGTTGGACAACATGCTGATCTCTTCGCCAGAGGATTGGATCAACGATACCACAACGCCTCCGCGGTCCCGAGAACCACGACTACCTCGAACCATTCTGGACCGTCTCAGCGACGATTCCGGACGGTCAGCCCAGTTTCACCATAGGTATACAGATCTGGGACGAAGACGACGTCCGGGGGCGACGATCTCGCTGATGCGAGTCCGCTGGGCGGCGACAACAATCTGGACATCGTCGTTGACACCGCCACCGGGCGCTGGACGGGCGACATCAACTGGCCGAAGAGCTGGGCTGTCGGCGGCGAGCCTGGCGGGGAGCCGGCGGTCGAGGTCTGCTTCAACATCAGCATCGATTCCTAACTGGGCGACGCCGATGGCGACGGCCTGCTGGACGGCTGGGAGCGCAACGGCCTCGACGCTGACGGCGACGGCATGATCGACCTTCCCCTTCCGGCTTGGGGAGCCAACCCACGGCGCCAGGACCTCTTCCTCGAGCTCGACAGCGAAGCTGGCCAGGCGCCGTCACGCGCCGTTATCCAGGCGATGAAGCGGGCGTTCGCCGCTGCTCCCAGGCCCAATCCGGTCGGCCCTCCCGGCATCAGCCTCTGGATCAACACGGGCCTCGCGTTCGACCCAACCGCCAACGAAGCGAGACTGGCCCCCAGCTGCGCCGACGGCATCGATAACGATGGCGACGGTCCCATGGACGGGGCGGACCCGCAATGCCTCGTCGGCGACAATCTAGTCGGTGGAGTCGGCGGTGGGGGAATCATTCCGACCGTGGGCACCTGTGCTCGAGATGCCGGCTTCTGCGTCGCCAAGAATGCACCCTCCGGCTTCTCGCCGCTGCGCCGGTGGGTTTTCCGGTATGCGATCAGCGCCGCGCGCCCTGGCATGCCCCTCTGTGCTGGCACCAGCGGCGGGGATGCCGGGCAGATCGGCGGCCGGGACTTCATCGACTTCAACCACGACGGCGGAACCCTGATGCACGAGCTTGGCCATACATTGGGCCTGCGCCACGGCGGCAATGAGGACTTGAACTGCAAGCCTAACTACGTCAGCGTCATGAATTACGATAACCAGATCGGCATCAATTGCCTCACCGGTGGCGCCATCATCGACTACTCACCGCCGCGCCGCGCCCTGAATGGCTCGACCCGGGACGCCGCACCGACGGCGTCAACCAGTTTGTCTTCAGCGCCGCGCCGGGCGCTCCAGTGCGGCGCACGCTCAATCTCAATCCAAACTGGAACAATGACGTCGACCCGCCGCTCGAGGCATCATTCCCCGGCCTCGGCCTCAACATCAACGCCGGCACGCTGCCTGGCTGCGCCAATACGCTGACGAATGAACCCCCTGAGGGGATTCAATGATTGATCGGCCATCTCCTTGCCCTTCCGTCAGTTCGCGGATGCCGGGGCCGGCGGCGGCGCGACACCGGACGAGCCGACTCTAGAGGAGCTGCTCAAGCACCGGGCGGCGCTGCGCCGCACCGATCTCGCGCTCGCTGTCATTGACACACCAGATCCGGTCGCGGCCGGCGCACAGCTCACCTACACAATCACCGTCACCAACAAGGGACCGAATCCGGCAAGCTCGGTCCAGGTAGTCGACACGCTGCCGTCTCAGTCGGTGTTGACTTCGGCGCCACCCGCCTGCCAAATGGCGGGGTCGGTGCTCACATGCAACCTTGACCCACTCGAAGCCGGTGCCAGCGCGTCCGTGACGATCGTGACGGCCGTGCCGCCCAACCTTGTCTACGACAATGGCGGTCCGCTGACGCTCGTGAACCGGGCGGAGGTTCGCAGCCTTGTCGGCGACGACACGACACCGGCCGACAACCTCGTCGACGAGCCCCCCCTTGTCCAGGCGATGGCCGATCTGAGTATGGCCGCCTTCGAGGTAACGAACCCGCCGATTGAGATGCAGGTGGGCGAGAATGTCGTCGTGGGTCTCCTCTCGACGATCATGAGCGTCGGTCCGTCAAGTCCGATGGACACGGTCCTGCCGCTGGAGGCCAGCACCAGCTCGGGTGCCAGCGTCACGCCCACAAGGCTCACCACCGCGCAGCCGCGGATGATCACCGGTACGGTTCGGGCGGTGAGCGACTATCTTATCGTCCGGTGCTCGGTCGAGGGCCGGCACAGTTTCCGGTTGCAGCACTCGATCCACCCGCTCCTGGCCGCCGACATCAACCTCAATCCCGGGAACGACGCCCGCGGTGCCGGCTTCGAGGTCGTCTGTAAGGGAGGCCGTCGCGAGGTGACGATCAACGTCCATCCGGGCCGCTGGCCGAACGAGGTATTCGTTGAGAACCAGGAGATGCCCGTGGCGATCATGACGACCCGTGATGGCGAGTACGGCCGCCCTGCGTTTGACGCCACCACCGTGGTCGAGGAGTCGCTGCGCTTCGGCCCGCCCGCCATTCTGGACGCCCCGGACCAGGGCTTGCCTGCTTTGCCAGGCCGTACCATGGCTGAGAATGTGCCCGAGCCGGTTCCGCCGGAAACTACACGCGACGGCGATGCCGACCTAAGCACTTGGTTCGTCCCCAACCGCTCAGGCCTGCATCCAGGCGACACTCGGGCCTGCGTTGTAGGTCGCTATCGGGACGGCGGCGAGGAGCGCCCCTTCTTTGGCTGCGACGCGGTGGAGGCGCGTTAGCTGTCAAAGCCAAGGATATTGGCCAGCTTGCAGATGGGCGTGGGGCTCTGTTGCATCGGTCGTGCACAGCACGCGGCGCGGCACACCCCATGCCCTGACCCATCAGGCTAGACGGCGCGCTTGGAGGAGTTTGGAACTACGCCACTTCAGGGAGGTGAGGAGGGGGCCTTCCACTTTTCTGTGGACGAGGCACCGTTTGGGAGTGAGGCCTGGGCACAGCGGACGGAGCGGCGGCTGGGGCTGGAGGCCAGCGTCAATCCCCATGGGCGCCCACGGACATGCAATGAAAAGTGAGCTGGCCCGGGTTTGATGTACACTTCAAAATGGGGCACGATAGTCCTCGAGGAGGTGCGACATGGGCCAACGACGACAGTTCACCACGGGTCAGGAATAAGGGTCAAGAACTGAGGGCTCCCCACGAATTTCATACGCTTAGCCCATCATCATGGCATGAGAAGTTTGTTGAAGGTGAAGAAGGGGCGCCAAGAGGTCACGACAGGTGAAGTGCTCCCGAGCGCGCCTGGTCACTTGAAGTCCTAATGTGATCATGGATACTGTCAATCGACATCGTGTGGTGTTGGCCTGATACCGCCAGTGATAACCCGCCGTCACCGTGGCATGACCCACGAGCCACAACGCAAGCTGTGCCAGCGCGGCGATGAGGAGGAGGATGGCAAACCGCTCCGCCTGTGTGGTGTGACTCAGACTCAACCCGACACCAAAGCGAGCATCTTTCAGGTCCCGGAAGGCTTCCTCGATCTGCATCCGCTTCCGATAGCACGCCTTCTCGAAACCAGGGTGCGCGAAAGCCCGCATCCGTCACCACAATCGGCGTGATGCCAGGTGGCACCAGGCGGTGGAGCGTACGCAAGAAGGCACGATGGACCTGCGGATTCGTGAGCCGCTTCAGCGGGTGCACTTCTTCATACAGGGTCAGGGCGCGACCGCCAACCGGCAACGCGGCGTGCAACAGTTGCCACAGTCGATCCGCCGTCAGGTCCGACCAGTCGACCACAAGCACTGGTTGCCTCTGCCTGCCCAGAATCCAGTGGATCAATGCTGCCTGAATCTGCTCGCGTTCGCCCTGTATCTGGCCATTGCTCAGGAGCCGGTCCATCCGCTTAATCGCATGCTTGACCGTCGTCATGCTCCGCACGGCACGCCCTAAGCCAGTGACCGTCAGCCGCCCACCGTCAATCAGGGCCTCCACGGCAACACACAACACCGTCAGCCGTGTGACATGCATCGACGCACAGGTGGTCTTCAGATAGCGCCGGATCATCATGGCTGTCTGCATCGCGTAGTCCCTCCCTAGGTTGGGTGTCTAGGGCGTGTCGTCAGTTAAGGGATTCACAAAGCTGAGCATATGTGATTCATAGAGGGTTAGCCTGAACGGAGGGGCTACCCGATGGCACGACGGTATGCACTGCGCGACGATCAATGGGAACGCATCAAAGGGTTTCTACCCGGGCGAGAGGGGCACGTTGGAGGCACAGCAAGCGACAATCGGCTCTTTGTTGATGCGGGGCTGTATCGCTCTCGCGCGGGGGTGCCGTGGCGGGATTTGCCGGAACGTTTTGGCGATTGGAAGAGTACGCATCGCCGCTGGAGCCGATGGGCTGAAACCGGCGTTTGGGAGAAGATTTTTAAACACTTGGCCGGAGCTGCCGCCAACGAGTACGCCATGATCGACAGCACGATTGTGCGTGCTCACCAGCACCGCGCAGGCGCTCAAAAAAAGACGGCGAAGACCACGCCATCGGACGAAGCAAGGGCGGATTGAGCACAAAGCTCAATGCGACCGTCGATGCCTTGGGCAATCCCACGGGATTTGCTTTGACGCCAGGGCCGGCATGTGATTTAGACGGGGCTGAGATTCTCTTGCCTCTTATCGAGGCCCAAACAGTTCTTGCCGACAAAGGCTATGATGCCGATGAACGCGTCATTCTGCCTCTTGCAGCAGCAGGCAAGACGCCCGTCATTCCCCCGAAGCGCAATCGCAAGATCCAGCGGGATTACGACCGAGAGCTGTATCAATCACGACATTTGATCGAGAATTTCTTCTGCAAACTCAAGCAATATCGGGCGATCGCCACACGCTACGACACAACGGCACGTAACTTTCTCTCTGCTATGTATCTTGCCGCCGCCGTCATGTGGCTTAACTGACGACACGCCCTAAGGAGGAAGAGTACATACCAGTATCTTGCTCGTGTGCCGAGTATTTTTCGTGTAACCCAATCAATGTATGGCCTTTTTTGTGGGGAGCCCTCAGGGTCAAGAACGATTTCGTTGATCTCTGACAAGGAATGGGTACTCATTCGACGAGCGATGCAGCAGGGCGTGAGCAGCGCGAGAATATGGGGTCAATTGCCCCCTACCTCTTCTGTGAGCCACAATCATAAACAAGCTGAGTGTTGAGTTAATAATTTCCCCTACTGCAGGTGCCTAAATCCATGAACGTCTGAATACCATGAAATGCCACCATTGCATGACAGATTTGCATGGTGTACCATCACGTCATGATCGATCGGAAAACCGATATCGGCCTGGTGCACACGGCCATCCGGAGGAGCCGAGTGGTGGCGCTGCTGGGCCCGCGTCAATGCGGCAAGACGACATTGGCTCGGCAGTTCGTCCCCGAGGACTCCGTCAACTACTTCGATCTCGAAGACCCGCAGAGCGTGGCTCGTTTAAGCGAGCCGGATCTCGCGCTGCGCAGACTCAAAGGACTAGTGGTCATCGATGAAATCCAACGCCGCCCCGAACTGCTTCCAATGTTGCGCGTTCTAGCGGATCGCAAGCCGCTCCCAGCTCGGTTCCTGGTTCTGGGCAGTGCC
Source organism: uncultured Nitrospiraceae bacterium (assembly GCA_963849655.1). GTDB lineage: Bacteria > Nitrospirota > Nitrospiria > Nitrospirales > Nitrospiraceae > Nitrospira_D. The sequence goes on from CAWKJK010000002.1 coordinate 6,349, forward strand.
GCGCCCGATCTACTTAGCCAATCTTCGGAGACGTTGGCCGGACGTCTCAGAGACTGTGCACCTGGAAGGCTTTCGCTTAGGCGACCTGGGTCCGAGCGCTCAGAATCGGCACTGGTTACGCGGCGGGTTTCCACTCGCGTACACAGCCAAAAGTGAAACCAATTCCATGGTCTGGCGGCGTCAATTTCTGCAGACCTTTCTGGAACGCGACCTCCCCAATTGGGCATTCAGATTCCGTCTGTCGCCCGGGCGCTTTTGGAACATGCTGGCGCACTACCACGCCCAAACGTGGAACGGCGCCGAACTGGCCCGCGCACTCGCGGTCAGTGAGTCGACCGTTCGCCGCTATCTCGATCTCTTGACCGGTGTCTTCATGCTACGGCAACTGCCGCCGTGGTTCGAGAATCTGAGCAAGCGACAGGTCAAGGCGCCCAAAGTATATGTCCGCGACAGCGGTCTCTTGCACGCGCTCTTGGGCATCGCCGACCGGCGAAACCTGGAGCTTCATCCCAAGGTCGGCGCCTCGTGGGAAGGCTTCGCCGTTGAAGAAGCCCTCAAGGCCTTGCGTCCGGACGAAGCGTATTACTGGGCCACGCACCAGGGCGCAGAGATCGACCTGGTGTTGTTCAAGCACGGCCGTCGCGTCGGCGTCGAATGCAAGCGCATGGACGCGCCCATCATGACGCCCTCAATGCGGATTGCTTTGAATGATTTGAGACTGGATCGATTGGTAGTGGTCTATCCCGGCAATCGGCGCTACGTGTTGGCTGACCGCGTAGACGTTATTCCGCTGGTCGAACTGATTGGGAGTGAAGAGGATACCGTATGGAAATAGGGGCCAGAGAACAAGTTTGTTGATGTCTGACAAGGAATGGGAACTCATTCGGCGAGCGGCGCGGCAGGGGCGCATGTGCTGTCGATTGCACTCTGACCCCCGTTGTACAGTCGTTGGTCGAAGACTGAAGAAGATGTTTGCGGCTAGTCTATGATCACGCCGCTTTGGCGGGTCGCCAGCGGAGGCCGACGTTCAAAAGTTCTTGGAGCAGCTCCTTGTACTGGTAGTCGGCCTTCTTAGCTGAATCGGCAAAGTCTTCGTCTTCCGCGATCTGGGGGTTGGGATTGGCCTCCAGGACGTAGAGTTGTCCGTCGCCGTCCATTCGCATGTCGATGCGCGCATAGCCGCTGAGTCCGAGCGCCCGATACACTCGCTTGGCCAGATTCTGAATTTCATCGGCCTTGCCCTCCGGCAAGTTGTCGGCTTCGCGTGAGGTGATGCCGTACTTCTGCTGGTACTTCCGGTTCCATTTCACCCGCTCCGTTGCGATGCGTTTGGCATCCTCCGGCAGCTTGTCCATGATGAGTTCCCACACCGGCAATACTTGCAGTTGCCCGTTCCCGATGATTCCCACGTAGAATTCGCGACCTTCGATATACCGTTCGATCAGTGCCCCGCTCCCCACGCTATCGTGGACGAATGCCACCCGCTCGCTCAGTTTATCGTCGTCCTCGACGATCGAGGCTTGGGAGATGCCCAACGAGGCTTCTTCGTTGACGGATTTGACGATCAAGGGGAAAGTCAGCCATTTCGGACGCTTCACCATGCGTCCTTGAGGCACGTCGATGAATTCAGGGTACGGGATGTGGTGAAAGGACAGCACCTTCTTCGTTAACGCTTTGTCCCGCGCCAACATCAGCCCGCGCGGATTACAGCCGGTGTAGGGCAGTCGCAAGAGTTCGAGGTACGACACGACATGCTGATCATAGACGGCTACGCCGTCGAACTCTTCCAAGAGGTTAAAGGCGATGTCCGGCTTCCACTTCTCTATGGCAGAGTGGATCACGCCGAGATCGCTCTTGACCCCCAACGGGTACACCTCGTGACCCAATTTTTTCAGCGTAGAGATGATGTCGTATTCCGTCCGCCACTCTGCGGTTTTCACGTCGTAGCCGTTCACCTCGTCGGGAGGCACAAGGTCTTCATGCATGAGGACAATCACACATAGTCGCTTCATAGTGCCACCCGATGCCGACCACTCCGCAAGAAATTCATGGTGTGAACGGTCAGAAGGATGGTGAAATCGAGCTTGGCATGGTCTTCCGCGACGGGAACTCGAAGGTTCAGCTCGCGGCATCGCTGAATCATATCCTCCAACACTTGATCGATCGTGTATTGGTACTCGCCGGTCCAACCGGCAACCTTCCGCCGTACTTCCCGACGAAAGCGGTTCAGAAAGGTTGCTGCACTCAGCTTGCTCGCATGGCTCGGCAGACTGGAAAACAATCGTTTTAAGTCCGGGTCGTACTGTGACTGTCGTTCGATTCCATAATGTCTCCGCTTGCGCTCATAGTGTTCGCGAAGGGTTTTTTTTAAATGAGAGAGTGGATCGACCTCTTCGCGGGTAGTCACGGAGGGTGAGACTCCTCGGAGTTCTTTCATGAGTCCATCGACATACTTGAGCTTCTTGAGCACGGGCCACCCTCGGTACCGTTCCTCCCATAGGGAGTCCGGCGTCAGCCACACGGCAAAGGTCTCGGCGAAGTCTTCGTCCGGATGGCTTTGCGCGTACCACAAGTCCAAGTGGCGGACGAAACTTCGGCTATAGGGACGAGGGGAGTAGTACATGGGGTACCGTTGAGAAGACTTGCCGAAAATATGCCGGCGCGTTTTGCGCCGACGGAGTTTGTAGGCATTTTCGATTGCATGGCCCGATTCGTGACGAAGAATGCGCAAGCACCATTCCGTGGTCCCGCCTTCCACTTCCAACATTTGGGCTTGTTCAAGTTTTGCCAGGCGAGGATGGGCCAAGTAAAAAGGGACAGCGATGCCGGGAACTCCATCAGGAGTAAACCACTCATTGGAGAGCCAGAAGTGTGGACGAAACAGCAATCCGCGTGCGCTCCAGTTCTTGGGTCAACTCGGCGATGGGTTGTTCAAGAAATCCACCCTTGAGTCCAATATGCAGGTCGCACATCGAGAGGTCCAATAGCGCGTCGTCCGACCAGGATGCCCATTGGGGTTCGTCCTGTCCGATGACGGGTGTCTTCAGTACATCGGAAGCTGTGCGGTCCATGAAAGGCAAACCTCTGAAATGCGCACATTGTGCCGCTCATGGAAAATATAGCACGCAATGTTTATCCCGTCTGATGAGGGACGTTTCTCGGGATGGTAGAGAGGCCGTCGAGCAGAAAATTGTACAAACGATTACAGGTTGAACCGATGCCACAGTCTTCTTGGCCGTTGTCTTCCCGGAAAATGTGGAAGTCGTGCGATCAGCGCCGGTACGGATTCCCAAATGTGGTCGATGACCGACTCCACATAAGCTCGCGCTTCGTCGATATCACGCTCCCAATCGGGGAGGGCCTCGTGCAGGTCGAGGATCGGGACTTCTTTGCCGAACGACACCTCGTTGAAGAGGGGAACGTTCAACCCGAATTGTTTCCGGATGAATTCGCGGTGGCCAAGCCCCATTGCAATGATGAGGTCATTCCGGTCGACGACTGCTTTGGTCAGCGCCTGTGGAACATGTGCGGAGGGATCAGTTCCTTTTTGGATTAATCGGTTGGAAATCACCGGATGGATGGTTTTGGGGTTGGCTTCCGTCCCCGCCGATTCGACTCGGTAGGAAGAGCGCTGACCGAGCCGTGCCCGTAACGCATATTCGGCCGCCATACTGCGGAAGACGTTTCCGGTACATACAAAGAGAATTGACTGCGCCATAGGCGGTTCGTTTACCTTATCTTAAGCGCGATCCTGTCGACAGGACCATAAGAAAGCCGCTACAATCTTGCCATGATCGTCCCGCTTGCTCCAACATCAACACCGAAATTAGACGAAGCAACGGAGAAGATACAAACACGCCTCTGCCGGCTGGTGGGCCAGGCCATCGCCGACTACCGGCTCATTGAAGACGGCGACAAGGTGATGGTGTGCCTGTCGGGCGGTAAAGACAGCTATGGTTTACTGGATATCTTGCTCGTATTGCAACGCCGAGCACCGATCCATTTTGATGTAATCGCGGTCAATCTCGACCAACGACAACCAGGTTTTCCGGAACATGTGCTCCCTCAATATCTGACGAGTCGAGGCATTCCGTTTCACATTGAGTCCCGCGATACCTATTCAATCGTCAAGCGACTCATCCCGGAGGGGCAGACGACTTGTTCGTTGTGCTCACGGTTACGACGAGGACACCTCTATCGCATCGCGACGGAGCTTGGAGCCACCAAGATCGCGCTCGGTCACCACCGTGACGACATCATCGAAACCTTATTCTTGAACCTCTTCTATACCGGCAAGCTGAAGGCCATCCCTCCCAAGCTTCGTTCAAAGGACGGTCGGCATGTCGTCATCCGACCGCTGGCGTTCGTGAAAGAGGCCGACCTCGCACGATATGCGGGACTGCGGACGTTTCCAATAATCCCCTGTGATCTCTGTGGATCACAAGCGGATTTGAAGCGAAAAAAAGTGAAGACGTTCCTTCAGCAGTGGGAACGGGAGTCGCCTGGTTGTTCCGACAGCATTGCTGCTGCATTGACCAATGTCGCACCGTCACTCTTAATGGATCCCCGGCTCTTTGATTTCAAGTCAGTGACGGCGGCAGTAGGAAATCAGGATGAGGGGGATGTCTGGTTAGATGAAGAACAGTCGAACCGAACTGATGATCGTCCTTCTTGATTGAACGGCTCTGAAGGAGGATAATTCGACTGAGTGAGATCAGCCTATGCTTGTGTCGCGAGCTAGAACCGGGGTTTTTGCCGGCAGTATCGCCGTATTGATGGTCGGATTGCTGATCCTCCATCTCCCCACAGAAGTTGCGAAATCCTTCCTGTCGCTGTTCCCCCAGCAAATATCGACGCCGTTCGAGATGGCAAACCTCATATCTGTGGCAAGGGAAGATGCCACTGCCCTTTCACCTCAGGCATACGATGAATCTTCGTGGAAACCGTTAGTGATTCGGGTCGTGAGCATGGCTCTGATCGGGCTACCCATTTGGTATCTTCTGCAACGTCGTGAACGTGAAGAGGAAATCCAGCGGCTCGATGAAGGTTGGGCGGCGCGCTTACATGCACGCAGCGAAGAGCTTCTGGCTGTCAATAACGCGCTCGTCAGCGAGGTGTCAAAACGAATCGACACGGAACAATCGCTCGAAGCCAACCGTCGGGACCTTCGCTTGCTTGCCTCGCAGCTTCTTCGTCTCCAGGAGGAAGAGAGACGTTGGATTTCGCGCGATCTGCATGACGACATCAATCAACGCCTAGCGCTCTTGTCGATCGACATCGAAATGTTGGAACAACAGCTTTCCGACGCCCCCGTCCGTACGGTCAGAACGGTGCACACTATTCATGACCGTATCGCCGAACTTTCCGACAATGTTCGCCGCTTGGCCTATCAGTTTCACCCATCCATCCTCGACGACCTGGGTGTATCTATTGCGCTCCGACGCCTCGTCGATGACTTTCAATCCCGCACCGGTATCGGTGCCCGGTTCATATGTAAAGACATACCCAAACGCGTGGCGCAAGACGTCGTCACCTGCTTGTACCGGGTGGCACAAGAAGGCTTAGCGAACATTTCACGTCATGCTAGAGCAAAGAATATTCGCGTCGAGCTTCGGCGAGTACGAGACGGCCTCCAGCTTATGGTCAGCGATGATGGAGTGGGATTTGACGTGAATCAGTACGACGGTCAGCGAGGAAGCCTCGGTTTGTTGAGCATGAGGGAACGCGTTTCCCTGGTTGCCGGAACCCTGGATCTGCAATCGACACCGGGCGAGGGGACACGTGTCTGTGCTTGGGTGCCGTTCAAACAGGAGAGTGCATGAGCAAGCCGCGCGTACTCTTGGCGGATGACCATACGCTGGTGCTGGAAGGATTCAAAAAACTGTTGGAAGAACATTGTCAGGTGGTGGGTTCCGTGGAGGACGGGCGGTCTTTGCTGGATGCGGCGAAACGATTGCGGCCGGACATCGTGGTCTTGGATATTTCGATGCCGCAACTGAACGGCCTCGATGCGGCGCGCCGTTTACGAAAGATCGTCCCTCGTGCTCGATTGATTTTTGTCACAGTGCATGCCGATCCGGACTATGTCAACCAAGCCTTCAAGGCCGGCGCATCGGCCTACCTTTTAAAGCGATCGGCCGGGTCCGAGCTGTCTCAGGCTATTGAGGCGGTGAAGAACGGGAACTATTACGTCACGTCTTTGATTGCAAAGGATCTTGTTCAATCCGCGATCTCTGAAACGGAGCCGAGCATCGGTCGCCAGAATCGCTTGCCGGTGCGACAGCGAGAGATCCTCCAATTAGTGGCCGAAGGACTGACCCTCAAAGAAATCGCTTCCACGCTGGGTCTCTCTCCAAAGACGGTCGAGTATCATAAGTCGAAGTTGATGGAGCAGCTTGGTCTGCATACGACGGCTGAACTGACAAAGTACGCACTGGCCCACGGCCTCACCCCTTCATCTGAGTAGCCTCGAATCTTTTTCATTCTCCTTCGGATCTTTCCCGTGGAATTTCCTTTTGTGCTTTAGGCAAGTACCTTATGGCACGTCAAGTGGTGTCCTGCTAGGTAGTAGATGGGCTAGCCGCACTTTTAATGAAAGGGGCATAGTTCATGGCGGCTTACGGGAAGATCTGGGACAGTGGTCAGTATGTGTCTCTTAAAGTGCAGGCTCGCACATTCGTCTTAACAAGAAGGAGGTCTTACTATGGCAAGCGATAGAGGGTATGACATCTCACAGTGGTACGATTCGAAGCCGGCGAAGCTCGGCTGGCTTGGGATGGTGGCGATCGGGGTGTTCTGGGTGCTGTATCAACGGGCGTTTGGGTACTCGCACGGGTTGGATTCCATGACGCCGGAGTTCGATTCGGTGTGGATGGGGCTGTGGCGGTTTAACATCGTGGCCAACGCCCTGTTCTTTGCGGTCACGATTGGCTGGATCTGGACCACCCGCGATCGCAACCTGGCCGCGCTCGCGCCCAAGCTCGAACTCAAGCGGTACTTTTATTGGATGAGCTGGTTGATCTGTTACATCTGGGGGGTGTATTACGCGGGCAGCTACACCTTGGAGCAGGATGCGGCGTGGCACCAGGTGATCATCCGGGACACGAGCTTCACGGCGAGCCACATTGTGGCGTTCTACGGGACGTTCCCGCTGTACATCACGTGCGGGGTGGCGAGCTATCTGTATGCGCAGACGCGGTTGCCGCTCTATAACCAGGCCACGTCGTTTGCACTGGTGGCGGCGGTGGTGGGGCCGATGTTCATTCTGCCGAACGTGGGACTCAATGAGTGGGGTCATGCGTTCTGGTTCGTGGATGAGCTGTTCTCGGCGCCGTTGCATTGGGGCTTCGTGACGTTAGGGTGGTGCGGGTTGTTCGGGGCGGCGGGCGGGGTGGCGGCGCAGATCGTGAGCCGGATGTCGAATCTGGCGGACGTGATCTGGAACAATGCGCCGAAGAGCATCCTGGATCCGTTCCCCAGTCAGGTGGACCCCAACGCCAAGGCAGGGTACTAAGCAGGAATGACGAACAGTCCAAATAACTAGCGGTCGGCGTTGAGGGATGGGTCCGGTGCTCCGAGGCACGGAGCGCCGGGCCAGCCTCAACCGGCTGAAATGACGGAGGATGTCAGTTATGTTTAGAACCGACGAGATTATTAAGGCTTCGAAGCTGCCGCCGGAAGGCGTCGCGATGTCCCGGCACATCGACTACATTTACTTCATTCCGATTTTGTTCGTGACCATAATTGGAACGTTCCACATGCACTTCGACCTGCTGGCGGGCGACTGGGACTTCTGGTTGGATTGGAAGGATCGGCAATGGTGGCCGATCGTGACGCCGATCACGGCCATTACCTTTTGCGCCGCCCTGCAGTACTACAACTGGGTGAACTATCGCCAGCCCTTTGGGGCCACGATCTGCATCCTGGCGCTCCTCGCGGGGAAGTGGGTCACGATCGTCGCCGCCTGGTGGTGGTGGTCGAACTATCCGTATAACTTCGTCATGCCGTCCACGTTGCTGCCGAGCGCCATCGTCCTGGACATTGTGCTGTTGTTGACCAGGAACTGGACGTTGACGGCGGTGATCGGAGCCTGGATGTTTGCGGCCCTCTTTTATCCGACCAACTGGGCCATCTTTGCCTATAGCCATACGCCGCTCGTCGTCGATGGCACCTTGCTCTCCTGGGCCGACTACATGGGCTTCGCGTATGTCCGGACCGGAACGCCGGAGTATATTCGGATGATCGAAGTGGGCTCGCTGCGCACCTTCGGCGGGCACAGCACGATGATCTCCTCCTTCTTCGCCGCGTTCGCCTCGTCGTTGATGTACATCCTCTGGTGGCAGTTCGGAAAGTTCTTCTGTACCTCCTACTTCTACCTGACGGATGACCGGCAGAAAACCACGAAGGTGTACGATGTGTTCGCGTACGCGACGCTGGCACATGGCGATAAAGCAAAAATCGGGGGGAAAGCATGAACGCCACACACGTCTTTAAACTCTGGGTAAGAGCTGTACAGACATAAGCTCTCTGACGCGACAGAGATCATCGTGAGAGGCTGCCCTTGAAAATCAACACGCACAAGCTGCTGTTTTGGATGGTGTTAGGCCTGTTCATGATATTGCTCCTCAATTTGTGGAATACGCCTACACGTACGGTAGAGGAACAGATCATTTTTAGCGATTTCATGGCGAAACTCGACCAAGGCGACATCGAGAAGGTCATCATCAAGGGACATTCTATTCACGCTGTGTTGAGGGACAACTCTCGACTTCGAACCTACTCGGCGGATTATCCTGATCTCATCCAGATGCTGCGGCAGAAAGATGTTCGGATCGAAGTCAAACCATCCGATGAAGTTCCCTGGTATATCCACTTTCTCATGATCGGGGGGCCGTTCGTGCTCTTTCTCGGCCTATGGTTGGTTTTCATGCGTCGGATGCAGGTTGGGAACGAGGCCTTGTCTCTTGTGAAGCGTAAAGCGCACATGCCGACGGATGACCGGAAAAAGGTGACGTTTTCCGATGTGGCGGGAATTGATGAAGCGAAAGAGGAAGTACAGGAAACGGTTGAATTTCTGAAGGACCCGCGGAAGTTTCAGAAACTCGGTGGACGCATTCCCAAGGGCGTATTGGTCGTGGGCCCGCCGGGAACCGGGAAGACATTATTGGCTAAAGCGATTGCCGGCGAGGCGGGTGTCCCTTTCTTCAGCATCAGCGGTTCGGATTTTGTGGAAATGTTCGTGGGCGTCGGGGCCTCTCGCGTTCGTGATTTGTTCGAACAAGCGAAAAAGCATGCTCCCTGTATCATTTTCATCGATGAGATCGACGCCGTCGGACGATCGAGGGGAGCGGGGCTCGGCGGTGGAAACGATGAACGTGAGCAAACGCTCAACCAGTTGCTGGTCGAAATGGACGGATTCGATACGACGGAAGGAGTCATTCTCGTCGCAGCGACCAATCGGCCGGATGTGCTCGACCCGGCTCTGCTCAGGCCGGGCCGATTCGACCGGCAGGTGATGGTGAATCATCCGGACCTTCGAGGCCGTTCGGAGATCCTTAAGGTGCACACGAAGAAAGTGCCGGTTGCAGCCGACGTGGAACTGGCGAAGATTGCTCGCGGGACTCCCGGTTTTTCAGGTGCCGACTTGAAAAACTTGGTCAATGAGGCTGCGCTCTGGGCTGCTCGTCAGAACAAAGACGAAGTCGGAACCGTAGACTTCGACATGGCCAAGGACAAGATCTTGATGGGCGCTGAGCGCAAGAGCATGATGCTCACGGACGAGGAAAAGAGGGTCACCGCCTATCACGAGGCGGGCCATGCTTTGATGGCCACACTTCTGTCGGGTACCGATCCTGTTCACAAAGTGTCGATTATTCCGAGAGGTCGTGCGCTAGGTGTGACCATGCAGTTGCCGGCCGATGAACGCCACAATTACTCCAAAGAGTTCTTGCACAACACATTGGCGATTCTCATGGGCGGTAGAGTCGCGGAGGAACTGGTGTTCAAACATGTCACGACCGGTGCAGGCAACGATTTGGAGCGTGCGACGGCGCTTGCGAGGAAAATGGTCTGTGAATGGGGCATGAGTGAAAAGCTTGGGCCGCTATCGTTCGGGCAGAAAGAAGGGGCGATGTTTCTGGGGCGCTCTTTTGCGACCAAGCGTGGTTTCAGTGATGAAATGGCACTGGAGATCGATCTAGAACTCAAGCGCCTCATTGCGGAAAACTACGAAAGGGCCAAACGAGTTCTGACCGAACAGATGGTGACCTTGAAGGCGCTGGCGGAAGCTCTCTTGGAAAAAGAGGTGCTGGATGCGCTGGAAATCGACCAAATTATTCTACGGTCTTCTCCGATGGTTTCTGCTTGACAGTCAAGCGCATGTCGACTCCTATTCCTGGGATGCGAGCCGGTGTCTATGGGGTGTCTGCATCGGAGACCAAAGGGGACGCAAGATTTTTAGGGAAGTGATTGAGGCAGTGCAACGCTTTCGGATTTGTTCATACCATAATGCAGCCTCGTAACTCTCAAGATATCACCGAGAGCCAGCGACACGGCCCAGAGTTGTCATTGGCGCTTCGGGTGAGATTGCATCATAGAAGACGGTGATCAGACATGTGGAATTATGAAGAAGTCTTCATGAATTTCTAATGTGTCCTTCATATGTCGAGGAGTATGCTTTTGAGGGAAAGGTGAGGTTTATGATAACGGCATTTGTTGCAGTGGTCGTATTGAGCGTCATCGTTAGGATGATGGACAGGGTGACGTTGAGTTTCAGTATGCTTAGAGTCAAACAGAGAGTTCTTTCCCATCGAGTCATTGGTGCCCTCGTCGTGTTTCTTGCAATCCTCCTCCCCGGCTTCGCAGGTGCTCATGGCAATGTGGCGATTGAGGAAGACAGCTGTGTCCAACGAGTTGGAGGGAATCTCGTTCATTTCAACGCGTATCAGCCACAGAATGAGGCGAAAGCCCAGTACTGCACAGAGATTCCAGGTGAAGGGGACACCTTTCTCGTAGTCGATTTGGTGGATCCGGGCCTGCGCAACCTGCCGGTGGAAGTGCGGGTCGTGAGAGGACTCAGCGAGACCGCAGAATCTGAGACGGTAGCCTACTGGCCTCCGGCGACCCATCCGGATGGAGTGCTCAGAGGCGAAGCCAAGTTGATCAAGGGTCTCTATAAGCTGATTATCACCCCTGAAGGATTTAGCCCATCATCCTATTTGCTACGAGTACAACAAATCGATTACTCGACGATTACCCGAAAAGCGATCGGGCCATTGACCGTCCTTTTTTTTCTCGCGTTGATTGGTTATGAGCTCTCGAAATCAAAACGATGGAAGAACTGGCGGGTCTCCGGTCATTCATGAAGATCCAATCGATACAAAGGTTCGTATAACAGAGGTTCTGTATAACAAAAGGAGGTCTTACTATGGCGGCATCAAGCGATAGAGGGTATGACATCTCACAGTGGTACGATTCGAAGCCGGCGAAGCTCGGCTGGCTTGGGATGGTGGCGATCGGGGTGTTCTGGGTGCTGTATCAACGGGCGTTTGGGTACTCGCACGGGTTGGATTCCATGACGCCGGAGTTCGATTCGGTGTGGATGGGGCTGTGGCGGTTTAACATCGTGGCCAACGCCCTGTTCTTTGCGGTCACGATTGGCTGGATCTGGACCACCCGCGATCGCAACCTGGCCGCGCTCGCGCCCAAGCTCGAACTCAAGCGGTACTTTTATTGGATGAGCTGGTTGATCTGTTACATCTGGGGGGTGTATTACGCGGGCAGCTACACCTTGGAGCAGGATGCGGCGTGGCACCAGGTGATCATCCGGGACACGAGCTTCACGGCGAGCCACATTGTGGCGTTCTACGGGACGTTCCCGCTGTACATCACGTGCGGGGTGGCGAGCTATCTGTATGCGCAGACGCGGTTGCCGCTCTATAACCAGGCCACGTCGTTTGCACTGGTGGCGGCGGTGGTGGGGCCGATGTTCATTCTGCCGAACGTGGGACTCAATGAGTGGGGTCATGCGTTCTGGTTCGTGGATGAGCTGTTCTCGGCGCCGTTGCATTGGGGCTTCGTGACGTTAGGGTGGTGCGGGTTGTTCGGGGCGGCGGGCGGGGTGGCGGCGCAGATCGTGAGCCGGATGTCGAATCTGGCGGACGTGATCTGGAACAATGCGCCGAAGAGCATCCTGGATCCGTTCCCCAGTCAGGTGGACCCCAACGCCAAGGCGGGGTACTAAGCAGGAGTTGTCGGTTGTCAGTGAGCGGCCCGGAATTTCCGACAAGGGAGTTCCGGGCCGGTTTCTGTTCTGTGCCTAACGATATGTCGGCATTATCCTACCAATTCCTAGGGCGTGTCGTCAGTTAAGGGATTCACAAAGCTGAGCATATGTGATTCATAGAGGGTTAGCCTGAACGGAGGGGCTACCCGATGGCACGACGGTATGCACTGCGCGACGATCAATGGGAACGCATCAAAGGGTTTCTACCCGGGCGAGAGGGGCACGTTGGAGGCACAGCAAGCGACAATCGGCTCTTTGTTGATGCGGTG
>CAWKJK010000003.1:0-11921 GCA_963849655.1 uncultured Nitrospiraceae bacterium
GGACACTTCGAGCTGTGACCGGCCGTCGGACAAAGCCTTGCCCGCTCCTGCTGATCGCGTTCGAATTGGCTCTTCTGGGCCAACAGGTGCGCCAGCCGCTGTTCGCTCTTCACGACGTCAATCTTCGTCGCGTTCGTTTCCCGGCTATATCGCTGCCGGGTCTGCTCCAATTGATTCGCCCGCTCGACTCCCTCGCCGATGCGAGATTCCAGGTCCGCCATCGAGCTTTCGATCTTTTCGCGTTGCTCGCGCGAGTCGGTCAAAGCCGCCAGTGCGCCGATGTTGTTCTCGCGCTCAGCTCGGCTTCGACGGCCGCATGCTGTTTCTCCACTTGGGTAAATCGCTCTTCAGCCGCGCCGGTGCGAAGCCGCTGCTGTCCGAGCTCTTGGCTCGTCTGCTGATATTCTTTCGCCAGGTCTTGGCACTGCCGATCTTCCGCGACAATCCTGCGCGTCGAGCTCTCCGCATAGCGCTTGCTGCTTGTCGATCTGCGTGCTCAGCTCGGCAAGCTGTTGTCGCAACACGCGCAGTTCGCTGCGCCGTGATCAGCCCGGTCGCGGTTTGTCGCGGGCCCACGAACAGCGTGCCGTCGGCGGCGACCAGCTCGCCTTCGCGAGTCACGAAGCTCAAGCCTCGTCCGACCGACTCCGAAAGGCCAATCGCATGGGCCAGGCTCTCGACGACCCAGGTCTTTCCCAGCAATCGCTTGGCCAGGACGGCGAATTCGGGCGCCGTTTCCACGAACTCGTCGGCCCGGCCCAGCACGCCGTTTTCGCCGTGCAAGTCGAGGCCGTCGAGCTGTGTTTTCGGCGGCAGGACGTCCAAGCGGATGAACCCGACCCGCCCGGCCAGCGATGCCGAGTCTTGCAGATGCGACATTTCGCCGCCATTCTTTTTTGAGAACTTGCGCAATGAATACATATACAAACAGAAGTGGATCAGGTGAATCTTTTTTGAAGGACAGTGAACGCTGTTCATCAAACGGAAGGAGTAGAACTGTGATGGTTAAGAGCATGGTGAAGTATGCCCTGGTTGTATGTGGCGTTTTAGTCGCCGCGCAGGCCCAGGCGAATTTCCCCACCGTTCCCGAAAGCCGAAACCTATGAGGCGCTGAAGGTTGATCGATCTGCCTCGCCTAAGGAACTGTACGAGGCGTTGCTCAAGCGATACATGGACCCCGCTCAGAACGGGCAAGGGAAGGGTAAGTACGGAGACTATTGGCAGCCTGTATCGTTCAGTAAGTATTTTGACCCCCACACTTTCTATAAGCCACCGCAGGCGGTGAAAGAGGTCGCAAGCCGTGAGCAATGCGTCAAGTGCCACACCGATGAATCGCCGGGGTGGGTGGCGGCGTGGAAGAAGAGCACGCACGCGAATCTGGACAAGATCCGCAAGCTGACTCCGAAGGACGAAACATACTCAACAAGCAAAGCTGGAAGCTGTTGAAGACAATCTTCGTTCGATCGGCAAGCTCGGAAAGAGTGAGCATCTGAAGGAAGTCGGCTGTATCGATTGTCACTTTGACATCAATGCCAAGAACAAAGCCGATCACCGCAAGGATATCAGGTTGGCCACGGCCGATACCTGCGGCACTTGTCACCTGCCAGGAGTTCTTGCAGAGAGAGAATCGGAACGAGATACGATCACCTGGCCAAAAGATCAGTGGCCAAAGGGTCGCCCTTCGCATGCGCTAGATTACCGAGCCAACGTCGAAGTGGAAGTCTATGCTGGTATGCCGCAGCGGGAAATCGCAGACGGCTGCACGGGTTGTCACGTCAATCAGAACAAGTGTGATACCTGCCACGCTCGGCACGAATTCTCCGTGGCTGAATCACGTAAGCCGGAGGTCTGCGCTCAATGTCACAGCGGTGCGGACCATAACAATTGGGAAGCCTACAATCTTTCCAAGCATGGCTTGAAGTATCAACGAGATAAAAATCATTGGAACTTCAATATCCCAATTAAAGAAGCCATGGCAAAAGGGGCCGAAACGGCACCAACTTGTCAATACTGCCATATGGAGTATCAAGGTAAAATCGCGCACAACGTTGTGCGCAAGGTTCGTTGGGCGAACTATCCATTCGTGCCCGGGATTCGTGAGAACATCAAAACGGACTGGGCTGAAAAAGCGAAACGATGCTTGGGTGAAGACGTGCACCAATTGCCACTCGGAAACCTATGCCAGAGCCTGGATGGAATTCATGGATAATGGAACCTTCTCAGGTTTGGATAAGTATGACGAGGCTCATCATGTGGTTGAAAGAGCAGTATAAGGCTGGTCTATTGACAGGGCAGAAGACAAATCGCCCAGCACCTCCTGCTCCTGAGACAGATGGATTTGAAAAGTTTTTCCAAATCTATTGGTCAAAGGGGAATAATCCGGCTGCCAATGAGTTGAGGCTGTTCGAAATGGACAGAGATCACCTGGTGCAGTTGCATGTCAGCTTGGCACACCAGTACTGGGGTTATACCTATACGGTAGGCTGGGCGGCTATGAACCGTGCCTATGTTGAAATCATGGACGATGACACTCGGCTAAAGGAGAAGCTTGATCTCCAAGCGCGGGTGGCAAAGCTCGAGGGCCAGGTGAAGCATGGTATGCTGGATCTGGATACCGAAACAGGGAAGCTTTCTCTCGGCGGTATCGGTGGCGGAATGATGCTCGCTGGGACAATGGCGATTGCGGGTTGGCGGAGGAGCGGAAGGAAGGATCGTTGATCTCTGCTCCGTCTCTGAACGCGCCGGTGTCAAATCCGTCAGGGTCTAAATTCCTCCCGTCACTAGGTATTCTCCTGGTGACGGGAGGTCTTTTTCTGACCGGATGGTGTGTTTATTTGTGGTTAAAGCCGCTTCCTGCCCCTTACAGCTATCAGCTTGTTGCTGAAGGGAGCGTCGCCAAGTTCAACAGCCTTCCATTGCAGCCCTGGCCTGATTTGACGATCAGCAAATATGAACTTCGTGTCGACTCAGTGGAGAAACCGATCGCTATTGCCTATCGGGCTCATAAAATGGAGGGGCAATCGGTTCTCATAAGTTGGGAAAATCTTGTGTCCGAACCGATCGGTGAGATAGGCGGTGATCTCTCTGAATTGACTGCGATGGCTACCGACATTACGAAGCATGTTCCCAAGGAAGCCGTCCTGTTGGCTTGGTGGGATACGTCGCGTCAGCTCGGATTGCTAACGGACCGAAACACGGTCTTTACGTCTCATCTGGGACAACCTCTCATCGCTCCTTCTTATTGGAAAGAGCGAACGGATGTAATTAGGACGTATGAGCGACAGTTCTGGGGAGCCGACGGATCTCCGGAGGAGCAGAAGCGTTTTCAACAATATGTTGATGCATTGGCCTCTGAAGCCGGCAAGGGGGTAGCCATCCTTCGGGGATTGGTCGGCTCTCAGGAGGCCTACATTGTTGTTCACCCAACCGACCTGTATAAGCTCGGTCTCATGCGCCCTGATCGGTTTGATATAGCCTTTAAGGATTTCCCACTGACCGGTAACGTGCATGGACTTGCCGGACAAGTGAAGGCATGGATGAAGGCGAATGGTTACGATACCTATACCCTGCAGTCTGTCTCAGAAAAGGTCGTGCGCGCCTATTTTTTGAACGAAAGTAAGAATGGTAAAATATTGCTGGCGCAAATGCTGCCGCTTATGAATTCAACACCCGTCGATTTTCAGGCGTTACAATTGGTCCACAAGCACGGCGGCTACTGGGTGTACAAGGTTCCGGCTGCTTGAGAGCGATTCGGAATACATAATCACTGAATATCAGGGTAGCAGTCCAAAATCGCTCATGGTAAACTGACCCCGCTGGAAATATTAATGAAAAAAGACTCGGTGCAATTTTTCACTACGACGTAATCATGACAATTATTATGACTCTTACCTCATATATCTATGGAAAGGAGATGCCGTGAATCACCGCATAGTTTACGCGTTCGCCGCTGCGGCGGTATTTCTGGCCGTGGCAGGGACGGCTTGGGCGGAAGGGACATTTGAAGGGAGAAAGAAGTGTTACAACTGCCATAAAGGAGAGGGCGAGTCATGGGAGAAGACTCTCCATGCTAAGGCAATGGAATCGCTCAAGCCCACCAGAGGCAAGAAGAAGGACGAGGCGATGGTCAAGGCCAAGCTGGACCCCAAGAAGGACTATACAAAAGACAAGGATTGCGTTGGATGCCACGTCGATGGGTTCGGTAAGGAAGGCGGGTACGTCATCGAGGAGCCGGAGAAATTCTTAACCGGCGTTGGGTGCGAATCCTGTCACGGAGCAGGTAGCGATTATCGCAAAATACATCGCAAGGCAGGTGAAGCGTTTGAAAAGTCTCAGAAGACCATGGAGCGAGCCAATCTCGCCGAAGCAGGTCAGGATTTTGAGTTTGAAGAAAAGTGCAACGCCTGTCATCTCAATTACGAGGGGTCGCCGTGGAAAGGTGCGAAAAAGCCTTATACCCCGTTTACTCCAAAAGTAGACAAGAAATATGCATTTGACTTTGAAAAGTACGTGAGGAACGACAAGGCGATGCATGAGCACTTCAAGCTTGCCGGCACGTTTACCGGTCCCCCCATGCCGAAGTTCCACGAAGAGTTCCAGAAGAACGCTAAACCTCCGGTGAAGTCCGATAAGGCGGAAGACTAACAATGGCAAAGATTGGGACACTAGCGGCCGGCGCAGTTCTTGGGATTGGAGTGATTGCTGTCGTCTTTGGTGGTGAAGCTGCGGTTTCCAGGACCGAGTTCTGCATAAGTTGCCACTCGGAAATCTACCCTTATGAGGAACTGAAGAAATCGTCACACTGGGGTGCCCTTGGTATGGATCCAGGATGTAAGGATTGCCATGTGCCTCAGGGTTTATCAAACTTTCACAAGGCGATCTATACACACGTGGTAGACGGTGTGCCCTTCCTGATCAAGGAATTCACCACAGACTATTCCACTGTGGAAAAATTCAATGAGCATCGTCCAGAGGCTGCCTATCGCGCTCGAATGAAACTTAAAGAATGGGATAGTCTCACGTGCCGAGCCTGTCACAAGAATACGAAGCCACCAGGAGCCTCGGCTAAAGCGGCACATGCCAAGATGCAAAGTGAAGGGGCGACGTGCATCGATTGCCACCAGAATCTTGTGCATAAGAAGGTTCCAGAGCACGATCTCAACGCGAGCCTTGCCCAGGATCGTCCTGTGCTTAAGGAAGTCAAGAAGAAGAAGGACGACGACGATGAAGACGAGAAAGATTAGTATGTAACGGGGTCGCTCCAGCTCGGTTAAGCGTCAGGCCGTATTCCTTCGATGTGGTACGGTCCTGATGCTTAACGAAATGAAAAGAAACAGCCGCTTAGTCGTCCACCTTCATGGGTCCATCCAGCCGTGACGAAGTGCTTTCAGGTATCCCACTGAGGGCACGCCGCTTGAGTTTTTCCCGCCATCTTGGTGAGAGATGGATGCAGTCGGCAAGGTTCTGAGCAGTCTGCCGGTCGTCTATCCGATGATGCATCACTTCGTTTGCTGCAAATACCGTCCAGTTTGGATGATGGCGTTCAATTAGAATTAGTCGAGTCCCAGCTTGGACGTGACCTTCTCTGAGGACACGGAAATACCACCCGGTGCGACCGGTTTCCTGAACACGAAGAGCCAGATCTTTTATCCGCCAACGGCGTGCCAGCTTCCAACAGGGTTGCCTGGGCTGTGATATCTGGACGAGTGATTCGCCGATTTCGAAAATATCACCGATACAAACATCACTTTCCAGCAAGCCTTCAATCGTAAAGTTTTCTCCAAAACCTCCTGGGTGAAGACTTGTCAATCCTATTGTCTGTGCCCAATAGGGATAATGTTCGGCTGGGTAGACATTAACGGCTTTTTCCGGACCACCGTGGTTCTCAAGGTCCGCTTGCCCATCACCGTCGAGATTCGTCTGCCCCAGCCAAACTAATCCGGACATAGGTTCCTTAAAAAATCCGGTCGTCCAGACTTGATCCGCCTGTTCAGTTTCTTCACTCGACCTAACAGTGCGAGGTTGTCCCACTTGTAGAGAGACTACCGCTGCGCTCACATCGGATTTCAAGATGTGCTCTCAGGTTCAAGGAACATGAATGATATCAAGAGCTGCCTACAGACGATATCAAGAAAACAACAGGGACGTATGTCTTATGATAATAGTGGACTCGCCCATTACGCATGGGCCAAGTTGTCTGGCCCATTACATTGATTGTGGTATAGCGTAGGCAGTGGAATCTTCAAGCCTCCTCGCTTACTTGAACGCTATCAAGGATTTTGACCAGTCACGGAGGCGTTTTATCCCATAAAGTGTAGGTCCTGCTCCTCCGATAGCAACCGCATCAACTAGACAGTACCAGGCGCCCACCCCACTGGGAGGATTGCCCTGCGGCCATCCGAGCAGAGGATCGATGGCAGCCCATTTCCATGCTCCAACCGCGGTGCCGATCAGTTCCAGCCACGTTGTAATAAAAAAAGCCGCCAAATAGACCATCGGCGAACGGCCGATTATCAGCCAGACTAAAAATATGGAAAACAACAATGCACCGACCCAATCCCCTCGATCCGGGTAACCGCTGATTCCCCAAAGAGACCAGGTGCCCCATACTCCTACGACGAAAAGCGCTATTTTCCCGGGATGACGAATGAACAACCCGGATCGTGCAAGCGCTACAGCCGTCAGATACACCATCCCATGACCGGGTGGAACGTAGGCAGGAACATTTTCGAACCGGTATGTGTATCCCCCCATGTAAATAGACGCGAAATGTTCGCCGATGGTTGCAAATAGGACAGCGATGACGACCTGAGCCTTAGTTTCCCGATTCTCGCCAAGCAAGAAGCCACCGAGAAACATCCATGCGAACGCGCCAAGCAATTGTTGCCGCTCCACGCTTGCACTGATCTCCAACAAGGAACTGGCCGCCACGCAGAAAAAAGTGAAGGCGGCAATTCCGTAGTCCCGCATTCGGTGAGCATTGAACGTACCCGAGTGAGGGAAATGTCGGAACGCGATGCGCCCGATGGTGTCGAATAACGGTGAAGGGGGAGAAATGTTTGAGGGGGTATTCATGGATCGAGCAGGAGGTATGATGAAGTATCCTGTGTGTTGAAACCTCCATAGAAACAACAGGACTTTCGAAGCCACCAGGCGCGTAAGAGCGGTAACATCATACAGGACCATTGTCAGACGGGCAAGCTGTGATAAGACGATTTGTGGTAAGACGACGACAGGGCGAACGGACCTGAAGTCATCGAGCATCCGGAATTCGGATGCGGCCGATTCGCAACACGCCATCGGTCGCTCAAACGACTGGAGATAGAATGGCTCAAGATTCGGGTCCTCCTTCAGTGTCCTGTTCGATGGCTAGGCAGTCGGAGCGGTCAGCCCACAGACGTTAGGATGTTAAATGAGCGGCAACAGGGATGAGAAGGGTATGCGAGGGTGAGAGCGGGTCAAATCGGAAGTAGGAAAAACAAAAACGCCGACCCGCCACGCCATTTCCATGGGGGCGGGTCGGCGTCTTGTCAGAAACAGGTTGCTCTAGGCACCCAGTCTTGTGAAGACCGGGAGAACCGGAGCCCAGATCGGATTGATGAGTCGCTCACCCTTCTCTGTCCAGGACATCAACAATCCTGCGAAGCGCTGATCCGGATCGTGGAGAATGTCCACCAACCGCTGCACCTCCCACAGAACGTCCTTGGACTCGATCTTGATGTCGACCGTTTGGCCAGGCTGGATCGAGGCTTCTTTATCCATCGTCAGGCCTGCTGGTGCAACCAGCTCGGCCGGATAGTTCGGATCAAGCTTAGTTGCGCCAAATTTGTTGGTAAACCGGATGCCTGCGGTCGTGAATTCACCGATGGTCACAGGCTCGGTACCGTTATTGACCGCATGAAGAGTCATACGCAAGGCTCGGCCTGGAACGTCGTATTCCGCATGGGTGACTTCAACCACGAACGGGTTCGGCTTGATCGGCAGCGGCTTGACCTTGGTTTCGCCGGCCTGAAGCGGTACGCTTACTGGATGGCGTGCATCTGCCGCCAGATACCCGACTGTCACGACGACCAACACGAAGAGCAAGACCGCAGCTCCGACCTTGCGATCGATGGGGTCAAGCAAAATCTCATCCCCATACGCTGCCAGCACCCGTGCACGGACCAGGTACATCGGTCGGATCATGAAGAAGCCGACCCAGAAGATGGCCACGGCCGCCCAGAACAGGTGCCACATGATACCGGTAGCAGTACCCATCGTTTCTGAGTCGAACGTTTCACCGGTCAGTGTCTTGATCGGATTGGTGAAATCCTCATATCGGCCCGTGATGTCCATCCATCCGCCAGGTCCCGCGATCGGACCTGCATCCTTAACCGCGAACATCGGATGGATATGATGGTGGCCGGGGAGGCGGGCCTTCAATTGAACCACGTACTCGTAATCCCGTCCGATTTCCATCGGACCAGCGACAAACATCGGCGTCCCGTTTATTTTTGAGCTAAGACGCACGAACACTGAACTGGGGGAACCGATGTTGAGGAAGGTACGGACTGGTTTCACTACCGCACGAGGCCAATCCTCGCACAAATGGAACTTACCCCGCAGCTCTGTTACATCGTTGACTTTAGTCGATTTTCCTACCCACTCGGTGTCGTACCAATTCACGGTACGCATCCGCAGGAACGGCTCCTGCGAACGCTCTCCGTGAGCGAATGCAGGGGTGATATCAAGAACCGGCGTGAACGCCAGCGTCGCCACCCCGCAGAGGCCCATTACCCAGAGTTTAAAGACGTGTGTGGCGTTCATGCTTTCCCCCCGATTTTTGCTTTATCGCCATGTGCCAGCGTCGCGTACGCGAACACATCGTACACCTTCGTGGTTTTCTGCCGGTCATCCGTCAGGTAGAAGTAGGAGGTACAGAAGAACTTTCCGAACTGCCACCAGAGGATGTACATCAACGACGAGGCGAACGCGGCGAAGAAGGAGGAGATCATCGTGCTGTGCCCGCCGAAGGTGCGCAGCGAGCCCACTTCGATCATCCGAATATACTCCGGCGTTCCGGTCCGGACATACGCGAAGCCCATGTAGTCGGCCCAGGAGAGCAAGGTGCCATCGACGACGAGCGGCGTATGGCTATAGGCAAAGATGGCCCAGTTGGTCGGATAAAAGAGGGCCGCAAACATCCAGGCTCCGATCACCGCCGTCAACGTCCAGTTCCTGGTCAACAACAGCACAATGTCCAGGACGATGGCGCTCGGCAGCAACGTGGACGGCATGACGAAGTTATACGGATAGTTCGACCACCACCACCAGGCGGCGACGATCGTGACCCACTTCCCCGCGAGGAGCGCCAGGATGCAGATCGTGGCCCCAAAGGGCTGGCGATAGTTCACCCAGTTGTAGTACTGCAGGGCGGCGCAAAAGGTAATGGCCGTGATCGGCGTCACGATCGGCCACCATTGCCGATCCTTCCAATCCAACCAGAAGTCCCAGTCGCCCGCCAGCAGGTCGAAGTGCATGTGGAACGTTCCAATTATGGTCACGAACAAAATCGGAATGAAGTAAATGTAGTCGATGTGCCGGGACATCGCGACGCCTTCCGGCGGCAGCTTCGAAGCCTTAATAATCTCATCGGTTCTAAACATAACTGACATCCTCCGTCATTTCAGCCGGCTGCGGCCGACCCGGCGCTCCAGGCCTCGGAGCACCGGACCCATCCGCTCAACGCCGACCACTCGTTATTTGGACTGTTCGCCCTTGCTGCTTAGTACCCGGCCTTGGCGTTGGGGTTCACCTGGCTGGGGAACGGATCCAGGATGCTCTTCGGCGCGTTGTTCCAGATCACGTCCGCCAGATTCGACATCCGGCTCACGATCTGCGCCGCCACCCCGCCCGCCGCCCCGAACAACCCGCACCACCCCAGCGTCACGAAGCCCCAGTGCAACGGCGCCGAGAACAGCTCATCCACAAACCAGAACGCATGGCCCCACTCGTTCAACCCCACGTTCGGCAGAATGAACATCGGCCCCACGACCGCCGCCACGAGCGCAAACGACGTCGCCTGGTTGTACAACGGCAGCCGTGTCTGCGCATACAGATAGCTCGCCACCCCGCACGTGATGTACAACGGGAACGTCCCGTAGAACGCCACAATGTGGCTCGCCGTGAAGCTCGTGTCCCGGATGATCACTTGATGCCACGCCGCATCCTGCTCCAACGTGTAGCTCCCCGCGTAGTACACGCCCCAGATGTAGCACACCAACCACCCCATCCAGTAAAAGTACCGCTTCAGCTCCAGCTTGTGGTCCAGGTTCGCCAGGTTCCGGTCCCGCGTCACCCAGATCCACCCGATGGTCACCGCAAAAAACACCGCGTTCGCCAAAATGTTAAACCGCCACAGACCCATCCACACGGAATCAAACTCCGGGGTCATGGAATCTAACCCGTGCGAGTACCCAAACGCCCGCTGGTACAGCACCCAGAACACCCCGATCCCCAGCATCGCCAACCACCCGAGCTTCACCGGCTTCGAATCGTACCACTGCGAGATGTCATACCCTCGCCCCGAACTGTCAGCTGCCATGTCCCCTACCTCCTTGTGTTAAATGAAAGTGTCGCTACTACCGAATACCACGTTTCAAGAAGAGACCCCCTGCCACAATCGATATGTCTTCTTCTGGTGGAAGGACCCAGTAAAAGGTGAGCAAGTATCCGACAAAGCTTCGAGACGAGTCAAGCAAAATATCATGAGACAGGCCACCTAACCCCTTGCCTACAGCGCAAATGAGAGGTTCGGCTTAGAGTGGGGCAGGTATACTCCTGCGGGTGTTGGAAGTCAAGATCAGCGGGGATGCTCTGGGCGTCCAGGTCGGCTTACTGGACGACGTGAAAACGGTCTGTCCGATCGCAAGGAGAAGTAATCAGGGGAGCTACGTAAAAATGAGAGCTCTACTCAATGGACGTGATCACCTGGAGGAGGCAGGATTTCTCGCTCTTGATTGAGCTGGGTGATTTGTTGTGTCAGCAAGGTCGTATCCGTCCACCCCGGTCCGTCTCCATTAGGAATCCATCGTGCTCGCAAATAACCGAAGCGGTCGATGAGAAATTCCAGGTGCTTCGGACTCGTCCCTTCGCCGAACAGGTCCGGAATAGAGAGTGTTCTTCGGAACAGGGCATAGCTGCTGGAGATCTCGCGCGCGCCCTGTGTGACGACAGGGAACGGCATATCCCGTACGATTGCGGTCAGCTCATCCGGAGGTAAGTCAGTCATGGGGACTGCCAAGATGGCCGTATTCATTCCGGTGATCGAAGTGGCAGCCGCACGGAGTTGATCGAGCCGAACACGCGATTCCGGCCAGGAGAAGAGGATCAGCAGCAGATCTTGTTTTCCGCGGAAATCTTTCAATGTGCCGCTTGAGCCGTCGTGCGCGGTATACGAGAAGTTCGGAGTCGCCATGAACGGTTGCTCAGGCAGAATACGGGGGGTGATGATCCTCGATTGATACCCTCTGGAATTGGCATGAAGAAAGTTCAGCAGGTCCCAGCGTTCTTCTTCGGAAAATTTCTCGCCGAAGGCCGGCATGATACCGTTGAATCGTCCGTAGGTCAGCCAATGGAAGAAGTCACCGGCTGTGTGCATGGCGGTATGCGGTTCCGTCAGCAGGTCTACCGGTTGTTTCGGCAAGGTTTTGGCCAGTACGCCATTCCCCTTTGCTTGCGGCCCATGACACGGAATGCAATTCGCGGCTAAATAACTCGACACCGTTGGCAATGGAGATGGCGTCGAACGGCACCGGAGTTTTCCGATAGGTTTCCGGGTACGATTGCACGGAAAGGGGATAGAGTGTCGCGCCAAGTCCAAGGATTCCTAAGATTGTCGGAACAGTGATTCGCCACGAGGTGCCCCATTGTTTTTTGCGACC
>CAWKJK010000004.1:0-21948 GCA_963849655.1 uncultured Nitrospiraceae bacterium
TGTCGTCTACTCGTTCAGCGTGTGCTCCTCATGGCGGTTGCGTCGATGTTGGACTGGATGTGGGATTGCGCGCGAAGGTCTGATTCGAACTGCGGCGGGATGGCGACGACAAACATGAACAGCCCTTGGTCCATCGCATCCTCTACGCTGTTGGCGGAGGGAGATCATCTGAGTACTTGAAAACGTGGCGGATAGAAGGCGTTGATGAGTTCCTTGGACAAGGCCGAATGGTCCTCGTCCACAAATGCGATCGAAGTCGTTGTTGACCTCGCTCGAAGTACCCGTCGCCTGGGACGTAAATAGCCAAAGTGAACGCATAGGCGACGAAGGCGATCATCATCACGTTTCGCTCTACGAGACTGCGAAGCTCCTGCATCCCAAGCCACAAGATATTCAGCAACGTCGTCATGACTATTTTTCCTGCTTATTCAAACCGATGATTACTCACCACCCACAGGATCGGTATACGGCCAGCCCAGAAAAATGATGTCCTGCATCATGAGACCTGCTCCGAGCCCCTTGGTAAAAGCACCGACACTCGAATGCATGTAGTACGTCGTCGGCCAGATCGAACCAATTAACCGGGCGTTACCCTCCAGCGTCGAGACCGGTTGCGACAGGCCCAGAACTGGATCGTCGTCGGCGCCGATGGTTAGAATTGCGGTGATGAAGACCGCTACCACCTGGCTGCTGGTGAACGTCGAAATCACCATGGCGATGGCGGTCGTCGTCGTGACCGTACAGCAACGTGCACAGGGTCAACATCGCAAAGCTACCCTTGATGGGTACGCCGAAGAGGAACAACTGCCATGGCGGCCAAAATGAAAAAGTTGACCATGCTGATCGCGATATAGGGGATTTGCTTTCCCAGGAGGTATTCCATCCTTCCTGTCGGCGTGACATAGAAGTTGATCATCGAGCCTAATTCCTTTTCGTTGCAAGCGCAGGAAGCCAAGCATCAATTCGTCCTCTCCTGGTACCGGAATATCGCGAGCAAAAAAGGTGAGGCGGCATATGCAGCGGCCTATCTGGTCGGTCAAATGTATCTGCTCGAATATCAGGGACTGGAAAAAGGCGTGTGGGATCAGTTTGAAGAAGATTTCTGCGGCCTGCGCGATACGGCTGATGCCTTGAACGACTCGTGGAAACGGACAGCGGCGCTTCATGCTCAAGTGAGACGCTATGCCGACAAATCGGCTCTCGCGTCCGTCGACCCGGAGTTTGTGTCGGCGTTGATCGAGCAGGCACCGGGACAATCCGAGCGTCTCATGGAGGTGCTGAATCATTCACGAACTGTTCAACGATGCCTTGGAAGAAGTGACAGGTTCACGCATCGTTCGGCTGAGGGTTCTGGAACGAACCCATACCTTTACCGCAGACTTGGTCGACCTTCTGGACAGGCTGAAGAAAGAGGACGGGCAATAAAGGAGGCGCCATGGAGACCAGTATCAGGGGAGTTATCGGTTTTCTGGAAGACAACGATAGCCTGATCAAACAGGTGATGGAAACCGCCGAGAGTGCGCATCAGGAAATCACGGATCTCGCGGGTCAAGTGGACCATGCCCGTGAAGAAGCCAAGGTGCTGGTCGATCAGTTAGGTGCAGTCGAATTCGCGGTCGGAAAACAGGATGAAACGAAGGTCCGTCAGAAGGCGCTGTTGGAAGCCGTTGCTGCTCTGCGGAAGAAGTTCGAAACCTATAAGAACGACCCGCTTCGCCGCGGCATCTATGCGGCGGAAATTTCCAATCTCTACCTCCAGCTGGCCAACACGTTTAATAACGAGACCGTGGCCCAAATCGTTCCATTCGGCAAGGACGAGATCAAGGTCTACGAAGATCTCATGAAAGAGGCCGTGCTCGACGCGGCCTCACGAAAAAAACGGGCTGCCGTCATCAAGGCAGCTGCCCAGATCTCCAAACTGGCATTGGAGATCGCCGGGAAGCTGGCGGTGTAAGGCTGTGACATACCGAACGGGGTGGCGAACTCTCTTTCTTTTGACGGTCATGGGCATCGGCTACGGATGCAGCCTCGATGCCGGCTCCCGAGGTCCGTTCGGTCCGGAAGATCCGGAGACTCCTGTGCGGAAGATCACGCTGCCCGATAAGCCCCCTTCTCCGCATGTGCTCCAATTTACCGGTGACGACACTGCCGGTCACCACAGGCCCAAAATGGTTGGGGCCGGTTCAGATACCGCCGTGAAGCGGTCCACGAACGCCTCAGCGGTTTTGACCGAGAATGAGGTTGCAGTCTTACGGAAAGCGGCCGAACGCGATTCGCGCGTCACCAAACTTCTCGGGAGCCGGTGGGCGTTTATCGACGCCGATCGTATGCCGCCTGAGGGCAAGATTTCGTTTGGTTGCTGTCGCGATGCCGCCGGGCTGACGCGGCTTGTGTATTACAGCTACAGCCAAAATATCGCGGTGGAAGTCCATATGAAGGAAACGAATGTGCTCAGCGTCTCTCGCCTTGAAGGCTATCAGCCGCCGGAAGGTCCGCCAGGATGTACAACGGGGGATCGAGTTGGCAAAAGCCGATCCTCGTCTTGCAGGCAAGGTAGAACAACTCCCAGGGCCACGGACTACTGATGCAGCCAGACCGGGGGTTTTTCAGGAACGATCCCGGCTATGCCCACCGCACGATCTGGATCACATTTTCCCAAGGGCAGGATGGAGATCCGAAATATTGGGCGGTCGTTGATTTGACCGAGGATAAGGTCCTGGAGGCCGGAGACGAACCGCCTCGTTCGTGAGAGGGAATGGGATGAAACGAATCTGGGTGAGCGCAGTCGATCATGCTCTGTGCCTTTTGGTCGTCCGAGCCCGTGTTTGCCGAGACGCTATCCGAGCATGTGGACTGGGGTCGTTGGAGTTTCGACTGGGAGGTTCGAGACAATACAGGACTGGCGCTGCGAAATGTGAAGTATGCGGATGAGCTCATTCTCGCCAAGGCGAGCATGCCGGTCATCCGTGTGAAGTACGTCAAAGAGCGCGTCTGGTGGAATCCCTTTACCTGGTTCGGCTCGCGAGCCGACAGCGGACGGTGCGGACCGTTTCAAGATCGCCTGCGATGGCAGGACCTCGTGCCGATCGTGAACTGCGGCAATCAGAAAGTCTGCATGGAGAACGCCACTCAGAATAATGTGAAGTGGCTCGAAGTGGGGGCGTACGCTCGGATCGGCGAATATCATATTTATCAATCATGGCACCTTTCAGAGGATGGCGAACTCAGGCCCATCGTTCAAAGTCGAGGGCTGTCTTGCAACACCAACCATGATCACCACCCGTACTGGCGGTTTGATTTTGACATCAACGGCAACGGCATGGATCAGGTCTTCGTCCATGACGATGGAGGGCCGGATAGCGGGTGGGGCCCAGGTTGGCGGAAATATGTGAACGAGCGGAACGACGTCAAAATTCCCGCGCTGCACAAAGCTTGGTTGGTTCGTGATCAGCTGAACGGCCATGGAGTGTGGATCCTGCCCGGCACTGGGTATGCTCCGTTAAAGGATGATGGAGAACGAGACAAGTTCGCCGATTTTGATGTGGCCATTCGCCGTGCCAACGTGAGTGAGGATGTTCCTTGGAACTTCGGAGCACGGGGCCAGCTCGGGTATGACGAAGACAACCAAGGAGTCCAGGAGCAGGACATTGTGTTCTGGTATGTGGCTCATCTGCCTCACATGGCTGCCTTGGGTCCGACGAAATGGTTGGCGCTCGGCCCCATCCTCCGTGTGCAACGGTAGTACGATGCGCACGCCCTGGCTCTCCTGAAAATAGCCGTTAACCATGCGATCTATTCAGTGAAAGAGCGGTATTCTTATGCGTGTACACACCCGAACGCTGCATGGATTGTTTTAGTTGACATTGGGTATTGAAGAGGAGTAATGGAGGAATAGTTCAGTGATTTGAGGTGTCCTGCAATCCTGCGAGTCCTTCCGAAGCAAGAGGGGGTTGAGATGGAAGACCTTAGTCCACCGGATCCCGTCGCCCCGCCGAGTCATGGGCGGGTGTTGCGTCAGTCACGCTAGCCGATTCTCCATCGGCAGTCGCCTTCCCGCGTAGGGGACCGATATGGTCATATCGATGAGCCTTGTGGAGATTCTACGCAGGCGTGAGAAACAGGAACGCTGGTAAGCCGAATCCATTCCTCCTGACGAAACGCTTCTAAGCCCATTCCTCGCGCGGGTCGTTATCACTACAGATGAGATCTACGTGGCGTCCTAAGCGCCAGACGCGGGGCAGCCCCTCCCACGGTGGGAAGGGTTGCCCGCAGCGGTCTTGTTGAACTTTTCAGTGGAAATGAGTCAGCGATAGCCATGAAGGCTCATGACGCCGCGTGAGGTCATTTTGCGGGAACAGTAAGAAGGTAATTTATCGTTCGAGGTCAGGTCGAACGAAAGGAGCGAGTCATGGATAGTACATTCTTGATGTTCGCGTCCGTTATGCTTGCAATCTTCATTGGTGGCATAGTCATATACAAGAAGAGTTAGTCACTGCGGTGGGGCCTATATCCGGCTCCATATCCGTGCAGTCAAATAATCGGCCAAAAGCACCGGTAGCGAGTGTCAAACCCTCGATAGCGGGTGACACGGTTAAGGGAGAGGTGTGCCACGGTCAAGGTTTGTTGCTAATGCGCCGGTGCGTGGCGGCTAACTGATTTTGATTCGAGACGGAATTTGGCCGGTGGAAGGCTGAATTCTCGTTTGAACGCACGGTTGAAGGATGCCTCCGACTCATAGCCGACCTTGCCGGCGATCTGTGCCACGCTGCTGTTTGTAGATGTCAGCATTTGGGCGCCGAGTTGCAGCCGCCATCGTGTGAGATAGGCCATCGGAGTTTCCTGGACGCAAATCGGTCGTCGAGATCGTCACCGCGACATCGGGCGAATTGGTCATGAAGGCTCCATGATTGATCACGGCGTAGGGATTCTGTGGCGCGGTGATATCGATGAGGACGGGCATCGACGTTACTCCCGTTGATGAGTGATCACCACAAGGACGATGAGTTGTTCTTGAAACGGTGAAATGTCGGTGAGTCGCGCTCAGTATTCGTCGATTTCATCCGTCTCGTCGATCATCTCCGCCGTGACCTCGTCGGCCTCGGCCGTCCATTGAGCCAGTGGAATGCCTTTGGCTTTCAGAATGGCTTCTTGTTCCGTTCCTGCCGCAGTCGTCAGTTCATACATTACAGTTTGTCTGACTTGAAACATTCTCATAATTATTCACCTTTGAATCGCCTAAAATATGATCATGGTTTTCCACGGGTAACCGGCGCATTGTAATCGATCTAGTCGTGGATACCATAGAGGTTCTTTTACTATGTGTTTCAGGGGGCCTACGGCCGTTGCCTTGACTCCATTTCCATCGCTTTGCTAGAGTGACCAATTCCTAGTCTAAGCAATTGAAAGTTCCACTGTTTCTGAACCGCTTTAAGAACCAACCTGAGGCAACACCGTGATGAAAGCCTGGCTTTTTGATGAAATGTTTCAATTTGATCGGCGCCGTCTCTTTGTCGATGGACTCCAGGGAGAGTGGGGTGGCGGAGATTCGGTGGCGGAGGAAGAAGAACTGCCGTTGCCTCCGCAGAACGTTCAAGCCAAACCGGGCAATGGGCGCATTACCGTCACGTGGGATCCGGTTCCGGATGCCATGTATTACAACCTCTATTTTCAGACGAGCAAGGGCGTGCAGATCAAGTTCTCAGAGCTGACCCGTCCCATCGCCGGGCCTGAAGATTTCAAGGGCGTGATCGGTGTGAAGAAAGATAAGGCGACCTGTTTGGAAGGTGCCTCCAGCCCGTACGTCCACGACGACCTTGCCAACGGCACCTGTTACCACTATGTCGTCACCGTCGTCACTCCGAAGGGTGAAAGTCTCGAATCGCAAGAAGTGATGGCCATTCCATCGCCCTATCTTCTTGCCATGGTCATCGGCTGTGAAGGAGTGGGCGACGGCGAGTTGACTCGCCGACGGGGATCGCGCTTGATAAGGACGGCAACCTCTACGTGGCCGATACCGATAACCATTCGATCCAAAAATTCGATAAAACTGGAACATTCTTGGCGCGATGGGGTGGTGAGCCCAGTTCACAGGAAGGTCAGTTTTACTATCCCCGCGGGTTGGCCGTCGGGCCGGACGATGCCGTGTACGTGGCCGATAGCGGCAACAACCGGGTACAGAAGTTCGATCCCGAAGGCAACGCGCAGAAAGCCTGGGGCAAATTCGGGTTCGCCTGGCGTGGAGCCGACATGGTCTGATTCGACGTGCCTTGGGGCATTACGACCGATCAAGACGGCAATGTCTACGTCTCCGACACGAATAACTCGCGTATTCAGAAATTCCAAGCCGACGGCCAGCCGCTGTTGAAGTGGGGACGGGACGGCAGCTTCGACGGCGCCTTTTTTTCCGCGCGGAGTCGCGGTGGATTTCGTCGGCAATATTTATGTCGCCGACGAGAGCAACAGCCGTGTCCAAAAGTTCGATGCCCGCGGGAGTTTCTTGACGAAGTGGGGGCGAGAGGGCCAAGGACCCGGACAGTTCAAGTCTCCGTGGGGCATCGCGTGTGACGCGCTCGGCAACGTCTATGTCGTTGACAGCGGCAACCATCGGATTCAGAAGTTCGACGGCAACGGCACGTTTCTTTGCTCATTCGGATCTCGTGGGAAAACGGAGGGACAAGTCAATTTCCCGTACGGCATCGCGGTGGATAAGGAAGGCTGTGTGTACGTCGTCGATAGCGGCAACCACCGAATTCTCAAATATGTGTCCTACTCGAAGAAGAGATGAATCGTGGGAAGGATCAGGCGGCGCAAACGGTAGAAACCGGAGGGGTGCCATTCCCCCCGCAGCCTTGCCGTCAAGGCCGGTGACACGGAAGTCTTCCTGAGTTGGATGGAGGTGTCCGGCGCGCAATCCTATAATCTTTATTTCAGCACCGCATCTCATGTCACGCTTGAGGGGGGGACGAAGATCGAAGGCGTGACGAACCCCTATACGCATGAAAGGTCTCACCAACGATACGCCTTATTTTTATGCGGTGACCGCATCGTTCGAAGACGGGACTGAAAGCGGACTGTCGGAAGCAGTGACGGCGACGCCCGTCCTCATCGATATCACCGCGCCACAGAATCCCTACGCCGTGATCAATCATGGAGCCTTCATGACCAATTCGCCGATGTCGTGGTGACGATCTCGGCGACTGATTTGGACACGGGGGTCGGAGCGTATTTTATTGCTGAAAGTCCGCTCACGCCGGTGGCTGGGACACCAGGGTGGGTGGATGCGATGCCGGCGATCAAGTTCGGAGCCACGATTCCGTTCATCTCTCCGGAGATGGGCACAAGACCATTTATGTGTGGTTCAAAGATATCGGCAACAATGTCTCCACGCCGGCCAGCGCCACAATTTTGGTCAATACGTCCGGCGATTTATGCGTGTCGAAATGGGGGAAGCCCGGACGATGGGCGCCTTGCTGTTGCACGGCGGAGAGTTTATGGCGCCGATGTATGGACCGTGCGTCGACCAGCAAGGATCGCTGTTCGTCGTCGACAACGGCAACAATCGCGTGCACAAGTTCGACCATGCCGGGAACTTCATCATCGTGGAAGTCTTCGGCTCGGCCAATTCGAATTCTTCAAGATCCACTGGTGTCGCCTGCGACGGCAAGGGTGATGTCTGGGTGGTGGATACCGACGACGACTGGGTTCAAAAATTCGATGGGAAGCTCGGCGGCTATCTCATGAAGTTCGGTTCGCGCGGAAACGGTGAAGGACAGTTTAATGCCCCCTGGGGATTGCGGCCGACCGCGTGCGCGGTTACGTCTATGTCGTCGATAGCGCCAATTTCCGTGTACAGAAATTCGACATGTCCGGTGAGTTCATCATGGCCTGGGCAGCTTCGGCAACGGGGACGGGCAATTCTATTTCCCTCGCGGAGTGGCGGTCGATCAAGAGGACGGGGCGGTCTATGTCGTCGATATGGGAAATCACCGCATCCAGAAATTCGATACCAGCACCAACGTCCTCCCGCAGCTGTGACGAAGTGGGGAGGCAGTTCGACCCCCGGGCATGCCAGCAGTTCCTTGGCACAGGAGGCCGGACAATTGCGCTCGCCATGGGGCATTAGTATCGACGGAGCCGGAGATGTCTACGTGACGGATACGGGAAATCATCGGATCGAAAAGTTCGACCGCGAGGGCAATTTCATCACCCAGTGGGGTGGGTTCGGCAACGGGGGCGGACAATTCAATTTTCCATACGGAATCGCCGTCGATGCGAAGGGGAGCGTCTTTGTCATCGATAGCGGCAACACGCGGGTGCAGCAGTTCATGCCGGCGGAAGAGGGCAGCGAGCGGTTGCAGGATGAGGCGGAGGAGCTGGCCGAGTTGGAAAACGCGCAAGGAACGCAGAACGTTTGAAGAGGGAGCGATGCTTGACAAAGAACCGCGACTTGGACTGACGTACGACGACGTGGTCCTCGTGCCGGCCAAGTCGCAGATTGTGCCCAACGAAGTCGACACCGGCACCTTCGTGTCGCGCAATATTCGGATCAATATCCCGCTCGTCAGTGCCGCCATGGACACCGTGACGGACTCACGACTGGCGATCGCGATGGCTCGAGAAGGGGGGATCGGGATCATTCATCGCGTGCTGTCTCCGACGGATCAGGCGACGGAGGTGGATAAAGTCAAGAAGTCCGAAAGCGGCATGATCCTCGATCCGGTCACGATTTCTCCCGACGAAACGATCCGCGATGCGCACCAGCTGATGGCGAAATATCGGATCTCAGGCATTCCCGTCACCAAAGGGCGCAAGCTGGTCGGGATTCTCACCAATCGTGATCTGAGATTTGAAACCAGGATGGACATGAAGGTGTCGCAGGTGATGAAGCGAGACCGGTTGATCACGGCGCCGGAGGGCACCAGCCTGGAGAAGGCCAAAGAAATTCTTCATGAGCACCGGATCGAAAAATTACCGGTGGTGAACAAGCAGTTTGAACTCAAGGGCCTTATTACCATCAAGGATATCGAAAAGCGGATCAAATATCCCAATGCGTGCAAGGACAGCCATGGGCGTTTACGGATCGGGGCGGCAGTCGGCGTTGGGCAGGATACGGAAGAGCGTGTGACCCTTCTCAAGAAATCCGGCGTGGATCTTGTGGTGATCGACACGGCGCACGGTCATTCACGAGCCGTGCTGGATACCGCGAAGAAGATCAAAAAGTTATATCCGGACCTCGAACTGGTGGCGGGAAATATTGGAACGGCGGAGGCGGCTAAGGACCTCCTCAAAGTTGGAGTCGATGGGGTGAAGGTCGGGGTTGGTCCGGGATCGATTTGCACGACACGAATTGTGTTGGGCGCCGGGATGCCGCAGTTGACCGCCATCGCGGATTGCGCAAAAGTTTTACGTGGCAGTGGCGTGCCGGTCATTGCCGACGGCGGTATCAAGTTTTCCGGCGATATCACGAAGGCCTTGGCCGCCGGAGCCTCTTCCGTGATGCTCGGCGGGCTCTTTGCCGGAACGGAAGAGTCTCCCGGCGAGACAGCGCTGTATCAAGCCAGAACCTACAAGGTCTATCGCGGTATGGGTTCCATCGGTGCAATGGAGCGAGGAGGCGGGGATCGGTACGGGCAAGGAGGACGCCCGGCTCAGAAGCTGGTTCCCGAAGGGATTGAAGGCCGTGTTCCGTATAAAGGTCCCATGGCCGCCGTGGTGTATCAGTTGGTCGGCGGTGTGAGATCGGGCATGGGATACTGCGGCTGTAAAACGATTGCCGACTTGCAACGGAATGCCGTGTTTATCCGACAGTCCGTGGCCGGCCTCCGTGAGAGCCATGTGCATGACGTGATCATTACCAAAGAGGCGCCGAACTATCGGATGGATTGGGAGTAAGACGTTAGACGTTAATCGTTAACCGTAAATCGAAAACCACTCAGAACCAGCCCCCTGCAATACTCCGTCCAGTAACGTGTAACGATTCTCGATTAACGAAGATGGAACTCTGGCACGATAGAGTTCTGGTCCTTGACTTTGGGTCCCAGTACACGCAGTTGATCGCCCGCCGCATTCGCGAAGCGCAGGTCTATTCGCAAATTCTTCCCTGTACGGTCTCATTAGCGACCATTCTCGCATATCGGCCGCAAGGCATCGTCCTTTCCGGCGGCCCTTCCAGTGTCTACGAAAAGAAGGCGCCGCTTGTCGCTACAGAACTGTTCGATCAGAATATTCCGATCCTCGGCATTTGCTACGGCATGCAGTTGGTGACCCATCTTTCCGGGGGGACGGTCGCGAAGTCGACACATCGCGAGTATGGCGGAGCCGATCTGACGATCGACGATGCCGAGGATCTCTTCAAAGGAGTCGGTACCGATCGGTCGACTGCCGTGTGGATGTCTCATAGCGATCGCATCGAACGGATGCCGCCGGGATTTCGATCGATCGCGCATACGGACAACTCGCCCGTTGCGGCGATGAAGCGGGACGATCCCAAGCGCCGGATCTATTGCTTGCAGTTCCATCCAGAAGTGGCGCACACGCCGGAAGGAACGAAAATTCTCCGCAACTTCGTCTACGGAATTTGCGGCTGCAAACCGACCTGGACCATGCAGTCCTATGTCGAGACCGCGGTTGGGCAAATCCGTGAACAGGTCGGCAAGGAGCGAGTCATCTGTGCGTTGAGCGGCGGCGTGGATTCCTCGGTTGCGGCGGCGCTGGCGCACCGGGCGATCGGTGATCAGCTCACCTGCATCTTCGTCGATAATGGCGTCTTGAGAGCCGGTGAACGTGATCAAGTAGCAGAGACCTTCGCATCGCAGTTGCATCTCGATCTTCGAATACTTGATGGGACAAAACAATTTCTTGCCGGCTTGAGGAATGTGACGGACCCGGAGCGAAAGCGAAAGATCATCGGCCGGCAGTTCATCAAACATTCGAGGCTGAATCCAAGAAACTGAAGGGCATCAAGTATCTCGTCCAGGGCACACTCTATCCCGACGTAATCGAAAGCGTCAGCTTCAAGGGTCCGTCGGCTACGATCAAGACCCATCATAACGTCGGCGGCTTGCCCGCACGCATGAAGCTCGAAGCTTATCGAGCCGCTTCGAGAGTTATTCAAGGACGAAGTCGAGGGTATTGGGGAAAGAATTGGGATTGCCGGATGACATCATCTGGCGGCAACCGTTTCCGGGGCCGGGGTTGGCAATCCGAGTGCTGGGTTCGGTGACGCCGGAACAGTTGGTGATTCTACGGGCAGCGGAAGCGATCGTCGATCAGGAATCAGAAGCGCCGGCCTTTATCGTGAGATCTGGCAGGCGTTTGCCGTCTGATCGCCGATTCGAACCGTCGGAGTGATGGGCGATCAACGGACCTATGAGAACGTCATCGCGATCCGAGCCGTCACCAGTGTGGACGGCATGACCGCCGATTGGGCTAAGATACCGAATGAGGTGCTTGGCCGCATGTCGAATCGGATCATCAACGAAGTCAAGGGCGTCAATCGGGTTGTGTACGACATCAGCTCGAAACCGCCGTCAACCATTGAGTGGGAGTGAAGATTGAGTGCGGCCAGGTGGCTTCCGGGCTCGCGCACCGCGCACGCAAGGTTGATCGAATTGTGATCAAAGCGGGCGGTGCTCGGTGCATGCGCGCAGTTGAAGCCATCCTGACCGCACTCAACGAGTAGAAAGATAAGCGCAATGGAAGTTCGCCTCCAAAAACTCATCGCAAGTACGGGACTGTCGTCACGCCGAAAGGCGGAGATGTTGATCGCTTCAGGTCGAGTGTCGGTGAACGGCAAGGTCGTCACGGAACTCGGGACGAAGGTCGATCCGGACCAGGGATCATGTGAAGGTCGACGGGAAGCACCTGACATCCGCGCAGCCCTTCGTGTACCTGATGTTGAACAAACCCAAGAACGTGATGTCCACGCTCGATGATCCCGGTGGACGGACGACCGTGAAGGATTTCTTGCGTGGTGTATACGTTCGCGTGTTCCCAGTCGGTCGGTTGGACTTCGACAGCGAAGGGTTGATGTTGCTGACGAATAACGGCGAGCTCGCTCAGGCTCTGTTGCATCCGCGCTATCATGTGCCGAAGACCTATCTGATCAAGGTGAAGGGTGTGTTGAAGGATGAGGAGATCGTTCGTCTGGAGCGGGGGATTAGACTCGAAGATGGGATGACGAGTCCAGCCCACGTGAAGAAGGTGCAGAAAGGTCGAGGCGAACTCCTGGTTGGAGATTACCATCCGTGAAGGGACGCAAACATCAAGTCAAGCGCATGTTGGATGCCGTTGGGCATGCGGTGCTCAGATTACTTCGGGTCAGGATGGGGCCGCTCTCGCTCGGCAATCTGGAACCAGGGGAATTTCGGTTCCTGACTGATCGGGAGGCGAACTCGTTACGCGAGTTGGTGGATGAGCGGATGGCGTCGGTTGAACGGGGAGAGGAGCCGACACCGAGACCGAAGCGGCTGGTCAGGGAAGAGGGTTGGGCCAACCCGAGAGAAGAAAAAAGCTTTCAGGGAAGAAAGTGAAGGTTGCATGAACATCCGCACTCACCGCTGTGGAGAGTTGAGTCGAGAAACAGGTCGGTCAGACCGTCGTCTTGAATGGCTGGGTTCAGCGTCGGCGCGATCATGGCATGGTCATCTTCATCGATCTTCGTGATCGAACAGGCATCACACAGGTCGGTGTTTAATGCCGAGCGAAACATCAGGAGTACATCAGGCCGCCCATTCGCTTCGCAGCGAGTGTGTCGTGTCGGTCACCGGCCACGTCATGGCGCGGCCGGATGAATCGAAGAATCCTGAATCTCTCCACCGGAGAAGTCGAGGTCTTTGTCGACGAGGTGGAAGTTCTGAATGAGGCGAAGACGCCGCCGTTCGTGATCGAAGACGACGCCGAGGTGACGGAAGCGATCCGGTTGAAGTACCGCTTTTTGGATCTGCGTCGGCCCAGGATGCAGCGGCTCTTGAGCTTGCGTCACGGCATCATGCAGACGACCAGAGGTTTTCTGAATGCGGAAGGGTTTCTGGAAGTCGAGACTCCGATTTTGACGAAAAGCACACCGGAAGGGGCTCGGGATTATCTGGTGCCGAGCCGGGTCAATCCCGGACAGTTCTTTGCCTTGCCGCAATCGCCGCAATTGTTCAAACAGGTCCTGATGGTCAGTGGAGTTGATCGCTACTACCAGATCGCCCGCTGCTTCCGTGACGAAGATCTCCGCAACGATCGGCAGCCAGAGTTCACCCAAATCGACCTGGAAATGTCGTTCGTTGATCGCGAGCAGATCATGCGCCTCATGGAGCGCATGATCGGGACCATCTTCAGTACGGTCGGCGGTGTTCAGCTGCCGACGCCCTTTCCTCGTATGACATATACAGAGGCGATGGGCCGATATGGGTCGGATAAGCCTGACCTCCGGTTCGAGATGCCGCTCTACGATATGACGGCGTTTGGCGCGACGAGCCAGTTTAAAGTCTTTAAGGATGCTGCGACCAAGGGCGGTATCGTCAAGGCATTAATCGTAAATGGAGGGGCGGCGTTGTCGCGAACGCGCATCGACGCGTTGGGGGAAACGGCGAAGAGTTTCGGTGCCAAGGGCCTTGCCTGGCTGAAGATTACGACGGAAGGGCAACTTGAATCGGTGATTGCAAAATTCTTGGATGCCAAAGCGTTTGCCACAGCCCTGCCAGAAGCGAAGCCTGGTGATCTGGTCTTATTCGGTGCCGATACACCATCGGTCGTCCACGATGTGATGGGGCGGATTCGGCTTCTCTTGGGAGAAGAGTTGAAGCTAATCGACGCCTCCGCATGGCGGCCATTGTGGGTGATCGATTTTCCCCTGTTGGATTACGATCACGAGCAAAAACGGTATGTGGCCATGCACCATCCATTCACCGCCCCGCTGGATGAAGACCTGCCCTTGTTCGAGTCCGATCCGCTGAAGATGAGGGCGAAGGCCTACGACATGGTGTTGAATGGGAGCGAGATCGGCGGCGGCAGTATTCGTATCCACCGGCGCGACGCGCAAAGCAAAGTCTTTGATCTTCTCGGGATCGGCAAGGATGAAGCATCGGCTAAGTTTGGATTTCTGCTCGATGCGCTCGAGTACGGCGCGCCACCACATGGCGGCATTGCCTTTGGATTGGATCGTTTGGTCATGCTGCTGGGCAACGCCGATTCGATTCGCGATGTCATCGCGTTTCCCAAAAACTCAGAAGGCGCAATGTCCGCTCACTGATGCCCCGTCTACCGTGAGTCCCGATCAACTCAAGGAATTACGCATCAAACTGGATCTTGTGGAGTGAATTGCACCATGAGGCTGGACGACGGTCAGATCGAGGTGCTGGATTCAGCGATGGTAGAAGTGTTGCGCCACAAGACTCCTGCGCAACGTTTGCAAATCGGATTTGCCCTGTGGGATTCGGCCAAACGTATGTTGAGCGACTCATCTATCCGTTGAACATCCTGATTGGACGCCGAACCGCATCAGTCGGGAAGTTGCGCGGAGACTCTCGCATGGAGCTGCATGAGCTGCTGGATCGGCTGGTCTCGGCACTAGAACGATTGCAGATCCCCTATCTCATCACAGGTTCGGTTGCGGCTATGGCGTACGGTGAGCCACGTCTCACGAACGACATTGACGTGGTTGTCGACATCAACGAGGGCCATGTGAGCGGCCTGCTCGCCCAGTTTCCAGCCGACGAATATTACTTGAGCGACGAAGCGATTCGCGAGGCATTGGTTCGAAAGGGCCAGTTCAATATCATCCACCCCGCATCAGGGTTGAAAATCGATGTCATGATTCAGCAAGGAACACCCTTTGAGCAAAGTCGCTTTAGGAGGGCCAGGCTCGTCCATTTCACGGACGAGCATGGTGGACGATTTGCCGCTCCGGAAGATGTCATTTTGAAGAAAATGGAATATTATCGTGAAGGCGGTTCGGAAAAGCATCTTCGCGATATCGCCGGGATCATCGACGAATCATATATCGGGCAGTGGGCCGATCAACTGGGACTTCGGGAGATTTGGGACGCTATGTTGCGTCGTCTTCGGACGGGAAGCTGAGTCTGTATGGCCGGTAATACCTTCGGCAGAATCTTCACCGTCACATCGTTCGGAGAGAGTCACGGAGCTGCGATCGGCTGCGTGGTGGACGGTTGCCCACCAGGTCTCGTGCTGTCGGCAGAAGACATCCAGAAAGATCTCGACCGGCGTAAGCCCGGTACCTCTCGCCATGTGACTCAGCGGCAGGAGTCGGATACCGTTGAAATTCTCTCCGGAGTATTCGAGGGAAAGACCACCGGCACACCAATCGCGTTGTTGATCCGCAATGAAGATCAGCGCAGCCGCGACTACGGCAATCTGATCGATACCTTTCGCCCCGGCCATGCCGACTATACCTACTGGCAGAAGTACGGGATTCGCGATCATCGAGGAGGGGGACGGGCGTCGGCGCGTGAGACGGCTGTTCGGGTCGCCGCCGCCGCTATTGCCAGGAAGTGGCTCAGAGAGAAGTATAGCGTCGTCATTCGGGGATATCTGAGCCAGTTGGGTCCGCATGAATTGGCTTTCAAAGATTGGGATGTCGTCAGACGAGAATCCATTTTTCTCTGCCGACCCGGATGTCGTCTCGAAGCTGGAAACCTTCATGGATGAGCTTCGGAAGGACGGCGATTCTGTCGGCGCGAGAATCACAACCGTGGCCGAGCATGTGCCGGTCGGGTGGGGAGCGCCGGTCTATGGAAAATTGGATGCCGATTTGGCCGCAGCGATGATGAGCATCAATGCCGTGAAGGCGGTTGAGATCGGATCAGGCTTCGCGTCGGTCGCACAGCGTGGGTCAGAGCATGGAGATGAACTGACTCCCGGATGGATTTGTCCGAATCACGCCGGCGGCATTCTAGGGGGCATTTCATCCGGGCAAGATATTGTCGTGACGATCGGCATCAAACCGACGTCGAGTATCCGCGTCCCACGCCGATCCATCGATAAGAGCGGCAATGCTGTAACGGTAGAGACCATCGGCCGTCACGATCCTTGCGTCGGCATCCGCGCTACGCCGATTGCCGAAGCCATGATGGCGCTCGTGCTCATGGACCATGCGCTCCTGCATCGCGCGCAAAACGCCGATGTGACGACGAAGACCCCAAAGATTCCAGGCTCGGTCAAACGGACTGTCTCACAGGAACAAATCAAACCTGCCTCGAAGCTCAATCCAGATCCTGCGGAAGCCTAGTGGACCACTGTTCTGTTCTACTCAATGGCAAGCGGGGCAGGAGCAGAAAGCCAGGCTCCTGCAGCAAAACATTCCTGGCGCTTTTATTCTGCCAGATAGCCCTGTAAGCACTCTCGCTCGTTCGGGCTTGGATTCACGCAGCTAAATCGCGACACACCCGAGATGCTTCCAAAAACGTTTTTGGGCGATACTTGTCGAATATTTCTTGCCGGACGATAAGCGGGTGGAAGCGGCGTGTTGGTTCAGCCTTTGAAGCATCTTCGCACCACTGCTTCAAGCGGTCCCATTTTTGGAGATCATCCAAGTCTTCACGCCCTTTGGTCTCAATGATCCAGTAGTCGGCCTCGGTCTCCTTCACAACGAAATCCGGATAGTAATTGCCAATATTCCCATCGGCCGTCCGATACTCAATTTTGAAATGAGTGCTGGGTGAATTCTTTACGAAGGAGACGACCTCTCGGCTCTCATCGAGTAATCCCGGCAAACTCTAATTCAAATTGGCTGTTTCCGACGATCTTGCTGAAGATCGAACGCTTGGGTGTTAGATACTCTTGGTGAGTCACAATAAAGGGCCGAGTCTTGCTGAATTTGATCCTATCTCGCACCTCAGTTGTTCCCTTGTCCTGTACTGTAAGCGCATTTACCCCAGCTTTGAAGGTTTCCAAAATCGCATGTGTCGCCTCGATTTCTGATAGATTGCGCAGAACGTTTAAGTCTTCTAGATCCACGGACCTGTCAAATAATTTATGTTCGATAAATTTCTTCACCTTGCCGAAGAGGATGTCAAATCCGCCGACCAGTCGAAGATCGCACATAATGATCTTCGCAAAATACCCGATCGCACTGTGATAATTTGGCGAGAAGCTCGAATCAAGAACGGTCGTATGGCTGACTTCCTCGGCATCAATATCTTTGAATACAATCTCCCGTTGTTCCTCTTCCGTGAAGCTTTTTAGCTGTAGCTTGGGATGACGCAGCTCATCTATGTCCAGGTTCTCTAGATTCTTGTACTCCCGATATATGCGTGGCGCCAGAATCGGCAATTCAATATCAAGCCGATCGATGTCTTTCTTTGGGTTGTCGCGCTCAACCTCTACAACCATCGGCGATCTTGGCCTACTCCGTTCATGCATTTCATCGTATTCAAGGTCCACACCCTCGATCTTGATGGACTCAATGAAATCGATAAATGCTTCTGTCCCGACAACGCTGATCTTTTCCTGTAGCGGCTGTCCACGAAACATGCGCCGTAAGCCTCGTCCCAACGTCTGCTCGGGCAAGATTTTACTTGCCGCTTGGAATGGCCGTAACCCAACGATGGACACGACATTCTGCACATCCCAGCCCTCGCGCAATACCATTACAGAGATGATGGCCTTGTGTGGACTTTCGAAATTATCGATCTCGCGACTCTGTTGTCTCAATTTATGAAGCTCATCGTCGCCCTTTGATCCTTCCGAGATTTCTCCATTCTTCTTTGTATGAATGACGAGAACTGCGCCGACCAGTTCAGGATAGCGATCTTCTAAAAACCTTCCTACTTCATCGCAGTTCCGTGTGTCATCCGTCATGACGAACAGTACCGACTTCTTTTGCGCCGGCAGCAGTTCGTCGTACCGCTTTTTCCATTCGAGATAGCCCAAGTGTAGGTAGTCGGCGTATCGCTCGGTGAATGTACTGCTCGAACGTTCCCGTAGTTTGGCGCGCGACGCTGCATCCGGTAACACAGGCGTTTTGACGACTCCTTGCCGGATTGCTTCTACAAGCGGATAGTCGCTGATCGTTTGAACGAAAATAGCGCCGTTGTCGTGCCTTGGCGTAGCGGTCAAGTCAAACTGAACCGATAACTTGCTGCCTTTGAGTCTTAATTGATTGGAGATCTCCTCCAGGTTCTTAAACCAGGCCAAAGCTTCATCATGGATATGATGCGCTTCGTCATTAAGGACAATCAGGTCCGGCACATCGCGAATAATCGCGCCTAAATCAGTCCGAGACTCATTTGTTGTGCCTGTTGGGCGTTTCCCAAGGAAGTAATCCGTTGTGTCGTCATCGTTTAATGAGGGGGGAAGCTCATTCTGAAAGACTCTATGGATATTCGTTAGAAAGATATTGCCGGTGTCCGATACATGGCCAACCTCATCCTGGACATGGAGTGTAATCTGAAAGTCATCTCTGCCAATTATTACCCTCATGGCCATTCTCGGGCAGAACAGGGTCTTCATAGAAAATTCTGAGACCATTGAAATCGGTACGCAAGCGGTCGAGAACAATAATGTTTGGGGCGATGATGAGAAAGTTGGTGCTTAGATCTGAAGCAGACTCATAACGCTTGTGGAAGTAGGCCCATGCGATCAGTAAACTCATGACCTTCGTCTTGCCGGAGCCGGTCGCCATCTT
This sequence comes from uncultured Nitrospiraceae bacterium, assembly GCA_963849655.1. Classification (GTDB taxonomy): domain Bacteria; phylum Nitrospirota; class Nitrospiria; order Nitrospirales; family Nitrospiraceae; genus Nitrospira_D. Next base: position 18,635 of record CAWKJK010000004.1, read on the forward strand.
CATCACATACCGAGTCCAGTCCTCATCAAACATGGCTTTCGAAACCAGTTCTGAAGAGTCGTACTTGATCAACGCATAGGGATCTCGCGCCTGCGCTACTTCATAGAGCCAAATGGCAGATTCCACTGCTTCACGTTGAGCAAAGAAATAATGGAACGGTCGCATTATTCCATCTGTTGATGTCAAGAGATGCTCGGTTTCGAACCAATATCGTAAGAGCGTACGGGTAGTCTCGCTCGCCTCCTTGTAGCCGCTATCACGCCAACATTTGACGTTCTGCCGTATTTTATGAACCAAGGGTGGCAAGAGCCTCTGGTATCCCTTTTCTTCCAACATCTCCTCGCCGGGGTACCAACGAATAGCAGGATCCAGAATGGTGTACGGATCGGTGGGGAAATGAGGATTGAGCGGCATTAGAGCTTGATCTCCACGACCTTGGTTGTGTCATTGCCGAAAATATCGATGACCTTCACGGCGATCTTGTATCTGCCTCTTGCCGCATAATCATGCCGCCCGCTGGTTAATTCCAACGTCCGATATTTACGGGTCCGGAAGCTCTGCCATTCGTTCTCGAAGACGTAATTGCCGGTCCACTCTTCTCGCTCTTGGCCATCTTCCACAACTCGAATGATTTCGCGTTTGCTTTCAAAATTGAAATCCACTGCCCAGTAATCGATCCAGTCGGCCCATTTCTTTGTCAGAACTTCACGCGTGAGTTTTCCTTGCCTGTCCTTAAGAACCTTGACGACTTGGCCATTTTGGACAGTGACTTTGCCCCTTCCTGGTTTTAAATTTGCTCCGATCGTCTCAAGATGCTCCTGTCTATAGAAGACACCGAAATCCTTCAGAGTAATCGTCGCAGAAAGCTTTTCAATCTTTGGCAACACCTCCACGTAAGCTACGTCATAGAACTGCACCTGCCCGCGCTCCACGGCACGCTTGTCGAATACATCCTTGGGAATATATTTGAGGCTGAGGCTGATGCCTCTATGTTTCGCCTCGTCCTTTACAAAAGGAATGACTCCCATCTCGAATTCAAACCCAAGTACATCCACCTTGCTGATTTTCTTTCTGCGACACTCATCTACCATTTCGTAGACTTGGTTCAATGTCACGGGGGCATCAATTGGGCCAACGAGCACTAAGCTAGAGCCCTTGCGCCCATGGAAGGGCAGGCATCTGAATAAGGCGCTCGGCCTTGTACGCTGAAAGGATCAAATTCAAGTAATGCCCTTCTTTTTGGATGGTCAGGATATGGCGTTGTGCTTCAGGGAGGGCAGGGTCAATCCCAACGAAGTATTGGCGCTCGTACTTTCCGAAATTGAGGATCTCAAAGCTCCGATAGGGCTTGTCTTGTGACTTGAGCTCACGTTGCACGTTGATCAGGCGTTTGCGGGATGTATGAATAGCAAACCGTCCGAGATCACAGACCGATCCATTTGCGGTCAAGTTTTTCAGCCACAGCTAAGGTCGTACCAGAACCACAGAAAAAATCAGCAACGAGATCACCTTCTTTTGAAGAGGCCTTGATGATACGTTCCAAAAGAGCCTCAGGTTTCTGTGTTGCATAACCTAGATTTTCTGTTTCTGTATATGCGTAGGTACCTACACCATAGTCATTGTATGCTTTAGCTAATTCATCTTTGCCTATCCATACACTCCAAGCTGCTTGCGGGCGATCTCTGTTAGCAGCCTCTACAGCTTCTTCCTTTGATAGCCTAGATAGTGTCGTCACGAGATGTTAGCCCAGAGTGCGATGCATCTGATTTGGACGGCGGCAAGGAATGAGGCGGCATTTTTGGCGTATCTTGTGGCGATGCCGCGCCAGCGTTTGAGATGCAGGAACGCCGTTTTCGATCAGGTGACGCAGCTTGTACGGGCTTCATCATATGACCGTTGTGTTGTCCGGTTTTTTCTGGGCGGGATGACCGCTGCCATACCCTGATTTTTAGCCTGTTTCGACGATCGCATCGCTGTCGTACCCCTTGTCGGCGATCAGGTGTTCCGCCGTGAGGCCTTCGATCAGGCGGCCAGCCTGCGTCAATCCGCCGCGGTACCTTGCGTAATAACGACTCTGAGCGGCATACCATGCGCATCCACGGCCAGATGTATCTTGGTGTTGAGCCCCCTTTTGTGCGGCTCATGTCCTGGTTGCCCCCTTTTGCGCCTGCTGCGTGCGGATGCACCTTGCAATGGCTGGCGTCAATCATCAGCCATTCATAATCCGGCTCGTCAATCAGAACATCCAGCAATGCTTCCCATACGCCGTTGTCGCGCCAGCGGCAGAACCGCCGCTGCACGTTCTTCCAGTCGCCCAAGTCCGGCGGCAAATCCCGCCATGGAGCGCCCGTTCGCAAAATCCAGCATATCGCGTTGATGAACAACCGATTGTCTTTGGCTATTCCGCCCCAGACGCCTTCGCGTCCAGGCAAATGCGGTTCCAGCAATTCCCATGTCCTGTCTGATATATCGTGTCTGCGGTGCGATGCGTTCATGCTCAACCTCCTTCGGTTCAGCATGATTCTACATCATTTCCAATCTCGTGACGACAGTATCTAGGATTATTGCAAATATACGTTTTTAAAAAATTAGTGCCACCACTTGTTTCCCTTCCTCGCGTGTAATACCACCCTTTCTCATCTTTCGTAAGGGCATTAGTGATTCTAGTCGAATAGCCTAACCGTGGTGGAGGATCAAAATTGGCGGTGCTATTTTTATAGCAAAGAATGGTTTCATGGGCCTTTCGATAATATCTTCCTGAACCCATTAATTCACAAAGCCATACAATTTCCGCATATTCCCAGTTAGAAAAAATCTCCTCGATCAGCAGCCTTAAAGAGCTATTTACTCTCCAATCACAGTGAACGTAAAGGCTTCCATCCGCTGCTATCAGTTGCCGCATAACACTCAGTCGTTCATACATCATTGAAAGATAGGAATCATGCCCTCGCCCCCACGTATCACGATATGCAATCTCTTCAATGATGCTCGGCTCCTTTGTCAGAGTTTCATCGCCAATCTCAATGTTGACCGAGAAATCAGCACCGACATCAAAGGGTGGATCAATGTAATCAAGTTTAAGACCACCAGCCGCCTCGATTTCTCACGGACGGGCCATTCTTTAATGATGAGAGCACCAGTTTGTTGTCGCCCCAGATGAGTTTGTTTGTCCAGCCCTGAGATTGCCGTCCGGTTAGAGCATCAGCGGCAAAGAGCTTTTGTCCATTGAGATGGACGCGCGGTTCGTCGATCTGCTCAATCGATTGAAACGGCAAGACGACATTCGTGACTTCGCTGCTCTTGCCGTGCCATGA
>CAWKJK010000005.1:0-75165 GCA_963849655.1 uncultured Nitrospiraceae bacterium
AACAACAGGTGTGGAAATAGGAAGAGGGCGGTGGCAACCTTTCGGGTGACCAAACCCCGCCGGGGGAATCCCGGCCATGAAAGGAGACACCGCCATGCAGAAGCAGATCACAGCAGTTGAGGCCAGGTCAAGCCGCGAGTGGTGGGACCACCTGGAGACATTTGTGCGCGACCACATTCAGCAGTTTGTCCAGCGGCTGTTAGTGGAAGAGGTCACGCTGCGGCTGGGTCGCGCGAAGTCGGCGCGGCGGGCTGCCGTGGATGCGCCGGCGGGGTACCGCAACGGGTATGGGAACCCGCGGAAGCTGGCGTTGACCTGCGGGACGATCACGGTGCAGCGACCGCGCGTACGCGGGCTGATGGAACGGTTCGTCAGTCGACTCCTCCCGCTGTTCAAGCGACGCACCAAGGAAGTCGGCGAGTTGTTGCCCCAGTTGTACCTGCATGGGCTCGCACTCGGGGATTTCGAACTCGCGCTACGGGGGCTGTTGGGCGAGGGGGCCCCGTTGTCGCCCGCCTCGCTCCAGCGGCTCAAGGCGCAGTGGCAGGAGGAGTATGCTACGTGGAAGCGGCGGCGGCTCGATGAGCTGGAGATCGTCTATGTGTGGGCCGATGGTCTGTATGTGAAGGCCGGCTTGGAGAAGACCAAGGCGGCGCTCCTTGTGGTGATCGGGGCGCTCGCGGATGGCCGCAAGGTGGTCTTAGCCGTGGAAAGCGGGCAGCGGGAATCGAAGGAGTCCTGGGGCGCCGTGCTGAGGGATCTGCGAAGCCGGGGGCTGAAACCCTGGCGCTGCACCATCGCCGATGGCCATCTGGGGATCTGGGCCGCACTGGGTGAGCAGCAACCTACCGCTGCCGAACAGCGCTGCTGGAACCATCGACTCATCAACGTGCTGGATGCCATACCGAAGCACCTCCATTCGGAGGCGACCGCCCTGCTCAAAGCGCTGCCGTATGCGGAGACGCAGGCGGCGTGTGAGCAGTTACGAGACCAGTTCAGCCGCCGGTATCGCGTGCGGACGCCGAAGGCGGTGGAGCGGCTCCATCACGACTGGGAGCGGCTCGTCACCTTTTATCAGTTCCCGAAGGAGCACTGGTGTCATCTGCGCACCACTAATGTGGTGGAGTCGCCGTTTGCGTCGGTCCGGCTCCGGACGACGGCGGGCAAGCGGTTCAAACGCGTGGAGTCCGCGACCGCGTTGATCTGGAAAGTCTTGCAGATCGCGGAACAGACGTTCCGGCGCCTGAATGCGCCGGAGTTATTGCCCCTGGTCTATGCCGGGGTTTCGTTTGTCGACGGACAGAAGCAGACAGCCGAGGTGATCCAACAGGAGGTTGCCGCCTGATTCCATTTACACACCTATTGACAGGACCTCTTACGGAGTTATGGCAAGAGCGTAGACTGGACACTCAACGAGTGTTTCTGTACAAGGGTAGGCCAGTGCCCTAGTAACACCTGTCGGATTAGCGATAGGGACCGGCGATCTAAGCGGTTGTTTTTCCTCTCTGCGCCCGTAGCTCAGTCGGATAGAGCATCAGCCTTCTAAGCTGAGGGTCGCTGGTTCGATTCCAGCCGGGCGCACCATACAGAGCTTGCTCGTACCGCGCGCTATTCATCGTGCTATCGTTATGATTGCGCGTGGATACACACCACACGTGAATCGCTTTTTCAATTGGTTGTACCGCCTAGCGCAGGGGGCTACGCAGGGACAAAGGGCTCAATCTTGATTGTTCCGGCCTGTTTGCGCATCTGGCTGCTGTCGTACCAGGCCTGCATCTGGAGCAGCATTTCCATATTCAGGTGAAAGGCTTTTTCCAGCCGCAAGGCCATTTCAGCGGAGACCGTCGCTTTTTCATGAACGAGGTCGGAGAACGTCGCCCGGCGCACGCCCAAGATTTCAGCGGCCTTGGTCACGCTCAAGCCGAGCTCGTCCAAGATTTCCGCCTTGATGAAGGCTCCCGGGTGGGAGGGCTTCATACCGATTTTTATTCCTTTCCTTGCCATTAGTGATAATCCTCCAAATCTAATCCATCCACATACCCATTCTCTTCGTCAAACGTAATCCGCCAGTTTCCGGAGGTCGAGATGCTCCAGGTGCCCTTCCGATCCCCCGAGAGCTGATGCACCCGCCAGCCCGGCGGCGCTCCGTCCCGAAGCATCTGCATATCCTCGGCCACGATCAAGGCCGTCAGGATATTGCGTACCCGGTTCACCAGGTTGGGCCGTAGCCCCCCTTGTTTGATCGCTCTCAAGGAGGCGCCTGAGTCCCCGGTGGCGCACGGATCGAATAATCATCTCCTTTGCAATGTACGGTATAAGCGTACGTTCCGCAAGTAACGTCTGTCCCGAGCGCGGATGGCTCAAAAGTGGAAATTTAACTCCCGCCTCTCGTATAGTTCATCATCGGATCAACCGTGATGCCGTCTTCCACAGATTACGAGCGCACATGAGCCGGATTCTCCGCCCTAAAGTGCTGATCGGTGTTCTCGTCGGACTGATTGCCCTCTACGCGCTTGTTGGGTTTGTTCTGCTTCCCTATCTGATTACATCGTACGTCATTCCCACCGTCGCTGATCAGATCAAGCATCCGATCGTTCTTCGCGAAGCCGCCTTCAATCCGTTTGCGCTCTCTCTTCGTCTCACCGGTCTGGAAGTGCGGGAGCAGAACCAGACGGCGATGCTGGGTTTTGAGGAGCTGGTTGTGAATCTGCGCGCGGTGACGCTGTTCTTGCAGAAGGTGGCGTTCGACGAGATCCGCCTCGTCATGCCGTTTGTGGCAGCCAAGGTCAGCTCTGAGAGCAAACTCAATCTGATGGGGTTGATTCCCCCTTCAAATGAACCGAAACAATCGCCGCCGAATGAGCCCAAGAAGATGATGCCGGTCGAAATTGAGCTGCTGGAGATCACTCAAGGCATTCTGGATTACCGCGATGACTCCAAGCCCAAGCTGGTCTTGATCGATGTCGTGCCGATCCAGATCGTGCTTCGGAACTTCAGCACCATTTCGAGCCAAGAGACCGAGAATGCCTATGCCTTCACGGCGGAGATTGGAAAGGGCGAGGCGGTGGCCTGGGAAGGGGCCATCTCGTTGGAACCGGTCGAGTCCGATGGCAAGATCAGTGTATCCGGAATCAAGCTGCGGACCTTGTATCAAGCGGTGCGCGATCAATTTCAGTTCGATGTCCCGCAGGGGCTCCTCGGACTATCCGCTTCGTACCATTTCGATCTTCGTGGTCAGGCTCCTCAGGCAACGGTCAAGAATGGAGCGATATCGATTCAGAATCTCGCTATCGTGGAACGGGGCGGGATTGAGCCGGTCGTGAAAATTCCTGGCTTTGGTGCGGAAGGGGTTCAGTTGGATCTGCAAAAACAGACCATCAATGTTGCAAGGGTGCATTCAGCCGATGCCCGCTTCGACGCATGGATGGATCCTGCCGGCACGCTCAACTATCAACAGCTCTTCACGCCGGTCGGCGAGGGGGGAGCAGAGGAAAAGCTTCCAGCCGCGACCGCCAAGCCGGAAAAACCGGCGAAGCCCTGGTCCATCGCTGTCGACGAAGTCGCAATCAAGAACTATGGCGCGTCATTCGAAGACCGAACCCTTGAACGTCCTGGACATGTGGATGTGGATGCGATGAATGTCATGGTAAAGGATATTCAGATCCCGTTTAAAAAACCGCTTCCCATCGACCTGTCATTGAAACTCAATCAGACCGGATCCATCCATGTGAAGGGAAAGGCGACGGTTGAACCTCTCAGCGCCGATGCAGACCTCAAGCTGGAGCATATCGACATTCGGCCGTTTCAACCCTATCTGGATCGGTTTCTCAATGCCGATGTGCTGGACGGTGCGATCGGTCTGAATGGAACGGTGCATTTTGCCAAGGAGCACCCGAACGAACCCATGCTGGGGTTTCAGGGAAATCTGGCGGTGAATCAACTGGCGGTCGCGGATCGCAAAGATCTCGACAATATTCTGACATGGAAAGCGTTGAGCGTGAACCGCATCGCGCTGGATGTCGAGCCGACGGCAGTGAAGATTGGAGAAATTGTCTGGCAAGAACCGACCATCCGGATCGTCATGGAAACCGATGGACAGCTGAATCTCGCGAGGCTCGCGGTCGCGCCTCCGGCGAGCGACCCAAAGACGGTTTCAAAAGCGCCTAACGGCGAAAAACCACAAGCCACGGCCGCCGAACCTGTACCGGTGAGCATCGACCAGGTGAAGTTGGGGAAATTGACCGCAACGTTTCAGGATTTGTCTATTGAACCACACGTGAGAACCAGCCTCACGGAGTTCGGCGGGACCATCAAAGGACTGTCGTCGAAGCAGCTGAAGAAAGCCGACGTCAACCTGAGGGGCAAAGTTGGAAGAGCCGCTCCCCTCAAAATAGCCGGAAAGATCAACCCGCTGAGCGGAGATGCCTTCACCGATCTGGTCGTGACCCTTGGCGCGATGGATTTGACATCGGTCGGGCCCTATAGCGGTAAATATGCGGGCTATGGATTGTCGAAGGGAAAATTGTCGCTCGATTTGAAGTACAAGGTGTCGCAGAAAGTGTTGGAAGCGGAAAATCTGGTGCATGTCGATCAACTGACGTTCGGTGAGAAGACGAATAGCTCGGACGCCACGTCGCTGCCTGTTCCATTGCTCGTGGCGCTGCTGCAAGATCGTAAGGGCCTCATCGAAATCGATATGCCGATTCGCGGCAATCTCAACGATCCGGATTTCAGGTACGGCAAGGTGGTCATTTCGACGTTGCTCAATCTGCTCGGAAAGGTCGTCGCGTCGCCGTTTGCGCTCATGGGCAAGCTCGTGCCCGGCGGCGGTAGCGAGGAAGACCTGCAATTTATCGAATTTCAACCAGGGAGCGACTCACTGGCCGACAGTGAACTGACGAAGCTCGAGGCACTGGAGAAAGCGTTGGATGAGCGGGCTGCACTCCGGCTCGATATCAAGGGAACGACGGATTCGACGCTGGATGTGACGGTGCTTCAAACGATGAAACTTCGAGATCAGCTTTTTGCGATGAACGGTGGGAGAAAGCCCGATCAGGAAGAGTTGTCGCCGAAAGACGAGCAACGGCTCGTGGAAAAACTCTATGCGAAACTGCCTCCGCCTGATCCATCAACGACAACGGGCGAACCCACGCAGCCGACCGTGGCGGACATGAAGCGACAACTCGCGGCGGCCATCCAAATTTCCACGAGCGATTTAGAAGCGCTGGCCCGCCAGCGCGCTGAGGCGATCCGCCGTCATCTTCTGGAGAGTGGAAAGCTCACAGAGGAACGAGTCGCGCTGCTCGATACGGGTGCTGCTGAGTCTGGTCATGAGAAGGTGCGGACTCAGTTGTCGCTGTCCGCGGGATCTTGAGAGGCAGGCTAAGGTCGAGGTAAAGCAAGAAGGCCTATTTCTTTTGCTCGACCTCGACCGTAACCGTGAGAGCGCTACTTCACCCCGTACCGCATCCGCGTCCCGTGGAGAAGAGACAGCTCAATCTCAGAGGCGCTCAGCTCCGCGGGGAAGAGAACGCCGGAAATTTTGCACGCATTGATACTGGCGCCGTCCAGGTTGGCCTTGCTCAAGTCGAGGCCACGGAGGTCGGATTGCCGGAAATAGCAGTCGCTGAAATCCAGCCCGTCGGCATCTAAGCCACGAAGATCAAGACCGCGCAGATCACACCCACGAAGATCGCATGTGTCCCCGGCGGCTTTCTTAACGTTGAACTCCTTGATGCAGCCTTCGCGGAGCATGACGTACATTGGGTCCTTTGAGATATGGAGTTTTGTTCGGGCTGTGTCCGTGCCGGCCATGTTCACCTCCCTATAGAGGATCTCGTGAGCCATATCGGCATGAGAGGCGAGAAGCTTGAGCCGGAGGGACTGGCTCCGGCATCCGCCGGTGCCTGTCCCGTTTGTCCCGACCCCTTGAACTCACCCGTTTGGTCACAGTATTGTACGAGGATAGTAGAAATCTTGTCGTAGGTGATCGCGATACAAGGAGGTATCCCATGGCGATACGATTGGGCGACGATGCCCCAAATTTTACGGCGGAAACGACGGAGGGTACGATTAATTTTCACGAATGGCTGGGCAACGGTTGGGGGATCCTCTTTTCACATCCCAAGGACTACACCCCGGTGTGTACGACGGAGCTGGGCGCCGTGGCCAAAATCTCGCCGGAGTTCAAAAAGCGAGGCGTCAAAGTGATTGCCGTCAGCGTGGATCCGATGGATTCCCACAAAGGTTGGATCAACGACATCAACGAAACGCAAAAGACGACGATGAACTACCCCATCATCGCCGATCCGGATAAGAAGGTCGCCACGCTGTACGATATGATCCATCCCAACGCCATCGACAACATGACGGTGCGCTCGGTCTTTATTATCGGTCCGGACAAGAAGGTCAAACTCACGTTGACCTATCCCGCTTCCTGCGGTCGAAACTTCGATGAGTTGGTGAGAGTGATCGACTCTCTTCAACTGACATCGAAGTTCAAGGTCGCCACTCCGGCGAACTGGAAAGAGGGCGAGGATTGCATCATTACTCCCACGGTCGGCGACGCGGAAGCGAAGCAACTCTTCCCGAAAGGGTTCACAACCGTCAAGCCGTATCTCCGCTATACCCCGCAGCCGAATCGGTAATCATCGAATCATTCCCGCTCCATGAGGCAGAAGGTGCGACAGCACCTTCTGCCTCATTCGTCATCCTGACTGTATCCATCCGCATCTGCTCGGTAAGTATTCTTGTTCACATTATTCGTTTTCCTTTACAGAAGAAAACCTTCTGAGTAGTCTTACGTGGTGCAACAGGGAGGTGCCAAAAAATTTCTTGCCATATTTCGATGCTTTAGGCATACTCCCGCCGACTTCCCAGGGGGTGAACGATTTTGAACACTAGGCGTAGGTGGGCAGTGGTTTCTTATTACTCACAAGGGAGGGCATGAGTATGAAGGGACATGTTGCGAGGCGGTGGAAACAATTTGTAGTTGCTGGGGCCATGACGGCGCTGGTGGCTGGGATGGGATCCACGCTGCCGAGTGCCTATGCTGGTGGCACGATCAAGGCCGATGATGACAAATGGATCTCCATCGGCATGGGTATTCGTACTAGCTTCAATTCCATTGAAGATGGTGCAGTGAACCGTTCTGCCTACAGCAATGAGTTTACCATCAACAACGCTCGTATCTACATCAATGGGCAGGTCCACAAATACGTGAAGTTTGAGTTCAACACGGACTGCTTCAACTGTAATATTGTCGGCACGGGGAGTGTTGGCGGAGGGACTGGTTTTGGAGCTAACTCCTCGATCGGCTTGCTCGATGCGATCGGCAAGTTTGAGTTCAGTGAGATGGTCAACATCTGGGTCGGACGTATGTTGCTCCCGAGCGAGCGTGGCGAGTTGAATGGTCCCTTCTATCATGCCACCTTCGATGGTTTCAGGACGCCGCTCTTCCCCGCCGACTTTAGCAGCAATTTTAACGCTGCGGGCGGTGGTGGAGCCGGTCTCTATGGTCGTGATAATGCGGCGACCTTCTGGGGCAAGGTTCACCCCTTCGGCACCCATTTATTGTATGTTGCGACTGTGTCTCAAGGGTTGCGGAACGGACCCAATACGAGCAACAGCTTGATGTACACGGGGCGCTTGCAGTGGAATCTGTTGAACGATGAACCGAGCCCAGGCTATTACACGGCCGGTACCTATTATGGGACCGCCGGGGATATCTTTGCGATTGCCGGTAACGTGCAGCATCAAAAAGATGGTGCAGGAAGCGCCACTGCTGGTAATGTGTCGGATTTCACCGGGCTTTCTGTCGATCTGTTGATCGAAAAGGTCCTTCCGAGTAACATGGGCGTGTTGACGTTCAACGGCGAATTCAAGCGGTTTTTCGCCAACTATGGGGTCGGTGCGTTTACTGCGCAAATCAGACCTGTTTCTGCGTTTTCAACGGCCACTCTTGGACAGCCTATGGCCTGTACCTCATTCCACAGGAGGTCGGCATTGGACGGTTCCAGCCCTATGTGCGGTTCACGAGCGTCAGTCCACTGTACAGCGCCATGCGGCAGGAATTTGAGTATGGCGTGAACTATATCATCTCCGGCCACAATGCTCGTATTTCTGCGTACGGTCGATATGGCGATATCGAAACCAAGGGTGTCTTTGGTAACTATGGGCCGGGTGTCGGCGGGCCCGGGCAAGGTAAGGCCGATTCGTTCCACGTGGCGTTGCAGCTGCAGTATTAAGCAGCTCACGTAAACGAGAACGTTTCTTCTCCAACAAGAGCCGGAATCCACATGCTGGGTTCCGGCTCTTGGTTTTTGTTCTCCTAAACTCTGTTCGTGAACAAGTAGAAAGATTGGAGAGTTACACGAGCACAAGGCCTGCGTCACGGGTCTTTTCCCACGAAGAGGTGGTCAGGAAGACGTTGAAGGTTGACTCTTTTCCTGGAAACCGTCGGCAGGCATCCCGCATATGCGGATAGGTTTGACATGTCTGCTGCGGGGTGGCATCTCGAATCAATTGCTCCAACCATCGGGCCTCCGGTTCCGGGAGTGTGATGGCGTGATCCTGCCCGGAGCCGGTAACCGTGAGGGTTGCTTTCTTTCCAATCGGCTCACAAGTCACTGCTCCACCCAACCAGACCACACGCCGTTCTAAGTCTGAACGGTCATCAATCGTCCGCTTCTTGAGCAAGCGTCTGAGCCATGTGGAAGGTACCTGAGAGAGCGGGACTTCCTCATCGAACCACTGACGGACATCGAGATCGAGTCCCCGCCGTTCAAGGTAGTTCAGGAGCGATCGTCGCAGCCCTTCGCCGAGCCAGGTCGGTGTTTCCCCTCGATCATCGTGATGCAGAAGGTCATTCTCTGCGAAGCCTTGAAATTCCGGCCCGAGAATGCGCACTGCATGGGCAGCGGGGTCCAGCCCCACGGGGCTGTGAGCGGTGACTGTAAAACGATGCCAAAAGGCCGATTGAAGGAGATCTGTCGCGACAAGCTGACGGACTCGCTTCGAGGGAATCGATGGTTTCCTGAATCGTCTCCGATGGACAACCATACATGAGATAGGCATGGATCAGGATGCCGGCATCCTTGAACCCGGCAGCGACCAGCGCAGTCTGATCGACGGTGATGCCTTTCTTCATATTGTCCAGCAGTCGGTCTGACGCGGCCTCAAGCCCCGCCGTCACCGCGATACAACCGGAGGCGGAAAGCAGGCGGCACAGGTCCGGCGAAAAAGCGGTCTCAAAGCGGATATTGCCCCACCAGGTGATATCGATCCGTCGCTCCAAGAGGGCAAGCGCCAGCGACTTCAATGCTGATGGTGGAGCGGCCTCATCAACGAAGTGAAATCCTCTCCGACCCGTCTCCGCCACGAGTTGTTCGATCTGTCGGATGAGCCGCTCCGTCGGTGTCATCTCATACCGACTGATATAGGTGAGCCCGATATCGCAAAACGTACATTGTTTCCAATAGCAGCCGTGTGCCACCGTGAGCTTATTCCAATGGCCTTCCGACCAGAGGCGATGCATCCGATTGGTACTGTCGAGAATGGTCAGATAGCGATCCAGTGCCAGACCGCGATAGGTTGGACAGCCGATGTCGTTCATCGTGAAGTCATGTGACAAATGATCATCGGCATAGACCACCCGATCCTTTTCGCGATACATCGTGCGGCACAGCGATCGGCGCGGGCGCGAGCCGGAAATATGTTCAATTAAGGAGAGAAGCGGCCGTTCACCGTTGTCGAACGTCATAAAGTCGACATAATCGAACACTCGAGGGTCGGCAACCCTGCGCAATTCCGTGTTCACATAGCCGCCGCCGATGGCCACAGGCAGATCAGGACGGTGCTTTTTGAGCGCCTTCGCAATGAGGAATGCTCCATAGAGATTACCTGGAAACGGTATGGAGAGACCGACCAGCGCCGGGTTGACTCGATTGACGTGGTCCCAGAATGCCTCCAGGAGCCATTCATCGGTCAGGCTCGCCGGCTCCGCCAAGGCGGTAGCGATCTGATCAAACGATGAGGCGCTGCGCCCGATATGCTCGGCATATCGGCTCAAGGCGAAGTGCGGAGTAATGGTGGCTTGCACCAAATCGGCAAGATCTTCGAGGAAGAACGTCGCCCATTGTTTGGCCCTATCAGTCACTGATACGGAGCGCGAGAATTTCCGACGATCTCGGAATCGGGGACCCTGGGGCAACAGTCCTGGTTCAATCAAACGAGCGGCGATGTCGGGGGTTTTGCCCTGCAAGAAGGCGACGACCGGTCCGATCATTTTCACGTAGCTGTGTTCGGCCCTCATCATCCCGAGGGCTTCCTTGGGAAGTGAGCCCTCTCGTGTGCGAAGTTGTCGGAAGACATTCCGTAGCCCTTCGGGACTGAATAGGCGCAACACCATCTCGATGCCCAAGTCGGCTTGCTCCGCCTTGATTCCACGGGACTGAAGAAACCCGGTTAAATAGGCGGTGGATGGGTAGGGAGTGTTCAGCTGAGTCAAGGGAGGAATCAACAACAAGACACGGGGACAAGCCATGGCCTCGACATAGCACAAAGGTGGGAAAGAATGCTATTCGGAAGGTCCGAGACTAGAGCTGAGGTTCAGGTTGAGGTGAAAGTTGAGATCCCAGCCTCAGCCTTCACTTTCTTATGTCCAGAATACTGCCGAGTAAAGCATCTCCCGTTCGTAAGGTCTGGAGATTCGCTTCCAAGCTACGTTGAGCCACGATCTGTTGCACCGCTTTCTCACCCAGATCGACGTTCGAGAGCTCGACCATGGTTGGATTGCCGCCAGTGTCGCGAAGAACGGTTGGTCCGGAGGAGTCATCTTTCTCAACAACAGGCAAGACCCCACCGGTCGGAATTTCGACGAACTCTGTTCTGGATTTCTTGAACCCCTCGGTATTGACGTTGGCGACATTGTGCGCAACGACCTCGATCTGTTTGCCGATGGCAGCCAGACCCGAGAGTGCTGTATGGATAGCGGAAATCATGCGGCACCTCCATTCAGTTGCGGCTGGAATTCAGGGGAAGGCACCGAGGGAATGGGAGGAGCCTGACTGGTCAGATCATTAGTTGTGTGGCAGCTAGGCTGACCCTGGAACATGTTCCGTCCCTGTTAAGGTCCCTCGGCTTTGCGTCCCACCCTCTCGGGCGGTTTGCCTTTTTCACCCTGTCGAAAACTGTATCGGCCGTTCGGCTTAAACCTTGAGCACACGATGGCTGACGTGTAACTGAGACGGACCTATGGCAATCGCGAACGACCGCCACGAACCGGCAGAATCGAACACATAGGAGCAGGTGGAGTGTTCGCGCGAAACCATGATGGTGTGCGACTCTGGTTCGCTTTCGACATGACCGTTCGAGGTTTCACAATTTAGAAAATACCCGTAGGTACCGATAAGGTATGACTAATATACCCAGCTTTTTGCTGTACTGGTGAGGCGACAGCGATGCAGGTCGATATATGACGGTTTCTGCGGCACCCATTCCCGACCATCCTTCCAATGGTTCGCCGGCTTGGCTGTCGACCCAAGAGGACATCTCCCTCATTCTCAGAGCTTCAACAGAAGCGATCTTTATTACGGACCAAGCAGGTCACATCATATTTTTCAATCCTGCCGCGCGACAACTTGTCGGCAGAACACGTGATGTCATCGGACAGGGGTTTCACGACCTTATCGGCTGCCTTACATCAGACAAGCGTGAGGCGGTCCAGTGCCCATTCACTCGAATGGTGAGCACCGGCGAGCCTGTGGTGATCCCTTCTCATTTTTGGAATCGAGAGGACGGGGTTCAGTTCGAGCTCTCGCTTTCATTCTGGCCGAGAACGAAACAAGGCGTGTCGGTCGGTGGCCTGGTGGTCGCCCGCGATCTGACCGATGCGATAGAGATTCAGCGGGATGTCCAACGCGCCGCGCGGTTGGCTGAGGATGCACCAAATCCTGTTGCAGAGTTTGACGCGACGGGTGCCATGCTCTATGCCAACACCGGCATGCTGAATGTGATGGGGCAATGTGGACTTCTTGAAGCCGGCATCGAAGCGATGTTCCCGGCAAATCTATCGGCAATACTGCACGAGTGCCTCGCAACCGATTCCTCGCTGTCGCGGATCGAACATGTCGCGGCGGATCGGGTTATCGCCTGGTCGTTCTTCCCCCTGAGAGAGTTGGAGATAGTCCGTGCGTATGGACTCGATATCACCTCGGATGTGGCCTTGCGCCGCGCGAAAGAAGCCGCTGAAGAATCTGCGCGGGCGAAAGGGATCTTTCTCGCCACGATGAGCCATGAGCTTCGGACCCCCATGAACGGTGTGTTGGGATGCACGCAACTCCTTAGAGACACATCATTAACCGAGCAGCAGCGGGAATTGATCGAGACGATGCATCGCTCAGCGGAGGCGTTGTTGACGTTGGTGAACGACATTCTCGATTTTTCAAAAATCGAAGCCGGCAAGATGAATCTGGAGGTGGCCGATGTCAATCTGCGGGCTCTGATCCGTGACATCACGACGCTGGCTGAAGGGTTAGCTTCCCAAAAAGGTCTCACTATTTCGGTGAAGATTGATGCCGATGTCCCGGAGGAGTTCCGAGGCGACCCAATCAGACTCAGACAGATCCTCTTCAACCTCGTCGGGAATGCGATCAAGTTCACAAAGCAGGGAGGAGTTACGATTGTCATCGCGTTAAAACGAGATGTGGTAGACGAACCTGACGTGGTGGTTTTGCAGTGGAGCGTGCAAGATACGGGCATCGGGCTAACACCTGAGCAACAAACCCATCTGTTTAAGGCCTATGCACAAGCTGATGCTACGACCGCGAGACGATTTGGGGGAACAGGCCTCGGTCTCATGATCTGCCGTCAGCTCGTCGAGTTGATGAGAGGGACCATCACTGTC
This sequence comes from uncultured Nitrospiraceae bacterium, assembly GCA_963849655.1. GTDB lineage: Bacteria > Nitrospirota > Nitrospiria > Nitrospirales > Nitrospiraceae > Nitrospira_D. The sequence continues at coordinate 12,905 of CAWKJK010000005.1, forward strand.
ACCAGTCGGTTCGGTCATGGCAGTACGTTCACCTATACCACCAACCTCCTGCCGGCCATTCAGCGAGATCCCGCAGCATCTTCGCTCGGCATGGATCAACGCGGTGGAGGAGAATCGGTGGGGCCGCTACGCATCCTGGTCGCGGATGACAATGAAATCAATCAAGTTGTCGCCTGTAAGTTTTTGCAGAAGCTCGGTTGCCAGGTCGAAGTTGCCCGCACGGGTTGTGAGGCGGTGGAGGCCATCACTCGAACCGCGTATGACGTGGTGTTGATGGATTGTGAAATGCCCGAGATGGACGGCTATGAAGCCACGCGAAAAGTTCGTCGCCGCGAGGAAGGGACCCTGAATCATTTACCTATCATGGCCCTCACCGGTCATACCTCCGACGAAGAAGTGCAGAAGTGTCATCAGGCCGGCATGGATCGGGTCGTGACGAAGCCGGTCACGTTGCCCGTCCTCCGTGCGAATCTTCTAGAATTGTTACGCAACGTCGACTCCTGATACAGTCTGGCGTTCCTGTCTTTTCCCCTTTGCCGGTGGGGTAGACTCCGTCGAGCCACTTCGGTAAAGTGATGCCATGACGAGCACTCCTGCCGCCGATAAATTTGTTCTCTACGGCGATTTCAACTGTCCCTTCTGTTACGCACTGCACGAACGGTTGCGCGACTTGTGTCTTCTCGACCGATGCGAATGGCGTGGAGTGCAGCATGCGCCGCAGTTGCCTCGTCCCATGAAGCCGTGGAGCGGCTCGTTAGGAGCGGAATTGCGGCACGAAGTCGGGATGGTGCAGCGATTGGCGCCGGGACTACCGATCGCGTTGCCGCCTGGGAAGCCGAATACTTTGCCGGCGATTGAACAGGCAATCGGGCTTTTACAAAAAGATTTACGGAACGGGATAGACTTTGTTCATCGGACGTATCGTGCATTCTGGTGCGACGGTCGAGATATTTCTGATCCATTGATTTTAAAGGAGTTGGCGGGAGAGCATTTTGCCGAAGACGTTGACGGGCAGAACCAGAGCATCGCGCAGAAATGGGAAACTGCTTGGCATGCGACTGGTCAAAATGGAGTGCCTTTACTTGTGTCTCCAGAAGGCGATCTGCTCGTCGGGTGTGTGCCTCAGGAACAGGTCCAAGAGTTTTTCACGTAACAAACTTGCGATACGTCAGGGTTCGATCAGAGACGCTCACGGAACGTCAATTCGGCAACCGCAGACTTATCCAGGTCACCTTTACCCAATTCAATTAATCGTCGATATTGGCTCAACGTCGCCTGTGCGACTGGTAGTGAGAGGCTGACCTGTTCGGCCAAGTCGAGCGCGATGGCCGAGTCCTTCGCGGCGTGGGCTGCCGAAAAGTAACAGTCGTGCGCACGTTGCTGCATATCCTCTCCGTCCGTTTCCAATACTCGCGAAGCCGCACCGGTCTGACTGAATACCTCACGCAGGAGAGTCAGATCGATTCCCAGCGCCGCCCCCAGACCTAACCCTTCGGCCAACGCGGCGGTATTGCTGTTCATCACCATGTTCACAAGCGCTTTGACCTTTGCCGCCTCGCCGGCAGGGCCGATATATCGTACCGTCGTGCCGAGGGTGTCCAGCAGCGGACGGGCCTTGTTGAATACTTCCTGCTTGCCTCCGCACATGAGATACAGGGTGCCCTGGCGCGCCTGGGTGATGCTGCTTGCCATGCAGGCTTCAAGGGCCGCGCCACCGTGCCGTTCGACCGCCTGTTCGATGTCGATATGGAGCGCCGGCGTGAGGGTCGCACAGTTGACGAACAGCCGATCTTTCGCGTGAGCCATCAGGCCGTCCGGGTTCTGCTCCGCATAAATATCCTGCATTGCCGTGTCGTCTGATACGACGGTGATGACGATGTCCGATATTTCAGCAACGTGCGCCGGTGATGTAGCCGCTTCCGAGTCCAGTTCCTGTGCCAAGGATTCCGACGCGTCGGTGTGGCGGTCCTGAACCGCCGTGATCCGGTATCCCCGCTCTTTCAATCGTCTGGCCATATTGGCGCCCATCCGACCTACCCCGACAAGCCCGATGCGAGCTTCTGTGCCTGCCATGAGAAAAAATCCTTTCGGGAATCATACGACCAAAATGGGCTAGAGCTGACGGTCCCCTGTCTGTTCCGAAGGAAATTGGGTCCATCGAAGGTTGGTCTTTCCATCGGTCGTGGTAAATCCACGTTCATGGAAAGCGATGATGCTGACACGTTGTTGCTTCTTTTGAATCGGTTGTAGCTGGGGAATACCGTCTTTGGTTTGCACGGTTCCGCGAAGCGTATCGACAATCAGCAAGTCGGTCGCAGCGGTGGGTTTGATCGCCCATACGAAGGCGGCGGAACCTCCGGCATAGGTGCCGGATCCTTCCCATTGCCCGACTAAGTCAGGATCGACCGTCTTCAGTTGGAAGACCGGTACGCTGGTTGCTTCACGTCGGAATTTCCACAGCTCGGATGGAATGCGCGTAGGGGTTTCATCAGTTGAGAGTCTCCTCCAGGTCGCCTGAACACTGCCGGTGCTGGAGAATGAAGACGGCGTCGTCTTGCGATACGTCCCTTTCCATCCAAGTCCCTTGAATGTGTTTGCTCGCTCGAGTGACCACAAACCGGCTTCAGCGTTCAAAATACCATCAAACTGCATCATCGATGAGAGCGACCACTTCAGATTGGGCTGAATGATGAGAATCATGTCATGCTGGGTCGTACCTTGTATGACATGCGTGTGCCAGGTGCCTACCAGGCTTGTCGGATCGAACGATGCAGCTTTTTGGGGTCCGGCTTGGATATCAGAAGGGGTGGGACGCGTGCGTGTGAGCGTTACCGGGTCCGGCGAAGCGATCGTCTCAGCGCGGGCTCCACGGCCGGTCATGGGGGGGGAGCTGGAGGCTGAGGTTGAGCCTATGGTTGCGGCTGATGGAGGGAGCGTCGCTGTTAAGGACGCTCCGTACCGGGTTGCAGCAGTCCTGCCCAATTGGGTGACAGATTCACCGAGCTGTTGCTGTTGGGTTGAGGAGACAATCACGGTCACAAACGCGTCTTTGTGCATGAAGGTCAGTCGAGACAGAGTCGGAGAGGAGTCGATTCTCACCGCTCCATCGCCAAGACCGGGAATGAGATGGCTGTCACGGCGTAGACGCTCTTTATTGAACCATGTCCGCCGGTCCTTCCCGGGTGTTTCATCGAGCTGGACCGTGACGGCATTGCCCTCATGACGGCGAGCTTTGAAAATACAGGTTGTCGAATCGGCCAGAGTCCCGTCCTGAACCGGTTCTCCGAGCGCCCGTTCCGCATCTGCAACCGTCATCAAGGAACAAGGGGATGTCTTCGAACCGAACAGGCCGCACGAAAGAAGCAGGGGAGCCAGTCCGAGAAATGTGTATGTGAGTACGCGGGAGAACATCGTAACGTTGCCCTTTATGATCGTGGTTGCAGATTGTACCGTGAATCAGTTGAGGAGTGCCAGCGGTGCTCGATCACGGCAGTCCGTGTGTGCTGGTACGCAGGAGTTTTTTTGGTCGACAAAGGAATGGTGACGACCCGTGACGATCAGCCGGCCGCGAATCTCAAAGCCACGCCATTGATGCAGTAACGGAGACCGGTGGGTTTCGGCCCATCCTTAAACACGTGGCCCTGGTGGCCCTCACATCGCGCACAATGGACTTCCGTTCTGGGCATGAAGAGGTTGAAGTCGGTTCGAGTCTCGATCACGCGTGGATCGATCGGCTGCCAGAAGCTGGGCCAACCGGTACGGCTGTCGAACTTGTGCTCGGATGAGAAGAGCGGCAAGTCGCAACCGGCGCAATGATAGATCCCTGATTGGTGGTTCTCATGCAGTGGGTTGACAAACGCTTTCTCCGTATCTTCGTGCCGCAGGACACGATAGGCGGCAGTCGGCAGCTGTTTTTTCCATTCTTCATCAGTCTTTGTGACCTTGACGATGGAATCGATCTGAATAGTAGGCGGCATTGGATTTCTCCTTCATGGCTAGGGAGACTGTTTCCTCAGTCGAACGGCATACCGGAGTCTTACGGGATTCCTGAACCCTTGAATAATAAAATGGTACGGTTCGGAAGCTCAGAATGCAAGAGCTCAATGTGAGAACTCATTCGCATGAATTCTGCGAAGCAACTTCCACATGTCTCTGACCGATGGATGGGGCTCTGTCAGTTCCGGGTGAGAGAGTTCGATCTGAATGTCATAGAGAGAGGTGTTCACGTTCTTCACCTGGGCGACCGGGTACCAACATTCATACCGTTGTTCCCAGCGGTCGCGATACGCTAACCGCAGATAGGATCGGCTCAACAATTTCATGCGGATCGGCGCATCTTGGCCCAGGACGATGGGAATTGAGTGGCGTTGATATCGAGGGCCTTTGGGGTGAATGCGTTGGACCGCAAAACGCCCCTCCCATCCTGCCAATTGGACGATGCAATCATGGGCCACTCCACGACCCACGTTTTCCACCTCCGGCGTCAGCGTGATCACCTCGCCTGCGTTCATCACCGACATGTTGGTGATGCGAAGCGCGGGTAAATGCTCCTGAAACTCGCGCTTGATCTTATCGGCGAATCTATACAACGCGAAAACGCCCACGCCACTGGCGACGAGTAGAACAAATAAGGCGATTAGCAATAACCAGTCCACGGCGAAGTTGTCCCTAGGAAGTGCGTGGTTCTCGAACAGAAACGGAGAAACCCTACGTGGGGGAGGGGCGAGTGTCAACTACGCAGCTTGCGTGCATGAAGCCGTCACCTGACCGACCTCTGCCGGTACCTCTATTCCTTCTTCGTATCACGTTTCAACCTAGGCGGGGTACTATACGAACAGCGTTACAAGATAGGCTTGAGTGATGGCAACATCCAGAAATGCTTAAGCGGCCTTGCGGCTGTCGGCCAGAGCAAAAAGTTTATCGGTTACTGCGATATTCTCTTTGATCTTCTGAGCGAGGGCCGTGCCTTTTGCAGTGAGCTGCAGCTTGACGATCTTCCTATTCGAGTTGACCTGTGGTTTGCGTATCCATCCCTGTCTCTGAATAAGCTGGATGGCCTTGACCGCTGAGAGGTTCTGAAGACAGAGCGCCGAAGCGATCTCCATCACCTCGCACTGAGGATGCCGGTCAAGATAGAGCAACATACTTGCCTGGAGAGGAGAGACGCCAAGCGGGTGCAAGCGATGACGGAAAAGGCCATGAAGACGGAGCAGGGTTTCGAGGGTGGAAGACTTGCCGTTGTCACGTTGAAACGAATTCACAGGAGAAGTATAGCTGAAGATCGTAGAACCGGAAAGGAATAGCAACAACTCTCGTAAGTTCTTGTCTATCATCAGTTCATCCGTGTCTCGCCATAATCCGGCAGCTCCTAGTGCATCGTTCCTTTCGCCAATCGCTACCCTATCTCAACGATGCCGCCCAAATGTTCGAGCACATTGAACGGAACGACTGGTGCATTGAGAATGTGGCGGAGGGGGCGAGATTTGAACTCGCGGATGGGTTACCCCATCTCTGGTTTTCAAGACCAGTGCATTAGGCCACTCTGCCACCCCTCCAAACTATCCTTTGTTGACCCGGCGACTATTTATCGCTTTTTCGTGATGGAGTCGCCGGATAAAACCCTACCCGGAGCATACTGTTCTTTCAGGCAGTTACGAGATCGCGCAGTATACGGCGTTCCGGTGGCCTTGGTAAACACCCATTCGCTTTCACACGTACATTGGCCGTCTATCGCTAAGAGTTACCCAGCCGCGAATGATGCGATACACGAACCACAATCCGACCAGACCGATTGGTAGCCACATGAAGAAGAGGCCAATCCCAAATGTCGCGATGATGAAGGCCCCGCAAAGGGCGATCCAGAGCAGTCCAAACCAGAACGTTCGGATCTGCCAGCGAAAGTGCGATTCAAGCCAGGTGCCGCGAGCCTCGCTCCGCTTGATGTAGTTCAGAATGACCGCGATGATCGAAGGCCAGCCGGTGAGGAATGCGCCGACCACCGTGGCAGTGCCAATGATGCCGGTAAGCAGGCTGAACGTGTGTAGGGCGTACACGACCTTTGTCCACGTAACAAGTGAATCCATGAGTTCGTTCCATTCTCACTTTCTATGGTGAGTGTTGCGTATATCAGGACCGTGCGTTCAGCATATTCACCATCTTCGGTCCAACGCAATAACCACCAGTGACCTAGCATGCATGAAGCCACTTGTATTGGGTGAACCCAATATGGGACCCAAGCTTGTGCCCGGTGGGGGATGTGCCGATCATGGGGGCAGGTGAATATGAAGAAACCTCTCCAAGCGGTTTAATCCGGGTTACAGTCAACCGAGCCATGCTCGTCTCGGCGATCTGTGCTTTCATTGGATCGAATCCACAGGGCAGTATTCTGATCGTCTACATATGCCGTAATGCGGTCTCCTTTCTGAATAACCGGCTTGTCCGTCCTCTTGTCGGATAGCAAGCTCACTTCTTTCCCGCTTTCGTCCTTTACGACATAATAATCGCCGTCCATGCCTATCAGCTCCCCGGAAAGGATATGGGTACCCCTTCCTGAATCTTCTTCGGCCCGCATAAGATTTTGCCCTGGCGTGATTTGACATGGGATTCTTTTCATCTCGCCTGCTGCAAACGCCACATCACTCACCTGAAGCACGGTGAATAGTCCAAGAAACAAGAAAGTTCCACCTGACGACACTCGAACAACTTTTGAAGTCATCATAAATCCCTCCTGGTTAATATGTTGTTGAGGTCTTTCGATGTGACTTCCGATAGTCAATGGGAACAGGTTAAGGCATATCTCGCTTTACCGTTCATTAGATAGTTTCACTAATAATTAAAAGGCTACATTGTAAGGCCAGTACTGCATAACCAGTAAGGTCCCTAGAATATTAGCTTGTGCGATCATTAAGAACTGACCTCAGCCTCGTTCCTTTTGCTGGTGAGCATTGATATGCGGGCGAGTGTTCTGGTGCGGCAGGGCAAACGCACTGAACCGTGAGACGGTTCATCCTGCACACTTGACTGATACTTCCTAAACTCTTCTAGAACGCCGCATGCTGGGGGTGCGTCAGATCACGCAGAACCTTTTCAATCGCGGCACGAAACACCCGTCGAATCGACGGGCGCGACGGATGGCGCTGCATCACCCGGATGAGGTCGGGGTAGAGTGGGGTTTGCAGCTGATATTTGGAGATCATCTCGATGCCGTCGATGAGGCATCGACGAGGGGCACTATCGAAGAGTGCCTGGGCATCGGTCGGACTGAGTTTGAGGTAGGCGACGATGTCGGCTTTACTGACCCAGACCGGGAGTCGCCGAAAGCGTGTCGCGGAGCTAATAGATTGGCGATGAATCGCAATATGACGGGGAACGGGAGCAGGACGCTTAGGCATACAGACTCCAACACGAAAAATTAAATCCAAACGGATCTAATAATTTAGTGTTGTAGTCTTCTGCGACTGGGGGCGGTCTATAGGACCGACAACTCCCCCGGATCTAAGCGTTTGCCCAGAGGCACGGCTTGATCCACACGAAGGAGGCGAGTCAACCTCGCCTATCGGGCGCGTGTGCTCCCACGACCGACGGGCGGAACTCTACGCTGGTCGATGGACGAAATCTATCCGCCCTTTCACCTAGGGGTGACGTTTATGTTTCTGATTGCTATGGAGGCGGGAAAATTCACCGGGACCGTGTGATGTTCCGCGCCGCGTGGTCATCGACCGGCCAAACATTTTCCATCTTAATCTACGACGATGCTCAAGACGATGAATGTAGAATTGCTTCCTCGGCCCTAACCGATATACATTTCTTTCCAATGGAACAGATCTTCTCTCAGAGCGAGTTGGAAGCTATCGCTGCGGCGCTCGCGAACACGTCTGAGGGATTATCAGGATCGGAAATTGGGCACATTTTGTCATTGTTGAGAATGAAAGATCCTGATCCAATGATGACCAAGTGGAAACGACTTCATAATGCTTTTGTGGAACGTCAGAATAAAAGTGGCAATCGGAGGGCGGTGCTGGAATTTATTCGACAGGCTATGAAACCGGCGCGTTACGCGAGACAGCCTGCGCGGTTTGAGCCACTAAGGACGAATGTGAATCGTGCTCTGGCATTCTCAGGCCTGGCCATTGATGCTGCCGGAAAGCTCTACAATATCACACCGGCACAGACACTGACTGAAGCGAACCGACGAGCTGAAGAGCTGCGGGCTGACCTAACACAACGCGGCGTTCACCACGACGTGTTGCGCTTCTGTCGAGCTGAATTAGTCGCAGACAATTATTTTCACGCCGTTCTTGAGGCCACAAAGAGTATCGCTGACAAAATCCGATCAAGAACCGGATTAACAGACGATACGGCAACTTTAGTAGACAAGACTCTCGCAGGTGACTCACCGATACTGGCAATCAATCCCCTCTCCACAGAAAGCCAGAGGAGTGAGCAACGTGGTTTTGTGAACTTGGTGAAGGGAACGTTCGGGATGTTCAGGAACACGACCGCCCATGAAGCCCGTATCCTTTGGACAATGGACAAGGCCGATGCTGAAGACCTTCTCTCACTCGCATCCCTGATTCATCGCCGCCTGGACTCCGCTACCACACGCAAATCAGCCGAATAGCTTTGGGCGTCTCGCCCTGTTAAATCATATTCCTTCCCCACGGCGGCCAGACAAAACGCTGGCGGCCGCCTGTGTCGAACATAATAACGGGCCGCGTCAGTTCCTTTCCATGGCCTACGAACGAGCTAGAGCTACAATCCTCTGGTACGTATCAATCGGTACCAACGCATTTCGCGTCGAATACGACGGACGATTTCCTTTACTTTGTTTCGATGAATCTTAATTGCTCCAAGAAATTTCAGCAGGTCCGTCCTTCCTATATTCGATTGACCGGTTAATTTTTGAACGCTAGTGATGGTCCAATACTCAATCCAGAATGTGTCAATATTCAGGATATGCCTAATTTGCTGGGTAGTCTTCCCTTCTACAAGCAGGGTAAATACCTCGTGTTCTATTTTAGTGAGTGTTTCCATTCCAACCAGGGATGGAAGTGGCTCGTCAATTAGCTTTTCGCACTCATCCGCCAGCACCGAACGTTGCCGGTACAACGAAATCGCCATCCAAAGCTTCGTTAGGTCTCCCGGGATATCGTCAAGAAGTGCGCTCCATTCCTCAAGCATCCGGGATTGGAGTTTCTCAGGTAATCTCTGTGCCGTGACGCAAACGATTTTCTGTGCCAGATCTCGACACCAGGCGCCTACTTCTGCGGCCAGTAAGTTTCCGAAGAGTCCAAGCAGAAAATTGAGCATCGCCGTCTAATGTCCTCCGACAAGAACAGGATTGCTCAGCTGGTGGGAGATATTCCCCAGGAGTCGACGAGCCGTCTGTGCCCCGTGTGGGGTGATCTTGTAAAGACGCCGCCGAGGACGTCCAGCTTCATTGGCCTAGAATGGCTTAAAGCTCTTTCTTGCAATCACTACTGATGCATGGAATCACGCCGTCAAGGCGATGGTCACGGAGGGGTTAAATCGTGACCGAATCGCCTTCGCGGAATGAACGCTATTTAAAGCGAGAAAAGGCGAGGGGATATTCGGGGGGATTAAAAATGGTAAACCACGGTAAAGGACGGTAAACGGCGGTAGTGGACGGTAATGCCAAGTGCGCAGTTCTCGCCAGAGGTTATGCTGGGTTGCGAGGTTTTTCGCGGGGTTCGCTCGTTCGCATCGGAAGATTTTCAAGACCGGCACGTTCGGCCTCGTCGGAGCCCAGCGGCTTCTAAACAGGCATAGAAGCCCCAAGGCCTTGACCTCGATTGCTGAGAGGGTTCGATAGGGACGCTTGAAGCCTTCCCATTCGCTTGAGGGTTGAGAGATGGCGGATTGACTCATGCTAAGTCGTTTGCCAATTTCCTTTTGGGGGATGTCCTGCAGCATGCGTTTCATGATTGGGGATTACCCTAGTTTACTCATAGTGGATTGGCTATAAGCTGCCGAACTGAAGTTGATTACTAGGTTTTCGCATTACAGAACTCACGGTTCTATAGCGGGGCTTACTCAAGGAGAAGCTACCATGGGAAAAATTGTTGAGTGCGCCAAGGTTGATCCATCATCCGGATGCAAGCACGTTGTACGAGGCAACAGCGAAGAGGAAGTGCTGAAGAATGCGGCGGAACATGCAAAACAACATGGGATACGAGAGGTCACCCCGGAGCTCAAAGCTAAAGTAAAGGCAGCAATCCGAGACGAGGAGTAGCTATCCTTTGCGCAGTTCGTCTTGTTCGACTCTTATTATGAAGAGGCGGGGAGATCTGAAACTTTTGGCTCGGCAACAGTAGCCGTACGAAGTGACCAGACAAGTCCGAATGATGAGAGCGTGAAAATCACCCATTTTGATGGATCGAAGTTATACCAGAGAGGACCGTTGCAATAGTCGCTTTGGTGAGTGTGGTGATAGTTGTGATACCCCTCGCCGAAGGTCAGGAGCGAGACCATCCAGCTATCTCGGCTGGAATCTCGCTTGGCTGTGTGGTTGGCTTCCCCAGAGATGACAAACTGAATTGATGCAAAAGGTCGAATTCAGCACGGCAAAAGTCCGACCCACGCCGGCCAGCATGAAGCAGCTGACACCACCGACCAATCGGTGTAGAGAAAGCCTATCGCGAACGGGAGCGCCAACCCAGAGAGAAAGATCAGCGTGTAGTAACGATGTTGCCACATCACAACTGGATCCTGCTGGAGGCGCGTGGCATATTTCTCGTCGGAATAGCGCTGATCGGCAAAGAGCCATCCGCAGTGACTGTGCCAGAACCCCAGCTGTGCATTGTACGGATCGGCGTCTTGGTCACAGGCAGCGTGATGGCGAATGTGATCGGCTCCCCACTTGAGAGCGGAGTTTTGCAGGGCCCATCCCCCCGCGATCAGAAAGACGGCTTTCACCCAGTCGGGACAGCTGAAACTCCGGTGGGAGATCAGATGGTGGTACCCGACCGTAATGCCCAGTCCCGTGATGATGTAGAGGACCACGAACATGGTCCAATCGAGCCAGGTATATCCGTATGCAAAGCCGAATAGGGGGACGCCGATCAGTGCGCTCCCTGCAATAATACTGAACAACAATATCGTTATGTAAACGCGATAGGTACGCTTAAGCGAGATAGCAGATGGTGCGTGTACGCTCATAAGGGCGACTTACCAGAGATTCTGACCCAGTCTCAGCCATTCGGCTGGCTGATTGTGGTACGCATATGTCGTTCACGATCTAGCATAACTACAGTTCCCTGCGCTTCGTACTGGGAAAGCGCATAGTGGAGGAGAGGCCGTATTCTGGATGTCTAAACCATGGCGAGGATGCTAGAGGCTGTCCTTTTGTCCAGATAGAGCAAACCCAATATGGAACCTTAACCAATGACGGGTGGAGGGTGTGCCGATCAATGCCTACCGCTACGCTGAGCACAAGGGCTCCATGAAGTTTTTGTCTCAGCACATGCGCGCTAAGCAATTCACCTAGAAGTCATCAAATAAGCGAAGCTGGTCTGGATGCCATTTCCCCTTCACCCAAGTGGGAATCTTTGGCTCTTTCCTTGGCTTGCCTGAAACTGGGGTAGATTCCAACAACACCTGTGCTGCTATCCAGGTTCCAATCAGTTCGAAGTAAACGAGGTCCTTCTCTCGAAGATTTAGGCTCCATGGTGAGGCGGCTTTAGTTCGCGGGCCTGCAGGTAGGTTCAGGTACCGCAATTGAAAAGACCATTCTCCGGTCCAGTCGGTGGCGACCTTATGCACGACCACAAGAAGACCCGCCCGAGTGCCGTACCGTTCTGTGATCTGTTGAAATAGATTCCTTCAACGATGTCCGCACGGTTCAACATGTAACTGATGGTTACACACTCAGGATTTAACGTCAAGCCTCAGTTTTGACCTAATTTGACCTAAATAATATGAATTCCGGCGCATTCCAATAACTTTAGGGTTATACCTAGTTTTTATTGATGTACCAGCCTAATATTATTTATGGGTGAAAATAAAGAAGCCTCAGAAGCATCATTCCAGGATCAAATTGGGATGGAAAGGCCGCAAGCGATCAGGGACCGAGCTGGTTCTCAATACAAGTCACATACCGTGGTTCAGCCATCCGGTTCGGACCACTCCCGCAAGACCATCGCTAGCTAACTGCGGCATCGCCTCGGACAATACTGACCTCTCCTAGGACGCCTCGGAACAAGCCGCGTGCCCCGAATCATACCGCCGAAGGAATAATTACGGACATCTAAATTGCGGCAGCCTCTATAGCCATAAATGAATGTCATTGTGTTCGTGTCCTGCGGATAGTAAAAGGAGCGCATAGTGTCTTCCTAGGTAGTTGTCAGTTTCACATTGTTCGGGCGAATGGAATGAATGATCGCAACGGTTCTCATTCCATCAGCAATTTACCGCCACTCGACAGCCCCAAACCCGGTCGTGCCGAGAAAGACATACATGAGGCTGATGGTTTCGACGGTCTGATCGCGGAATTCGACGTTGGGATAGCGGGCATCGCGGTGCGAGACGGCATAGCGGAGCGCCACACCGTGTGGGCCGAAAATCCGGCACGTCAAGGATGTTTCACCGCGCAAAATGTTCTCTTGTCCATGCGGCTCTGCGGACAGAAGACCGCTGACATAGTATTCACGTCCGGTGAAGTCGAGCATCGCACGATCCCCGACGATCAGCCGCAGAGCGAGGAGTCCTTGACCTGTCGTCCCATAGTGGTAGTCACGTTCTTCGGTACGCTGAACGCTGCCGGCTGCGCCATAGCCGGGACCGGCAAGCGCCACGCCTTGAAGAGCAACCGAACGTGAAAGCCAGGATTGCCAGATGGTGCCAAGCGAAAGCGCCACGCTGGAGGCTCGGAACACTTGCGGGGAAATATAGTCATAACTGCCGAACAAACCCCACGCTCCACGGGTCGGCTCGCCAAGCGCATAGGTGGTTCCGATCAACAAGCCGCGTGTATTGATGCTTTCCAGCGTATTGGTCGTGACCGCCGTGATATGAAAGTCAAAATAGTCGAACGGACGGGCATAGCGATAGCCCGGCTTACCGGGCAACCCGTACGTAAACGTGACATCTCCAATAGCGCCGTGCTCGCGAACGCCCGATGGAACGTTGTGACTGCTCGTTGAGACGATGCCGCCGAGTCGCAGACGCAAGAACGTGGCCGGTTGGCGGCTCGGGAAGACCGTATCGAACCGGTTACCGAACATCAGACGGTTGAAGCCCGTAGGAGGTGAGAGGACCGCTGCGCCAAGTTCTCTCCAGAAGCCGGGCTTTCCCTCGTCGGTTTCGAGCAACAGACTTGCCATGCGAAAGAGCGGTTCTCCCAGCAAGGTGCCACCAATAGGAGTGGCGATCATGTCGTTGATCGATGGCGGTGTGGTTTCCCCCGCGATCTCCCAAAAGAAACTCCCGGCCGAACTATAGAGCAACGATTCCCAGAAACTGAGGCCTGTCGATCGAGCGATTCCATAATAAATGCTGCCGCCGTACGGATGCAGAAATTGATTGACGGAAAACTGATCATTGTCGAGAACCCATTTGGAATCCGTGAGATGTTGCCAAATGGTATCGCCGTCCGTGCGATAGGCGCTCTTGGGGTCAGTAAAATGTCGGTCGTATTGATTGAGGAGGAAGAGGTAGGCCAAAAGCTCGCCTGCGGGAATAAGATAACTGCGACCGGCACCGGTTTCCCAATTGAGGACTGCGCTGCCGCTGTTGAACGTCGTATGGTGGTCCTGCTTCTCATGATCGGGAAGGAACGGACCGATCAACGTATCTGTTTGTCTCTCCTTCATCTGCGAGATAGAGACATCAGCCAAACCAAGACTTGGCTTCAGAAGTGCCAACACTAGGGTCGCTAACAGCAAACGATTCATGCTTCTATGTAGTGCAATATCCATGAGATATGGACACACTGGGAATGGCTTTAGGATTTTATTCTTTTTCTATCCGTTCTAACCCTCCCATGTATGGCCGCAGTACCGGAGGGATCTCAACCGAGCCGTCAGGCAGCTGGAAATTTTCCAAGATGGCGACCAAGGTTCGCCCGACGGCCAGTCCGGAACCATTGAGCGTGTGGACAAAGTCGGTCTTCGCCTCTTTCTTTCCTCCGGTTGGGCGATACTTGATGCTCGCTCGCCTCGCCTGAAAGGATCCAAAATTGCTGCAGGACGAAATCTCTCGGTATTGTTGCTGAGAAGGCAACCACACCTCAATGTCATACGTCTTGGCTGCAGAAAATCCCATATCACCTGTGCAGAGCGTGATGATGCGATAGGGCAGGCTCAGCCCCTGCAAGATGGATTCAGCATGGCTCGTCAGCCGCTCAAGCTCTTCATATGAACGATCCGGTGTGGTAAATGATACGAGCTCCACTTTGTTGAATTGGTGAAGCCGAATCAGACCTCTCGTGTCCTTTCCATACGACCCTGCTTCTCGTCTGAAGCAAGGCGTGTAGGCCGTATAGCGGAGCGGCAAGCAGTCTACGCCTAGGATCTCCTCACGATGCAGGTTCGTCACCGGCACTTCGGCAGTCGGAATCAGGAAGTAATCTTCGTCCTTCATACGGAAGAGATCTTCTTCGAACTTCGGAAGCTGACCGGTCCCAGTCATCGAAGGGCGATTCACCATGAAAGGAGGAATCACCTCTCGATATCCATGCTGGGTGGTGTGCCGATCAAGCATGTAGTTGATCAGCGCTCGTTCCAGCCTGGCGCCTGCCCCGGTCATGACGGAAAATCTAGCCCCTGCAATCTTCGCGGCTCGATCGAAATCCAAGATTCCGAGGTTCTCGCCGACTTCCCAATGCGGTTTGGGAGGGATCGAAAAAGACGGCATGGTACCCCATCGACGGACCTCGACATTTGCTGATGCATCAGCCCCCACCGGGACCGAGGCATGGGGGAGATTGGGGATGCGAAGCGCGACGTCGGTGAGCGCATCTTCGACCTTCCGAAGGGTTCCCTCGGCCTCCTTAATGCGATCCCCCAGTTGTTTCATCGCCGCCATGGCCTCTTCAGCCGGTTCTTTGGCTCGACGCAGTCGAGCCACCTCTTCCGAGCCCTTATTGAGTTCGTACCTGAACTGCTCGACCTGCGTCGTGATGGCTCGCCGTTCTTCGCTCAATTTTTGGATGTCAGTCCATGGAACGTCGTTCCCACGTCGTCCGAGAGAGGTGCGGATATGGTCGAGGTTTTCGCGGAGATATTTGAGATCGTACACGAGTCACACCTTGCAAAGGCGCATGGAATCTAGCATCCAAGTTCGAGAGAGTCAACGAAATCACCAGCCTCCCCGCATCACGACCATACGACCGGTGCAAGTACATTGACATCAATCGGGCATGAGGGACAGGATAGTCCATGCGCCAGATCTCCAATCCCCCAAACCCATTTGAGTCGCAGCATCGGGACCTGCTTGAACCAGCCGGCACAGCTAAGCTGACGCTCTATGTCGACGATAGTCGAGAGGTCTTGAGCCGGAACGAGAGCCCGGACTTGCCTTTTCGATGGAGTGTGAATCCCTATCGAGGTTGTTTTCATGCCTGTGCCTATTGTTACGCCCGTCCTTCGCATGAGTATTGGGGATTCGGCGCCGGAACCGATTTCGAGAGCAAGATCGTGGTGAAGAGATGCGCCGCAACTGCTTCGGCGTGCCTTTGACAAGCCGTCATGGCATGGAGAACTGATTGTCTTTTCTGGAAACACGGACTGTTACCGGCCGCTCAAGGCAGAGTACGGATTGACTCGCGCATGTTTGGAGGTCTGTGCGGATTACAGGAATCCTGTCGGTATCATCACAAAAGGCGCATTGGTTCTTCGTGATCTGGACGTGTTGCTTCGATTGCACCGAGAGGCTTCGGTGCTGGTGTATTTCAGTATTCCCTTCTCCTCGGACGAGATGGCCCGCAAGGTGGAGCCGCATGCGCCGTTGATCATCAAGCGGTTCTCTGCTATGAAGGCCGTTTCCGAGGCCGACATTCCGACCGGTATCTCGATCGCACCGGTCATTCCCGGTCTGAATGAAGATGATATTCCTGAATTGCTGGAGCGCGCGCATGGTGCCGGAGCTCGTACTGCTGCATATAGCCTGTTAAGACTGTCGGGCAGCCTGGAGCCGGTGTTCTTGGAGCGGATGCGGGAGGCGTTTCCGGAACGGATCGGAAAAATCATCAATCGGCTCTGTGAGGTCAGGGGTGGAGTCTTGACAGAGAGCCGATTTTTCAAACGACAGGCGGGACAGGGACCTTATTGGGAGATGGTCGAGCAGTTATTTGCTTTGGCGAAACGGAGAACGGGATTTCCAGAGGATGACATGAGCGCCGTCCCTCAAACGTTTCGGCGACCGGATGTCGAACAGATCTCGCTGTTTTGAAGAAAGAGGAGAGGACATGAAACATAATCCGGGGTTCTTGCAACTTGTCGAACAGGCGAAACGACGTGTCAAGGAATGTGGCGTGGCCGAGGTGAAGGCTCGTCTCGACCGAGGCGAGCGGTTCCATTTCATCGATATTCGGGAAGATCATGAATTCGCCAAGGACCATGCTCGAGGCGCTCGACATCTTGGGAAGGGGATCATTGAGCGGGATATCGAGTCGGTGGTTCCTGATAAGCAGGACTCAGTCGTGCTCTATTGTGGTGGAGGGTATCGATCGGCGCTGGCAGCCGATGCCTTGCAACAGATGGGGTATGGGAATGTCATCTCAATGGACGGAGGGATTCGTGCGTGGCGGGAGGCTGGGTATCCGCTGGAATAGTCGCTGCCCCACCTACTTGTTCGTCTTATCGAACTCCTTGATCACCTGCTCGGTCAGATCAATCGTATCCTTGTTGTAGATCACAATCTTGACGGTTTGTTCGCTTCCTTTGTCGACGACAATCGACACCCCTCCTTTTTCGGCGACCGCTTGCGTTGAGGCGGAGATTTTCTTCATGTACTCGTCGACTAACTCCTTCTGTTTTTTCTGGAGTTCCGCGTTGAATTCCTGCGCGCGCTTCTGGAAGTCCTGGACCTTCGTCCGAAATTGCCCCTCCTTTTCCTTCTTTTCCGCATCGGTCAACTTAGAGGCTTGTTCCTTCAATTGCTTTTCGTTATTGCGAAGGTCTTCCTCATCTTTAGCAAGGAGCTTCTGTCTGGTCGAAACATATTCCTTCAACCCTTCGAGTGCTCGTTTCCCTGCCTTGGATTTTTCTAAGACGGACTGCGGGTCTACTACCCCCATTTTGAATTCCGCCGCTTGGATGGATGTCGCTGCGAGCGGAGCGAGTAGCGCGGCAAGGAACAGCGTTCGCAAAGCAGGAATATGCATATCGTCTCTTGTGCCTCCTGACCTGAATGAGTGAACCGCGGCAGAATAACCGCGCACCGTGGGTCTGTCAAGCGGCGGTATCGCTACCACGAATCAAAAATGATCGACTCTTCCACGATCCAGACCTCGACGCCATATTGCCACTTCAATCGCCGTGCAACGGCGCGCATGGCGTATTCATCCGCGTGGCTTGGGTCAAAGGGGTTCTTGATCTTCTGTATCTTTTCTTTTTTGAACGGAAGGGGGTACCCAAGGTCCTTCATGGCGAGCGCCAACATGTTCAGCTGAAAAACGCGCGGTGTTTGGTTCAACTCTGTTAATGCGACTTCCACCGATCCATCTGAAGAACGGTGTGTTCGGAATAATTCAATAACCCGGCCTTTCAACTGGGCGCGTTGAGATTCGGTGAGTTCGGGGAGGGCTAGCTCTACCAAGAGCGCGTTGGTGGCGCCATTGAACGATGGCATATCGAGAAACCTACTTAGAAATCCCATCGGAATCCTCGCTGGAAGATCGTGAAGCTGTGAGACCGCAGTCTTCTCATCCGGTGAAGCGGCTCGGGATTGGGTGAGTGTACTGAAACAGGCGGTGATTTTCCAGACTGCAAAAAGAGGGGGGAGGGTAAGTGAGGGGCAGTCGAATTTAGATCACAAGTCAGCTATTTTCGGCTATTTAAGGGTAGCTCCGGTTACAAAGCGCAGCCATTACTACTGAGGCCGAATTGTTTTCGGGCGTTCACTCACGCTACCGGCGGAGACGATCCCAGCAGCCGCGTGGATCAACAATGGGAAGTGGAGCCTGGTGTGCGGCGGCTAACAGGTCTTGATCTCCAGTCACGAGCAGATCGGCCTGGCCATCGATTGTGGAGGCAAGTGGTTGCCCGTCATCAGAGGATTGGTCAGGCTGCCTTCCTACCCTTAAGGGCGTTCAGCACGGTGAGGTCAAAGTTTAGAGAGGAAAGGTTGGAGTGCAAGGTGTCAAAGGACTCTGCTTCTTCCCAGTAATCGGGATGGTCCTGCAGGTAACCCAACCACTGCCGCTCATCTTCCAAGTAGTAATAATTGATCGCTTTCATGGCGCTACCTCCTCAGCAGATTGAAGGAGCACGAAAGAACAAAAAAGAACCGGAATCTTTGGTGAGAATAACCGGCAAGGTCTATACCAAGAGTTAAATCGAAGCTCTGTACTGATTTTTCAGAAACATACAAAGGAGCGGAAGGTTTAGGAGGGAAATTGAGCAAGAGAGCTGTATCTGAAATGATTTGGGCCCTGTATCAAAAGAGATCCTAAAATTGCTTCCCTTTGAGCCCATGGCCGTCGCGCACCCTCAGGTGCCGCACGCATACTGCTCTTAATCGCGCAGAAGAACCTCAAGGCTCTGGTCGATGTTGCATAACTGATTCGAACCTGTGCATCAATGTCGGTTCGTACCCGGCCTTGACAACGAGCAGTGAGAGGTATTAAAGAAGACATAAGAAAAATATGATTGGTGATGGAGTTCACCAAGAACCGTCCTGACGTTACCTAGCGCAGGGCTGATAACTCCTACCTGACATCATCTGGTAGGAGTTTTTTTATGGGACCCCTCGGTAGAGCCTCTTCCGCTTCTTTCTTTCTCCTTTCACTCGTACATTCGCCTGAGAGCCGCCGCCTCTGTTCTGAAGTCTCACATCATCACGTCCTTTCTGTCTGCATCAATGCAGTGGGTGTCGCTTGTCCCTGTAGTCATTCCAAATCTCTTTCCAATCAAGGAGGTTCTTATGATCGCGGTATCCAAAATCGTTTGTATCCTCGCGTGTGGGTTCATACTGGGTGTTGGCCTGTCAGCTCAGAGCACGTGGGCTGGAGACGGGACTAAAGTCTTCCGTCCTGCTCCACGAATCGGCGGACAAGCGGGGCAGCCCTACGATCATCTCAAACCCGCATCGGTCCAACCAGTAGAACGAGTAGAGAGACAGGCTGGGGAACGAATCGGCGGACAGGCCGGACGACTATACGATCATGTCAAACACGAATATGCGTCTGTCCAACCTGAAGAACGAATCGGAGGGCAAGCTGGAGAGAGCTATAGTCTCACCCAACTCGAGTAGCGTGCTTCGCTGCTGAGGAGCCGTGTCGTTCATCTGTGACGGCGTCAGAAACGCTTCATTTGTGCTGCCAAGTTCTTATGAACGGCCAACGGTTGATAACAATGAGTGTGTCTGTGAGATGGAGCGAGTCTGTCCATGAATCAGGAAGTGGACCATGTGTGAAGCCGCTCAAAATAAATCTGGAGAAGTGCGATGTCGTCGAATGTCGGTTGTGATCGATTTTGCGTCGCCAGGCTAGCGCTCCTGGCTTTGTTGCTCCTGCAGGGGTATTCGAACGCGGATGCCTCTACTGATACCGGCAGCGAAGCTCACACGGCTGGTAGGCCAGAAGTCTCGGATGCGAATGCCACAACGGGGGCAGGTCAACCATCTATGGGACGGGAGTCAGCCACTGAGGAATTGATTTCTGGGCGAGGCTACCAAACGTTTCAGTACAAAGGCATCCACTTCGCGCCCGGCGGTTTTTTCGATGGAACCGCGATCTTCCGTTCTGCTAATGAGAATGCCGACGTTCAAAGTACGTTTGGAAACATCCCGCTCCAAGGGTCAGCCAACAGCCAGCTTTCGGAATTTCGAGGAACGGCTCGTGGCTCCCGTTTAAACCTGTTAGGCGAAGGGAACTATCGGAGCACGGCGATTGCCGGGTATGTTGAAGTCGACTTTCTCGGCAGCTCGACCTCTGGGAACGAGTTGGAGACGAATAGCTGGGGTCCGAGGCTCCGGCAAGTGTGGAGTAATGTCGATCTTCCCAATGGCATTTCCCTGTTGTTCGGCCAAAGCTGGTCTCTTCTCACCACCCATCGCATCGGGCTCAAACCGAGACAGGAGTTCATTCCCCTTAACACCGACCTCCAAACAGTGGTGGGGAACAACTGGGCGCGGCAATGGGGCTTGCGTGTCACCAAAGCCTTCGGCCCCAACCTCGTCGCGGCTGTTGCGATTGAAAATCCAGAAACCAGTGTGAACGGCGTCGTCCAGCCGATCGGCGTACAGGGTTTCAATACCTCCCCCAATGCTCAAAATCCGTCCAATTTTTTCACCACCAGTGCCACGCCGGGAGCCAATGGTATTTCGACCGACATTGCACCGGACATCTTAGGGAAGCTGGTATGGGAACCTGGATATGGACACTGGGAAATCAAGGGCCTTGTCAGATTTTTTCGGGACCGATTCGGCGCCAACAACCATGTCGCTGTAGGTGGCGGAGTAGGAGTGGCTGCCGTACTTCCCCTTACACAGAAGCTCAATCTGATTGCTGAAAGTCTGGTAGGAGCAGGGATTGGTCGCTATGCATCGACCATTGGGGCCGATGTCGTCGCGAGCCCGTCAGGGAAGATTGTGCCGATCGGGGCGTTCCATTTTATGGGAGGACTGGAATGGCATCCAGGAGATGATTGGGATGTCTATGCATATTACGGGATAGAGCACTATGCGAGGACAGCCTATGCCGGCACAGCTATCGGATACGGTTCTCCCTTAGCCGATCTCGGCGGGTGTGGAGTGGAAGATCCAGGAACTCAGCCTTGCCAGGCTGCCAATGCGACCGTCAGCCAGGCTCAACCTGGGTTCTGGTATCGGATGATCAATTCAGATATTGGGATCGTCGCGATCGGACTCTCCTATTCGTACACGCATCGCACCGTGTGGTTGGGATTACAGGGTAGACAGCCGTGGGGGGAACAACATACGATCATGACCACGATTCGCTATTACCTCCCATGAAAAGCGCCTTCAAGCGGTCTTGAGTGTTGCGAGAACACTTTTCGTTACCCTACGAATCAGGTGGAGAGTCCGAAAGTGACGGTGGCCTCAGCCTGGTCGTGGAAACGATGCGGTATTCGGATCGTTTCCTATGCCGAAGTCTCCGACAGAAAAGCCGGCTGTCATTTCCCTTCCTTGACCTTCCTTTCCGACGGCACCTATAATCCGGCTACAAGTTTGCTGCAACATACTGATTCAACGAACAAAATGGCTGAATTCACGCACTTCAATGAGACTGGTCGTGCTCGGATGGTCGATATCAGTGCCAAGGGTTCGACCGAACGGCATGCCACGGCTCAAGCCAAAGTTTTCCTGCTCCCCGAAACCCTTGAACAGATTCAACGAGGCAAGATTGCCAAAGGCGATGTCTTGGCGGTCGCGCAGGTCGCCGGTGTGATGGGTGCGAAGAAGACACCGGACCTGATTCCCATGTGCCATCCGATTCTTCTCACCAGCGTCGATATCTCCTTCAAAGAGGAACTACAGCCCGACAGAGATGGTCGCTGCTCCATCACCATTACGGCTACGGCAAAGACGACGGGCTCTACGGGAGTCGAAATGGAAGCCATGACGGCTGCGACGGTTGCGGCACTGACTATTTACGACATGTGTAAGGCGGTCGATCGAGGGATGAGTTTCAGCGAGGTCTTTCTGCTTTCCAAATCGGGTGGAAAGTCAGGGACGTATAGCAGGAAGGACCAAGGTTCAGGTTAAGGCTGAGGCAAGATGATTACAGTGCGATTGTTCGGCATGACAAAAATGCTGGCAGGAAATCAGAGTTCCTTGTCGTTGGAGATGACTGATGGCCGTCAGGTTAAAGATTTGGTTGGACTCATCGAAACTCACTATCCCGCGATCGGCGACCTGATTCAGAAGAAGAAGGTACTTGTGTCGGTTAATCAGGACATCGCGCACGAAGGGACAATCATTAGGGATAACGACGAGATTGCGTTGCTCCCGCCGTTCGCGGGCGGATCAGGGCTCGAACAGGCGGAAGACCGCGAATTCGTCCGTGTGCAGCGGGAGAATTTCTCCATCGATCAGGAACTCGATCGCGTCCGAAGCCGATCCAAACGAATCGGTGGGATTGCGACTTTCCTGGGCATCGCGCGTGATCGGTCTCGTGGGCGGGAGGTCGATGGCATTACATTCGAGCACTACGAGGGGATGGCGCAAAAGAAGCTGCGTGAGATTCGAGAACGGGCCTTGAAAGACTTCGATATTCTTGAGCTGCTCATCATCCACCGGCATGGAGACATTGCGATCGGTGAAAATATTGTGCTGATCATTGCCGGGGCGGAGCACCGAGCCGATGCGTTCCGGGCCTGCAAATGGGCGATCGATGAGCTCAAGCAAATTACGCCGATTTGGAAACTGGAACATACGCCGGAGGGAGAGGTTTGGGTCGAGGAGCATCCATAAATTCGTGAAGCGTAAGAGCACCTGAATGTTGAAAAATGGAAAGTAACGGTCGACTGCAAGTGATGGATGAATTCATGGAAAATATAGCGCCTGTAGCAACACAGGACATGTTCGGGCGGCCGCTTGAAGAGTTTGCGGCTGTCCGTGACTGATCGCTGTAATCTCCGTTGCCGGTATTGCATGCCGGAACCGGAGTATGTCTGGCTGCCACGCGAGGATATTCTCAGCTTCGAGGAAATGGCGACGCTTGCGGGATACTTCGCTGATCTGGGAGTCGACAAGGTCAGATTGACCGGTGGTGAGCCTTTGTTGCGGTGGGACCTCGCGCGGCTGGTACGACTGCTCCTTCAGAATCGGCGGATCACCGAAGTGGCTTTGACGACGAACGGCGTGCTCTTGGCCGAATACGCGCACGAGCTCTATGATGCGGGGCTCAACCGGGTAACGGTCAGCTTGGATACCCTGCGGCCGGAGCGATTTCGCCGACTGACCGGGCGGGATGAATTTGCACGAGTTCTGGAAGGGATTGAATCGGTTGGGAAAACAGGGTTCACCAATTTGAAGCTCGATACCGTCGCCATTCGCGGGTTCAATGAGGATGAATTGAGCCCGTTGATCGAGTTTGCCAGACACTATCAGGCCGAAGTCCGGTTCATCGAATATATGGACGTTGGTGGAGCGAACGAGTGGAGGATGGACAAAGTCCTTTCTCAGGACATGATCCTTGATACCCTCGCTCGACGGTACGGTCGAATCACAGCGCTTCCAGAACGGGGGGCGGCTCCCGCTCAACGATTTTGCTTGCCGGACGGCACGATCTTTGGGATTATTCCGTCAACGACGACGCCGTTTTGTGCGCAGTGCGACCGCAGTCGTGTTACGGCCGATGGGTTGTGGTATCTGTGCTTGTACGCAAGATCGGGAGTGGACCTTCGCAAGCCTCTTCGCATGAACGAGCACCCGGAGCACATGCGGGACATCATTCGATCGGGGTGGGCTGCTCGCCGCGATCGTGGAGCGGAGGAACGTAAAGCGTTGGAACGAGTGGGGCTCCGGGACGGGGGGTTAATCGAAATCGATCGTCTCCGGGAAGATCCACATTTAGAGATGCATGCCCGTGGTGGATGAGATTCTCTGAGACGGATTTGCTACAATGCACGCCCACCCGCAATGGTTCTGTTTCCGCTGCCTATTCAAAAGAAGGTCGTCCATGGGTTGGATTTCCTAGAACATGCTGCCGGATCCTCAATTTGTGTCGCTGCTAGGCGTCGGTTTCTTGCTGGGGCTTCGGCATGCTCTGGATAGCGATCATCTTGCCGCTGTCTCGACGGTGCTTGCAGAGCGGCCGTCGCTTCTGGCATCCGGGGCGGTGGGACTCTGGTGGGGCATTGGGCACACCCTCACGCTCTTGCTGGTCGGGTCGATTGTGCTTGCGTGGGGGATTCGCATTCCAGACGAATTTGAACTCTTGGCCGAATCCGGCGTGGCGGTCCTCCTGATCGTTCTCGGCTGGACTCTGGCTCTCAAGTTGTACCGTGAACGATGGCACGTGCACAGCCACCACCATGAGGGTGAACCGCATATCCATTTCCACAGCCACCAGCGGCAGGAGGACCACCGACATCGGCATTGGATGGTTCAGTCAATCCGCCCACTCTGCATCGGTATGGCCCACGGATTGGCCGGATCAGCGGCATTGATGTTGATGATTCTTTCAACGACGGAGGAGATGGGGACTGGGCTTCTATCCATCCTCGTCTTCGGTCTCGGTTCAATCATCGGCATGATGGTCATCGGACTGACGATCAGTGTGCCCGTCATCTATTCGCGTTCGATCAGTCAGCGGATTTTTGGGACGGTACAAGGTTTGGCCGGCATCGCCAGCCTCTCAGTGGGAATATGGATGTTGGTGAAGTTGGCATTGTCGGCTGCGGGGGGATGAGACGATCAGAGTGTAAGACCCGATAGGAGAGCGCGATGGCCTGGTTCAAGAAAGAGAAGCCGACAGAATCTGCTCCGCCGCCTCGTTCGAAAGGCAGCGAGGGGATGTGGCTCAAGTGCAACCATTGTCGGGAGATCGTCTATCGGAAGGAAGTCGACCGGAACAGCAAGGTGTGCCCGAAGTGCGAGTATCACTTTCCGATCTCGGTCACGGAGCGAATCGGGTTACTGATCGACCTTGGTACGTTCAAAGAATGGGATGCTGAACTGGAAGCTCAAGATCCTTTGACCTTCCAAGACACCAAGTCCTATCGAGACCGCATGAAGACCCACCAAGAAAAGACCGGACGGAAGGATGCCCTCGTCATCGGCGAAGGCCTGGTCAACGGGCGCCGTGTGGTGCTCTGTGTCTTCGATTTCAGCTTTATGGGCGGGAGTATGGGATCTGTGGTCGGGGAAAGCTCTGCCGCGCGATCGATCGGGCGTTGGAGCTGAAACTGCCGGTCATCCTGGTCACTGCTTCCGGGGGCGCGCGGATGCAGGAAGGCATTCTCTCGTTGATGCAGATGGCCAAGACCTCGACCGCGGTCGCGAAGTTGGGCGAGGCGAAACTGCCGTTCATCTCGATCCTCTCCGATCCCACGTTCGGCGGCGTCACGGCCAGCGTGGCGATGTTGGGGGATGTCATCATTGCCGAACCGAAAGCGCTGATCGGGTTTGCCGGACCTCGTGTCATCGAACAAACCATCAAGCAACAGTTGCCGGATCAGTTCCAACGGGCCGAATTTCTTCTCGAACACGGCATGATCGATATGATCGTCGAGCGTAAGCGCCTCAAGGAGACGGTCGGCACCCTCGTGAATCACTTTTAGCCTTCTGCGTCCTCCCGGCTTGTTGATGAGCTACTCCTCCGTCATTGAGTATCTCTTCGCGCTTCAGAAGCACGGCATCAAGCTGGGCCTGGAGACGATGCGGATTCTGTTGGACCGGATCGGCAATCCGCATCGCTCGCTTCGCGTGCTTCATATCGGAGGGACCAACGGCAAGGGTTCGACGGCGGCGATGGTCGCGTCGGTCCTTCAGCATTCAGGCCGGTGCGTCGGACTGTATACGTCTCCCCACTTAGTCGAATTCCGAGAGCGGATTCGTGTCAACGGGTGCATGATTACGGAACATCAAGTCGAGGCGTTGATCGCGCGGTTACGGGCCGCGCTACAAGATAACTGGAGCCGACATTTTTTGAGATGACGACGGCGCTGGCGTTCCTCTATTTCGCAGAGTCGGAACGTTGACGTCGCCGTACTGGAAGTTGGGTTGGGCGGACGGTTCGACGCCACCAATGTTGTAGGGCAACCACTGGCCAGTGCGATTACGACGATCGGTTTGGATCATCAGGAGTATTTGGGGCACACGGAGGAAGCGATCGCATTTGAAAAAGGGGGAATCATCAAGCCTTTTGTACCGGTCGTGATCGGACGGATGAGGCGGGAAGCCGAACAGGTTCTGCGCCGGATTGCGCAGGATCGGTCAGCCCCGCTGTGGCAGCTTGGCCGGGACTTTGCTATCGATGGAAATCGTCCTGCGGGACTGACCTATCGTGGAGTGAAGCGCGTGTTTGAAAATCTGACCTGCGGCCTGGCGGGGCATCACCAGTGGGACAATGCCGCTTGTGCGTTGGCACTCCTTGAAGCGGCGGGTCGAGCAGGAATCGACACAGATGAGGGAGCCGTTCGTGACGGCCTGCGTACGGTCTCATGGGAAGGTCGTTTGGAGTCGATCGACGAGTATCCCAAGGTCGTACTCGACGGAGCTCACAACCCTGCCGCCGCGCATGCGCTCGCGGAGTATCTCAAGGACTTCTCCATCAGTCACCCCTCATCTCGAATTATTCTCGTGTGGGGCATGATGCGGGATAAAGATCGACGGGGATTTATCGCTCCACTGCTGCCGTTTGTGTCGGAAATCGTGCTGACACAGGCGACTCTCGCACGGTCTGCTACGGTCCAGGATCTCCGTGCAACGCTGCGCGAATGGCGTGGGCCGGTGCTCGAGGCTGTCCTTCCCATGGATGCGATGGCAGCCGCCAGAAGTCGAGCCATGCCGCACGATCTTGTCTGTATTGCCGGATCGTTGATGCTCCTAGGGGATATTAAAGCGGCAGTGCGTGGCTGTGGACTGTCACCGATTCGTGGTTAGCATGGCGGGTCCTCTCGCGGGGGTCCGTTGGCGGCGCGTTCTTGTCGTCGCCGTCCTTCTCCTCGTTCCATTTCCTGGACAAGCGGCAGACAACCCAGTGGGTGCCGGAACATCGCCCACTGGATCTCCCCTCGATATCACGGCGGAGCGTATCGACTATCGCCAAGATCAAGAAGTGTATGAAGCAAACGGATCGGTCGTCATTCATCAGGGAACGATTAAGCTGACGTTGGACCACGCCACCATTCAAGCCTTGCCGGGGATTCTCACTGCCGTCGGCCATGTCCATTTAACGGACCCGCAGACTGATGTGACGGCTGAGCGGATGGAGCTCAATGTCAATACTGAGGCCGGCGTCGTGACACATGGCCGGCTCTACGTTCCGAAGACTAACTCACTAATATCCGGTCGCCTCCTGCAGAGATTTTCCGAATACCATTACCGAGTCAAAGAGGGCAGTTTCACGAATTGTGATGCGCAAGATGGAGAAGTGCCGGCTTGGCGTTTTCGGTTTAAAGAGTTGGATATGACCCTCGGGGACACGTTGGGATTCAAGGGCGCATGGTTCTGCGTATTAGATGTGCCCACGATTCCATTACCCACGTTCTCCTATCCAATGATCAAACGGCGAAGCGGATTTCTGATGCCTATCCCGAGCTATGACAATCGATTCGGATTCCATGTGAAACAGAGCTTTTATTGGGCGATCAATCCGAGCCATGACCTGACGGTGACGCCATCGTATTACAGTGACCTGGGGTATGGGTCCGATTTTGAGTATCGATATGCCTTGGACTGGCGATCTCGTGGCAAGTGGTATGTGAGTTATCTACAACAGACGCAGCTTCCCAACGTCGCCGGCGTCACCGGCAGCGGGGAGAGTGCGAAAGAAGCACGCGCGGCGCTTGTCGGGAGCCATACGCAATATATCACCGATACGTTGCTGCTCCGTGCCAACGCCAATTTGGTCACCGATCCCAACTATTTCCAACAACTGAGCAATTCGGGGGTACTCCGAGCCTTACCGAGCACTGAATCAAATCTCTTGATGACTCAGCGCTTGCCCTACGGCAACCTCTATCTCGTGGGCATCTATCTGCAACCGTTACAAGCCGGGGGAAAGGATACGTTCCAACGTCTTCCGGAGGCCGGCTATAGCCTTCCCTATACCTCGGTGTTCAATTCGCCTGTCTTATTGGGCATGGATGGGACCTTTGTGAATTTTTATCGAGATCAAGGATTTACGCTTAATCGGATCGATATGGTTCCGGGTATTTCGACGGACGTGATTCATCTCGGGCATGCCATTGGGATTCGACCGCAAGCGAAGTTTCGTGAGGTCTACTACACCAGAGGGGCGCAATCGGACGAAGCGCAGCATCGAGAAACTTTTTGGTTGGGGGTGGAGGCCACATCGAAGGTGACACGCCGATTTGCCCTTGCTGACGGGGACAGTCTTTTACATACAGTGGAACCCTCGGTCACGTACGAATATGTCCCATCGACTGATCAATCGAAGTTGACGCAAATCGACCAAGTCGATGACCTACCAAAGAAGAATCTGCTGACCTATATGTTGCGCAGTCGCGTGCTGGAATCAGGCGGAAAAAATGCGTTCAACTGGCTCGATCTCACGTTGGCTCAGAGCTATCATGTCGGTGATGTGCAGACTCTGGCCCGGGACTTCACGCCGGGAGTTGCCCCTTTCCTCGGATCGGTGACCCAGCCGATCCAGCCGGCCACGACGCCCATCCAAGGGAAGAGGTTTTCCGATATCTGGATGCGTGCCGTGATCGGCAACAACCTGCCGACATTGATGACGCCGGCGTGGTTGGATGCTCCGGTAGTCGGACGCGCGGCGCAGGTGTGGGCTCTCCGGCCGCCGATCAACCGGTATCTGACGGTCGATGCGTTCTTCGACCCCTATCAAGCCGGGGTGAGTCAATTCAACACGGACCTTCGATTTCAAGAGGGAACCAATTGGTATTTCGAAGTGGGACAACGGTACACGAGAGATGGGAATCGGGTCAGGCGAGGCGACCTTTGGAACCCGATCTCCTTTAACGAAGTGTTTGCTCCGACGAAGGAAATCGAGTTTCTCACGATGGGTGGTGCATTCCGCACCCCTTGGGGTTGGACATTCGGGGCGAAGGCCTATTACGACATCAATAATGGAAGCAGTCCTCAGTTGGATGCGGTTGCGCTCTATCAGAATCCGTGCAAGTGTTGGTCGGTGGGGCTGTATTACCTGAAGTTTCCGGATCGCCAGCAATACAGCTTTATGTTGAGTCTCACTGGAGTAGGGTGGACCGAGAGCGCCGGGACTGTCGTCATGCGGACTCTCTTGAGTCCGCTTCTGTGGGGTGAACCGGGTCTACCGTGGAAGACGCTGGGCGGGCCCTATGGTCTTCCTCCTCAGACCTCCGCGACAGGGGATGTGCAGCCCGGGGCTCAACCCGGACGGTGATCCGTGTTTGACACTAAAAACAGTGGTGGGGTACGATGCCCAGTAATCATTTATAATGATCTCAATCCTGAAGGAGGACGCAGACGTGGCTGGTGACGCCTTGAAAGTTGAAGATTCCAGTTGGGATGCCGAAGTCATGAAGGCTTCTGAACTCGTCATGGTCGATTTTTGGGCTGTGTGGTGCGGTCCCTGCCAAATGGTGGCTCCCATCGTCGACGAGCTGGCAAAAGAATATGCCGGGAAGCTCA
The DNA here is from genome assembly GCA_963849655.1 of uncultured Nitrospiraceae bacterium. Classification (GTDB taxonomy): domain Bacteria; phylum Nitrospirota; class Nitrospiria; order Nitrospirales; family Nitrospiraceae; genus Nitrospira_D. The sequence goes on from CAWKJK010000005.1 coordinate 42,371, forward strand.
AGGTTCGAAAACTGAACACCGATGAAAATCCAGAGGTTGCGGGTCGTTACCAGGTGATGAGTATCCCCACGATTCTTTTCTTCAAAAACGGCCAACAGGTCGAGAAGCTGGTGGGTGCCAGACCAAAACGCCAGTTCAAAGAGATGATCGACTCACTGCTTGTTCAGCATGCCGGGACTGCCTAGCAAGATGCTGAAAGCGGCAGCCAGCCTCGTTCTCGCGAGACACAGCCGCCTCATCATCTCAGTGGTGTTCACAGGCGTGCCGTGCTTTGTCCGGCACGGCGTGAATCGCGCGCCTGTCCGCAAACGTGAAGAGATTCGGACACTGCCGGCTCATCGACTCGCCGGCGCGCACAAACGTGGCGCTCTTTCTTCATCGCGCCGTGCGCCTCCTTGTTCGTCGCCTCACGAACCTCGCTGCGGCCCTGTCCGTGGAGAAGCGCGTGTTGGCTCGCCTTGATGAGTTGGCGAAGCGGGCGCGACGGGGTTAAGCGAGCGAGATCAGCAGCCGTTTTGAGTATCTTGCTTGCTGTTCAGGCTGGTTTTAGCCGGCATTGGCTCACATTGAGCGCCATATGTGTCTCCTGCAGTTAGCTGGGTCTCGCCACCGTTGCAGCCATGCTCACTGAGCTGCGCATCACAAATTTTGCCGTGATCGAACGGCTGAGTCTGACGATTGACTCAGGATTTACCGTGTTGACCGGAGAGACGGGGACCGGTAAGTCTTTAGTGATCGATGCAGTGGCTCTTCTTATAGGCGGACGAGCCTCAAGCGATCAGATTCGATTCGGCGAAGAGGAAGCTCAACTCGAAGCATCATTCGAGATTCCGCTCACGTATCCCCTCCTTCAACGGCTGCGGGGCCAAGAGATCCTTGGACCGCACGATTCTCAACTCATCATTCGACGCATCATTACTCGTTCAGGAAGAAACCGGGTTTACCTGAACGGAGTCTTAAGTCCGGTCCACGTGCTGGAAGAGTTCGCAGGGACGCTCATTGATATCCATGGCCAGCACGACCAGCAATCGCTCTTGTCGACCTTCGCTCAACTGGAGGTACTGGATGCCTTCGGCCGTCTGTTGGAATTTCGGTCTCAATATCGATCGACCCATCGTGATTGGGTACGTTTCCGTGAAGAACGCGCTGAGCTTGCCGCTAGCCTACAACAGCGGGCCCAGCAGGAGGATCTGTTGCGTTTTCAACAAAAGGAATTGGATGAGGCTGGCTGCCGTATCGGAGAGGAAGAGTCACTGCAAGCCGAACGCCATCGGTTGGGGTCGTCGCGGCGTCTGGCAGAGTTGGTATCTGAAGCGCAGGAACGAATTCACGATGATACGCACGGTATCTTGGTAAATCTGGTGTCGATGGAACGTACGTTGGCAGAACTATCTCAGATCGATCCTGAGATGGACGGCACTGTTCGATTTGCATCCGAGGCCAAGGTGCTCCTGAAAGAAGTCGCCGATTCCCTTCGTAGTTATGCCGAGGGCTTGGACTCCGACCCTATGCGACTCAGTGCGATCGATGATCGTTTGGCTGTCATCCAGAAGATGAAAAAGAGGTACGGGGGCACCATCGAAGCCGTCCTGCAGACGCATCATCGAGTGAAACATGAACTGGAGCAACTTCAGGGAGCGGACAGCGAACTCAATCGGTATGATCATCTCATTGAGGAACAACAACGGAACGTCTCGGAGTTGGCCCGTGCGCTCTCAGAAAAGCGAGCGGAAGCAGCTCAACAATTGACAAAACTGGTGGGTAAAGAGCTCAATGCGCTGAAAATGGGATCCGTACGGTTTCTAGTCCAAGTCATGCCGAGCGGGTCCGACGAGCTCTACGGTCCTGATGGAGCCGATCGTGTCGAGTTTCTACTGTCGGCCAATGTCGGCGAGCCGTTGAAACCAATGTCTCGTGTGGCATCCGGCGGCGAACTATCGCGAGTTATGTTGGCATTGAAATCCGTCCTTGCTGATGTCGACCATGTGCCGGTCTTGATCTTCGATGAGATCGATACCGGAGTTGGAGGGGCGGTCGCAGCCACGATCGGGAAACGGCTCAGGGAGTTGGGCCGATACCATCAAGTATTGTGCATCACGCATCTCCCGCAGGTCGCCTCTCAAGCCCAGCACCATTTCTCTGTCGAAAAGTCGGAAGTGAAGGGACGGACGGTGGCAACGGCGCGTTCGTTGACCGGCATGAGTCGCGAGGGAGAAATTGCGCGCATGCTCGGGGGCGAGCGAGTCACTCAAAAGACGCGATCTGCGGCAGCAGAGTTGATTGCCGGAGCGCTTGAATAGATCAAGCGGCGGGAGCGATATCCATGGCGGGAGGCGAAACGGGCGAGTCCTTCACGACTTGAATGAAGAATTCCAGCAACAGCGGGTCAAAATGCGTATGAGATTGAAGCGAGATCCGGCGGATTGCGACATCCAACGGGAGCGCGACGCGCCCAGGTGCGTCGGCGGTCAAATGATCGAATGTTTGGGCGATGCCGACGATGCGAGCCGGTAACGGAATTTCCGTGCCTCGGAGTCCACGAGGGTATCCTTGCCCATCCCAGCGCTCGTGATGGGATGTGACAATTTGCTCCACCGCAATCGGTAAACCAAACGACGCAAGCATCCGTGCCCCTCTGTCGGAATGTTCCCTACAGAGCGATGCTTCGCCGGAGGGAAGGACCTGGTCTTCTGAGAATCGATATGATGGGAGAGCTGGTTTTCCCTATGTCATGCAAAAAGGCCCCCAAAGCCAATGATTTTTGCTCGGAGGTGGGAAGATTGAGTCGGCTTGCCATCAACGTGGCATGGAAACTCACTCGGCTCGAATGATTGAGTAATTGACGGTCGGTGGCCTCTAGAATATCGGACAAGAGTGGAAGCAGGTTCATATCGTCTTGCCAAGGGGTCGTCGTCTTGCGCGTTGGAGAGCGAAGTGTATCCTGTCTTGACCTTGTCCCACGCTCGTGCGCTCTCTTCCTCTGAGCCCCAAAGGTCCGGTAGTGTCCGAAGGCAGTGGCGAAGAAAGTCAAGTCGGCGTTTTTTGTCTATCGTCTGCTGAATGAGGGTAGTCAGTTCGTTCACGTTGAAGGGTTTAAGCAAGTAGCCCGCAGCTCCGTGGCGGATACCTTCCATGGCAGACTTCAGACTTCCGTATCCCGTGACGATAATGACCTCTACCTCAGGGCGATGGTGCTTTATGTCTTTGAGAAGATCGAGTCCATGACGATCCGGAAGCTTTTGATCGAGCGTGATTACATCAATGGGTACCTGCCCAAGGACCTCAAGAGCTGTCTTGGCGTTTTCTGCAGAACGAACGTTGTAGAAGGTGTGAAGTATCACTTTAAGGGCATCGCGAGGCCCCGCTTCATCATCGATTACAAGGACTGTTGGTTGTGCTTCTGCCTGACAGGAAGCTGTGACCATTTTCGTTGCCTGCTCCAAGCCGCGTCATAAGCAAGCAATTTCCATTCCTTTTCATAAGTTTGCAGATCATTTCAATATAAAGTGGTGGTGGTAGGATTGGCAACTATACGTAGCTTACAATAGTAATAGTATACCTATTATTATTGACATGGTGAGAGGATATATGTGCATAAGTGTGACATTCTTGTGCATAAGTGTGTCATTCTTGCATGGGCAGATCAGATTCTTGGATGGTGGAATTGTCAGAGCGACCGATGCTGAGAGTATCCATGCGGTATTTCAGCATCCGGCGGCTGATCCCTAGTAGGTTCGCGGCATGGGTTTGTACGTAATTGGTTCGTTTCAACGCATCAAGGATAATTTCCCGTTCAAACTCCATCACGGCTTTTTCAAGCGATATGCGACCGGCGAGTGTATCGTCTCGAAGCGATGTTGAACGGGAATCGCTCTTGATCAGCGTCGGTAAATGCTCCGGAGTGATTTGCGCGGCGTGTTGGGACCAAATGAACGCTTGCTCAACGAAGTTTTCCAGCTCGCGGACATTGCCCGGCCAAGAATAACGAGTCAGAAGCTCCAGTGCGTTTTTCCCGAATTCGATCTGGGGGCGTCGTTCCTCTTCCAGCCGTTTCTCGAGGAAATGTTTGGCCAGGAGAGGAATATCCTCACCGCGTTCACGGAGTGGAGGGAGAAAAAGCGCAATAACGTTGATGCGATAGTAGAGGTCTTCCCGAAATTGCCCTTTTCGAACGAGGTCGTCAAGATTCTTGTTTGTCGCCGCCACAATGCGGACATCGACCTTGATCGACTGAACCCCGCCGATTCTCATAAATTCGCGTTCTTGGATGACGCGCAGGAGCTTAGCCTGTGTGACCGGACTTAAGTCGCCGATTTCGTCCAAGAACAACGTTCCGGTGTTCGCCAACTCGAACTGTCCGACGCGTCGAGCTGTGGCATCCGTGAACGACCCTTTTTCGTGGCCGAAGAGTTCGCTTTCAATGAGCGTTTCGGGCAACGCTGCACAGTTCAGCGCAATGAAGGGGCGTTCACGCCGGGCACTGTTGTAGTGCAAGGCTTTCGCTACCAATTCCTTTCCCGTGCCGCTTTCTCCCGTAATGAGCACCGTGGTACGGCTGTCGGCGACCTGCTCGATTTTTGAGTAGATCTCCTGCATGCCCTGGCTTTTCCCAATGAGATTATGGAAGGCATAGCGCTGGACCACTTGAGCCCGCAGTTGCTTGACCTCTCGCTCCAATTCTGAGGAGTTCAGGACTCGATCAATGACGATCCGGAGCTCATCGACGTCGAACGGTTTCGAGAGATAATCAGCAGCCCCGAACTTCATGGCGTCGACGGCTGTTTTGACGGATTTGGTGCCTGTGAGCATGATGACGGGGGTCATCTTGCTTTCCATGCGAAACATTTGAAGCACTGCAAGGCCGTCGGTTCCCGGGAGAATGACATCGAGGAGGATGAGGTCGGGTTCATCCTTCCGAAACACATCGAGCCCCTCAGGTGCATCACTAGCTTGGAGAATGTCATAGAGTGGTTCGAGAACCATCTTGAGAGAGGTACGGACTCGGGGGTCGTCATCGATCAATAGAACTCGTTTCCTAACAACCGAGCTTTCCACAAAGTGCTCCTTGCGTTCTAACCCCGATGGGAGGGAAGATTGATGTGGAAGGTCGTTCCGACTCCTTCCGTGCTCTGAACTTGAATCTCTCCTCGATGCTCCCGAATGATCTGATGAGCAATGGTCAGTCCCAAACCCGTTCCTTCATTGACGGCACTCGCATGTTTGGTGGTAAAAAACGGGTCAAAAATATGGTCAAGATTTTCGGGTGAGATACCGTACCCCGTGTCTTCGATCTTTATCTGAGTCCACACCTCACCGTCCGCTTTTTGGAGCTTAGTGGTTCGTACTCGGAGGGTTCCGGTTTTGTCGCTCATGGCATCCATCGCATTCAAGAGCAGGTTTAAAAGGACCTGTTTGATTTGTTGCCGATCTAACATGCCACGAGGAAGCTCAGGCGCCAAATCTTTTTCAATCTTGATCCCTCGGCTGTCGGCTTTCACCTGGATGAAGTACAGGCACGACGAGACGATTTCATTCAGATCCTCATCGGTCAACCGCGGTTCCATGTATCGAGCGTAGTCGAGGATCTCCTGAATCAGCCTTTCAATCCGATTAACGTCATCGAGCACAATCCGACTAAATTCACCGATAAATTGACTGTCATTCTTACGTTCCGGAGCCAGCTGAATGAAGGTCTTGATCGACGTTCAAAGGATTTCGAATTTCATGAGCGAACCCTCCGGCAATGGTTTCCAAAGAACGCAATCGATCGGTTCGTCGCATGAGGGCTTGGGACTGCCGGAGATCCTCATACAGCAGGAACGAGTCGAGCGCGTTGGCGGCATTCTGGGCCATCGCAGCCAGGAGTTCCATAGTATGGGAGGCAATGACAGCGGTACCTATCCTGGATTGAAGCAATACGAAGGCGATCAACCTTTCCCGATTCAGCAGTGGGATGGCCAGATTGATGGGAAGAGTGGCGAGCTGGGCACCCACTGTATTGTCCAACGATGCTTTGCATAGGGAGTCGATTAACGTGGACGAGTCGAGGATGTCTTGGTGCTCAGCCAGTCGTTGAACAAGGGGATAATTGAGAGGAACGACGAGAGGCGCTGCTATGGAAGGGATCTGCGTTTGTGAAATCACCCGGCAGAAACATTCGCGTTCGCGATCAAACAAATAGAGGATTCCTTGAGAGTGCTGGGATACTTCAGAGAGGCCGGAAAGAATGCGTTCTGCAATGACGGGGAGGCTTGTCGGGTGCCCCATGTCTCGTGCGAACTGCGTGAGTTGTCGCAGCGATACGGTGCCTGATTGACAAGGGAATGATTGCGGAGCCGTGCGATCCGTCATGAGCGTGGTGTGCGAGGTCCTCTGTGCCTGCGTAGTCCACCATGGTAAAAACGTGGCTACGTATCATTCCTAGGTGCAAAGTATACACCCGAGAGACTGTTTCATCCAGCGGATTTGGTCTTCCGTACAATGGCGAGGAGAAGTTGGTTGTCAAGGACGGGGAAAAACTGGATTGAACCCGCACCGGCGTGAGCGAGCAGACCGGCTAACTCATGCCGCTCATAGGTATGCAATAAGCCATGGCGAACGGCTTCACGCAGACGACCGAGATAGTGAAGGACGATCTTGGCAGGAGAATCGAATTCATCACGGTCTGTTGCGCGCAGGTGGCGGCGAAACAGCATCGAGAGATCGGTGTGCGATTGAAAACAAGTCACGACGGCTGTCCCATCCGGATGCAAGACTCGAAGCATCTGTCTGAGACAATACATGGGAGAGGGGGTAAAGGAGAGCGAAAGATGGCAGAGAATGCGCTCAATCGATCCATCGGTGAAAGGAAAAGGCACATTCCAATCTGTGTGCGTCCAACTTGTCGCTAACCGTTGGCTGACTGGGACAGCAGCCCTGAGTGTGGCGGGAAGATCTTCAGCGAATGTATGGGTCTGCTCTTCTGCAAGTCTCAGCAATTCGTGCGACTGGTCCAACCCGATATAGCGGAGAGGGATGGTTGTTGGTCCGCTTTGATGTGCCGACCGATAGGCCTGATTGGTCAGCATAAGGCGGACGAAGTTCCTTTGGCCGCAGCCGATATCGAGGACAGTTATACCTGGTTCAAGGGGAAGGAGTCGGCCATACAGTTCATTCGTCAAGACTAAACAGTCCGGCAAGTTTTCGAGTTGAGGGAGATGAGCCAAGTGAGCGCCCCACAAGGCGCTGCGTGTGGCTTGCGAGACGTGGTAGCGAATACGGATACGTTCATGCTCCAACTGCCGTTGCCGACACACATCGAAGAGGCTCGGTTCCCGGACCTGAGCCGATGGAGAATCGCCGATCAGAGAAGTTGAGATCAGCTTCAAGATCGCCTTGAAGGCTTCGGCAGGGCACTCGTCGTTGGCCTCTGATTTCCCCGACACGTCGGTCGGCAGTGATACAACGGTTGGGCGAGGGGCCAGGGTGGAGAGGGACTGATATTGAGGGCCGAACATGTGTTCAATAGGGCGGTACTTTCTGGGAGAGACCAGGATAATCGGCGGAGCAGCCAGTTGAGCGAAGTCAGCCCTTGACGAGGTCAAGTCGACATATTCTCCCGTGATCGCATCACCGATAAACTTGTCGACGTTGACATTGAGGCCCCAAAGATTGGCAACACCTCGCCGATGGCCTTGCCTGTAGGTTTCAACAATATTGGAGCGATGGATGGAGGAAAGCGCGGTTTCTAGGTCGAGGACTGGATTCGACAGAAAAGCTGATCAGTCGATGTGCTTTGAGCCATGACTTTCACAGCCACTCGTGCCGCAATGTCTTCGGCGAGGAGAGCCACCGGAGCGGCGGGCCATGTGGCGTGGACAAAGTTCAGGATGCTCTGGAGGTCAGCCTGCATATTGCGCAATGTGATATGTAAAACATTGCCCTCGCTTTGGCCGACGTGATTCGAGTGGTCGTAGCGCAGCACGCGCACATGGTTGGCAGCGAGGTAAAACGAGAGTGGTACGTAGTCGGTTTGGGTCGATCCGAACCCCGGAATGACGACGAAGATCGGGGTGTCTAGGGAACTTTCATGGCGAGCATAGTCGACCGTCACCGCAATAGCTTGGCCATGCGTATTCCTGCATTCCCATCTGTCGCTTATGATCAACGGCCAGCCGTCTCGATCCGCAAAGTTTCTGAAGGAGCCGATGTATTGTGCAAGCACGCGGTTGACTTCCCGTTCTGCGAATGGCGTCAGTTGGAAAAAACGGATGCCGATGCGTTGTCCTGGTTGTGATGGGCCTGCTGTGAGCTCGGATGAAACAGTGGGATGGGAAGCGAGATGGACAATGCGGCCGATCAGGATCGCTTCGGGCGCTTCCGGATTCTGTACCCTCGGCTGATCATGGTGGCCGATTGAAGAGAAATGAAGCCTGATCTCCTCATCGGTCATTTTCAGGAACGACTCCGTTTGCACGCATACACCGCCTCGGCTGAGGTTGATGACAGTGCCCAATAGACTTCCGGCTGCAGCTTCAGAAGCTTCAATGCGGACCGGCAGCGCGACTCGAACTCTCACCGTCTCACGAGAGTCTGTGCCTTGAAGACCAGTTTCCGTGTGGGTCGCTACAGAATCGCCCGTCCTATGGAGCGGAGGAAACTGAGCTTCGACCGTTATGGCCAATGCATGTATTCGTGTCGCCTCAATAAATGACGCGAGGATCTTCTGCTGACTCTCATTGGGTGCGGTGAACTCGAGTGCAACACGGGAGGCTCGTCGCTCGATGCCGGTCCGTCGTGGAGTTTCTCCTCGGTCATGTGCGGTGGCATCCAATTCCAAGATGCTGATGGCTGTCATAAGAACTAGGTAGACGGGCTGTTGTTCGAATGACGGGAGCACACCATCAATCTCCAATGAGGCTCCGCTTGGACTCAGATTCGTCACGACACTTTCGTACGGCTCATTACCGATCGTGACGCGCGCCGGAAGGTCGACTGTCGTCCGAATGCGTTTGCGGCGGTCAGGCAAAGGCTCCGTTGGTTGAACGGAGGGAAGAGGGCGTGGTCGACAAGGTATGCGCCGGAGTCTGAAGAATCGTCTCGATAGTCGGTTCGACCGCACCGCCTGGCGAAGAAACGAGTGGGGGCGAAGGCAGACCGGGACTGTCCGACACAGGAGGTTGTTCCACGGGAATCCACACTTTGATCGATAGGAAGCCACCGACCCGAGCCAGAAAATCCCAACGTCCTCCAAGTCGCTTGATTAACGCATAGGCCTCAAGGAGATCGCCGGTTGTTGTCTGCAGGGGGCCCTGTTCAGCCGCGGTGATACTGTCTGTTTCTTGAATGTGAATTTCGAATTCGGCGGCCGTCGTTTGTGGAAGCAAGGATGCCTCTTGGTCTACAGGGGCTCCGGTTTCGTTGATTGCCCTGGTACTGATTCGTAATCGATGGGGAGTTCCTACAGCGGCCACATAGCGTTTGGCATGTGAGAGGAGAATGCGCAGGAGATCCGTCATGGAATCGCGGCTTCCGGTGAAAGGTGGAAGATTCCGCCCATAGGCCCGTTCAATCCACTCGATGTTCGCAAGGGCGGGGGGAGGTGTAGCGGCGGCCAGAATGGTCTCGATAATGTCATTGATGGTGTCTGGGCGGATGACGATTTCCGACGTAGTCCGGACGAGCTCTTGCCCCAGATGAGCGGCTTCAGCGGCGTATGTTGCCAGCGAGTCGACTTGTTCGATCAGGTGCGCATCGCGGATGGTTTTGAGCAGGAGTTGAGACTGTGCTTGAATTGCATGATGAGGGGCGTGCAGATTTTTCGACAAGGTCGAAAAGCGCCGTGCGATGTCGACAAATCGATCGGATTCACGAAGTTGATGCTCAAGCTGATCAATGGTCTTCGTTTGCCGGCGGTGGTGTGATATATCGCGCAACAGACCCAGTGTTCCGAGGTGTCGGCGATTAAAGTCGTACAGCCCTCTCGCGCTGATCTCGGCTCTGACTCGGGTATGGGTCGATTTGTCGGAGGATGTCTTACGAATGAGATCGATCTCCATCCGCCGGGCGGCTCGCGTCCCCGTTCTGCGTTCGTTGAAACGACGACGAGCGCGATCCTGTTGATCCGGAGGCACGACGGCGGAGTACGGAGTGCCGATTAATTCGTTCTCCGCATAGCCCAGCATTTCAGTGGCGAGCGGGCTGAGGTACACGAATCGTCCTTCTATATCGAGCTCGTATAATCCATCGCTGAGGATATCGATGAGGCGGCTGTGGCGTTCCTCTGTCTGTTTGAGCTTCATACGGATGGCGCGTGTTTCGAGCACGCCTTTTGTATACAACATCAATTCAGTGAGGAAAACGGGTGACTGCTTGTAAAGGAGAAAATCCGCACCTGCCTGAAGCGCATGCAATGCGGCGGAGTCGCTCTGAGCCGTCTGCAGCACGAGCGTGGCATAGGGGGCAAGCCTCCTCAGTTCTGAGAAGATAGGCGCAGCGCGCTGGGCGAGCAAATCCTCATCGATTAAGATGAGTTGCCATGATGCTCGATGTCCCCACTGAAGCGCTTCCTCCACGGTGTAGACGGCTTCGACGCGGCAGTTTGGAAAGAATCTTCGGAAGTTGAGCGTGGCCAGTTTGATTTCTTCGGCGATCGAATTGACGAGGAGGATGGCGACAGGCTCGCTCTGCGGCATGGCACGATTCCCGTGTTTCTGGGCAAGCCTGCTTTCGGGGAGGTCATTCAGCGGGTCAATCGACCAACTCAGTCGCACAACACCGCTGATGCTTCAGGACCGTGTGATTTGATACCACAAGTGGCGGCGAGAAACCCAGACTGGGGGCCGATTCTTTCGTAGGGGACGGTAGCTACGAGGCGGTGAATGAACAATTTTGGACGGTAGGAAAACTGCGGACCGCTCGCAGGCCTGTCGGATGATTTTGTCCGACAAGCCTGCGAGGGGAGATTCAGTAGGCGGCGGCAGTTTTGCCCTGCCCTGAGCAGGCGCCGGGCGTCATATACAGCAGATAGTTGCCCATGCCATGTTGGAGTTCAGTTCTCTGCAGAGAATGGTGGTAGACCATCACCATCTCATAGTCATCTTCCTTGGAGATAGGGAATCCCTGGCCGTCTTTATAGACCTGATGAGGTAAGAATTCCCGAAGTGTTCCGTCCGACTCAACATCCGGCACAGTCCGGAGGAGGGTCTGTTTCTTGGTCTTATTCTCCAATGCAATCAGGAGCAATTCATCGTGGCCGTGCGGATATGCGTATTTGACGCAACCATCCATACTAAACTTCAATGGGGCCGTACGAACCTGGACACCCGGCCCGATTTCGATCCCTTCGTCCGATTGATCCGCCGGCCGATCGCCGAATTTAGTGAAGCAGACAATGTTGACGCCGACCTGATAGATCTCCATCTCTTTGACCGGTTTGACCTTCGGCGCAAAATACATCGTGAACGTTGCGATGACGTCTTTGGTGGGAGGGGCACCGTGATAGAACGCGACGACCGTCATTAATTTGTCGGTTGCCGACAGCTTCACGCCGTATCCGTCGGGGAATTGTGTTTCGGACATTTCGAGTCCGGCTCCACCGAAGAAAAGCGGCTCACCGGGGCAGGAGACACTGGGTTTGGTGTTGTTGATCATCAAAATATGATGCAGATAATTTCTCGGCAATTCCTTCCCGTCGACTGTGGAAAGAGCCGACTTGAAGCCGACCAAATACTTATCTTCAGGAAGCTGGAAGTTGAACCGAGGCATGGAATCACCCATGTCGCCTTCACCATGGCCGGTTGGAAGATCGATGGGGCCGAAGGTCAGAGTCGCGGTGTTCTCTCCATAGGTGATCTTTGATCCCACCTGCTTTTTCAGGGTGGGGATGGCATGATGATCATGGCCTCCATCAGCATAGGCCGATGAGATCATGAAGAAGGTGAGAGATAAAAAGAATGAGGGATCTGCGCATAAGACCTCCCAGAGGAAGTGAAGCGGTGATGTTGAACCGGACCCCGAGTTGTTGATATGGCTGAGAAGAAACAAACCGACTCATTGGGCGTTGGCTGGTGAGGGTGTCACTTTCTTCCAGTGGTAGGTTCCGCCGTGTTCCTTCGGCGGAATATTTTTTCTCGTATCGACTCGTGTGTACCACCAGATTCCCTTTGCTTGCGTACCGTCTTCCGAGAGCAGAACCTCAAATCCGCCTTCGCGATCGTTGCCGGACTGGTGCCAGGTGCCTTGCCACAGTCGATTTTCAATTTTTGTTGTAGTAAACCGTCCGCCCTGTTGCGAGTAGGGGCCGTTCCCATTCTTGTCTAACGTCGCCTTGTAGCGTTTTTCATCCTCGACCTCGAGAATATCCCATTCTCCGCTCACGTCAGGCACCGCTGGGGCAGTAGCATTGTTGACGAGCTTTTGCGATCCGCCTGTCATCGCTGGCGAGGCAAGAGGACCTCCTAGTTGCGCGGATCGAAACGACTCGTGCCACGACAACAGCTGCCAATGGCCGGCACGGCGTTCGAGGACGCCGGTTTCTCTTAAGGGAAGTATCGTCCGCTTTACTGCGGATCCTTCACCGATATAGCGGGTATAGTCGAGCTCCATCGTGAACCAGGCCAGGTCTCCTTTCGTCCAGACTTTGAGCTCTGTAATGGGGATCTCAATCTTCTGGGTGTTGATGAATTCCTCACGCATTTCCCGTTCGAACTCCGGCCAACCGACGTACTTGCGACCACCCACCGAGTAACTGACGATATCGGCATCGTGAGCCATAAGGCGGGAGAGCGTCGGAAGATCTTTTTCCGCATTGGCCCGGACCATTTGACGAATGGCTGCTTCCGGGTCGGACGGTTCACCGGCGCTCGCAACGGTCGTAAGGCCGATAAGAAGGAACAGACTTCCGCAGACGAACGATCCCCGACGGGGCATAAGGGTCTCCATGTACGGGACAAGGTTCAAAGCTTCAAATGAGCAGGGAAACTACACGGGCTGACGAGCTATGTCAACAACGAAGTAAAATCAGGACGAACGAGGAGCGACCACTATCACCGTGACATTGTCTTCGCCGCCACGATCGAGTGCCGCGGTAACGAGGCGGTTGCACACCTGAGTCGGGTCGAGCTCGCCGGCAGCGAACGTGGCTCGGATCTCCTCGTCCTCCAACATCTTGGTCAGCCCATCCGAGCAGAGCAGCACCAGGTCATCCGGCAGTAGGGGAAAGGCCGTGATGGTAGGTTTTACGGTCGTGCCGACCCCCAAGGCACGTGTCAACACATGCCGTTCCGGATGTGTTTTTGCTGATTCTGCCGTGAGGATGCCGCGTTCCAGGTATTTTTCGATCAACGTATGGTCTTTCGTGAGAGGGGTCAGCGTGCCTGATCGAAACCGATAGGCTCGACTGTCGCCGACATGGAGGAGGTAAGCGATCGGGGCCGGACCAGAGACGATCGTCAGCAGCACGATAGTCGTGCCCATTCCTTTCAGCTTAGATTTTGATCGAGCCCGATTGAGGATGGCGTCATGGGCTCGGCTGATCAGGTCCGTCAACACCTCCGTGGGAGACGCCTGACCATTACCAAGTAGGTGGCTCAATGCTGCGGCCCCGGCCTGTACAGAGGCAATGGCTGTCTGAGCGGCGACTTCGCCACCGACATGACCACCCATTCCATCCGCGACGGCCCAGACACCCACCTCATCGATGACAGCGAACGCATCCTGGTTGAGGATACGCACGAGTCCGACCTCGCTCCGACCGATGCCGATCCAGGTGCTCATCGGGAATAGGCCGGTTGAAAGGTGGTCGACAATGAGGCAGGCCCGAACCGGGAGACCAAGTCCTCATAGAAGCGGTCGGCAAGGAACACGAGGTTTTCGGTATCCGCCCGGTTGTAACTCAAGAGGGTATCGCGGGCGATCGTGTCTCCTCGACGCCACTGGAACCACAGGTGGACCGCGTCCAATCCGTCGAGGCCGCTGATGGTCGTGTTGCGGTCGATCCCCATTTCTTGCTCGATGTGCTTCAGCCCTCCGCGTAACGCAAGTCGACGGGCGGCAAAACAGAGGTCGAAGTGCAATGTTGGAAACCGGAGGCCGGGAAATTTGGCACAGAGGTAGGGGACATCGAAGACTGATCCGAAAAACGTCACGAGTAGATTACAGTGATCGAGTTCCGCCTGTAACCGTTCCATGGTCAGGTTTTCACCACGAACCAGGCTCGTCGTCTTTCCCTCGCGATGAAGTCCCACGACAGTCACCTCTCCTGACTCGGGCGAGGCGCCGGTCGTTTCGATGTCGAGATAACCTGTCCGAGATCGGCAGGTTTCATACAGTCGCCAATGTTCTCGGCGTGGAAAGCGGGAGCCAAACATCGGCACGTGTCCCTTCTCCGTCAGCGATTGCGCCTCTCGAAGCTGTTCATCGTACCAGATCTTGCGGTGCTCGGAGAGGTTGGCTACGGACGGTCGATCCAGGAAGCTTCGCCAATCGAACAAGCCCTCTTGCCACCAGCGACGTTCCGTGACTGGTCCAACGCCTGGTAGAAAGATGAAGCTGGAGGTCAGCATTTCAGGGATTGTAGCCTTGATTTCGCATAGGAGACAAGCTAGAGTTCGCAGCATCGCGAAGAATGCAGTGAAAAAATGAGTAGGCCATCGATCGCATGACCGCGCCGGAGAAGCGAATTCGTATTATTGTGGGCCGGGTTCAGCTGGAAGCCGAACTCAGAAAGACGAAGACCGCTGACGAAGTCTACGCGGCACTTCCGCTCACGGCTGCGATCAGCACGTGGGGAGAGGAGTTCTACTTTCCGATTCAAGGAGTCCACGATTATCGGGAAACGGCGACGACCCAGGTGAAGGTCGGGGACATTGCCTTCTGGGGGGCAGGGAAGGTCCTGGCGATCTTTTTTGGAAGAACCCCCATGAGTTTGGGGGCCGATCCGGTTCCGGCAGATCGGGTCAATATCATCGGGAAAATCGTAGGGGATGCGACCCAATTGCGACGGGTAATGGAAGTCCCGACGATTCATCTCGAAGCGGGGTGAATGCGATGCGGCTGTCCAAAGAGCGTGTGCGGCATATGGCCGAGAACCTCACCGGTTGCCTCCAAGAGGAAGGACACATCGAACTGGTCGGAGAACGAAAGAGATTCGTCGAGGCATTGGATCAGGCCATCACGCATGAGTTATCCGCTGAAGATCGTGTCAATGCGGAAGTGCGGCAACTGCTGAAGGCCTATGAACATCAGATTGCACAAGGCCAAGTTGACTATCAAAAGATGTTCCAGATGGTGAAACAAAAGTTAGTCCGTGAACGGGGTATTATTCTGTGAACGTCAATAGTCATGGGGTCATGAGGCAAGAAACGAATCGGTTATAATATAAAAGGTTTCCTCTGCTGTTGACCAGTGACAAATAACCATTGACTTGGACTCAAGATGTTGAGCGAGGACAAAGTCAGTCATCTGTCCCATGTGATTCTCACGGCCGTCAAGCAATATGCCGGAGCGAGAGTCAAGAGCGATGATGCGAGGTTGTTGAAAGAGATCAAGCGCGTGTTGACCGTCGAGTTGGCTCAGGAGCAGGAGATTGATCGAAAAGTAAAAGCCAAACTCGCATCCTATTCCCGAGGCATTATTGAAGGCAGTAATGAGTGGGACGTGTTGTATCGAAAGACGTTCGAGGAAGAGATGCGCAAACAGACGAAGGTTTAGCTGAAGACTGAGGTCCTGTTGCCATGAAAAAAACCATACAACAATTGGTAATCGTGGGTCTTGTGCTGGTGTTTGTCGGCATGACGGCGTGTTCGCAGAAGCGTACGCCGTTGGTGCCGCTTGTGCTCGATGGTGAGGTGAAATCTCAAGCGGCCACGCTGACGGAACAGGGGACACAAGCCTACCAGGCCAAACAGTTCGAAGAAGCCAAGCGATACTTTGAACAAGCGGTCGTCGCAGAGCCTACATCCGGCCAGGCCCACTATAACTATGCCCTGGCGTTGAATGCGCTTGGTGACTCTGAAGTCGCACGGCAGCACTTTATAGAGGCTGCCGACTTGGCACCAGGAGACAAAGTCATCTGGGATTCACCGGCGCTTTCGCCATACGGGAATCCTGAAAATAAAAACAAGGCCAAGCTGCAGCCCCATACGCCGCGCCGGTCGTCGTTCGGCGGCGGCATGCCATCCGGCGGCGGTTTTTAATTCCCGAATAAGGACGGACCTATGAGCAAAGATCTTGCGGTAGGGGATCAGGCACCGGAACTCTCGATCCTGGATCATCATGGAAAGATGGTGACCCTGAAGAGCTTTAAGGGCAAACAAATCGTGCTGTACTTCTATCCGAAAGACGATACGCCGGGATGTACGAAAGAGTCCTGTGACTTTCGCGACGTTCGAGTCGCAGATCCTCCGGGCAGGAGGCGCCATCGTCGGCGTGAGCTTGGATGGGAAGGAATCCCACCAGAAATTCATCAAGAAATTCGGACTGCCCTTTCCGCTCCTCAGCGATGAAGATGCAGCGATCTCCAAGGCCTACGGTGTGTATAAAGAGAAGAACATGTACGGCAAGAAGTATTGGGGTATCGAACGGAGCACGTTCGTCATCGATCCCGAAGGCAAGCTGAAGGCGATCTTTCGGAAGGTGAAAGTCGACGGCCACGCGGACGAAGTGCTTATGGCGCTGAAGGCTTAACCGAAGGGCCGATGACTGTGCAGTCAACGGCCACCTTCCTACGCATCGTCCGACTTCCTCTCATTTTTTTCTCCGCTCTTTTCATCAGCGCGTCTCTTCTCCAAGCTGCAGAGAAGGTCTCCGCAACGATTCTTGTGAAGGATGCGTTCACGTCCCTCAAGCAAGCGGCGACCATTGAAGCCAAACTGATCTCGAAAGGTCTTTTGATCAGCAACCCACTGGGAGGAGAACCGGTTGAACTGGTGATGGATGGCAAGGTTGTCGCCACGGCCATGACCGGCGGGGACGGCAGGGCGTTCTTCACATATATGCCAAAGACTATAGGTCTCGCGTCGGTCCAGGTTCGCGTGGGAGGGCGCCGTCGGCAACAGCCCCCGAGTGGCCTTGACAGAAGGGCAGGCCAACCTGGCCGTATGGGAAAAACGACATCCCATCCTCACGATCGAACTGTCTTCACTGACTGAAGAACCGACACCCAGTCGAGTCCCTCGCGTCGGGATTGCGATTGAATCGGAGCGAAAGCCGATGCCTGAGGCAGCTGATGAACTCGAGAAGCTCACCCGGTTTTATTACCGAGTCATCTATGTTGTGACATCGTCTGCGAGTACGGATGGGTTTCAGGCGAGCATGGAGGCAAGAGACTGGCTGAAGACCCACAAATTCCCAACCGGCTATGTGATGGTGCTGCCGCCGGACTCCCAAGCCTTAGGGGCAAAGATCGACGAATTCCATGCCGAGGGCTGGAAAACCATCAAGATCGGAGTCGGTCGAACCAGAGCCTTTGCTGAAGCGTTTCTGCAGCGGCGTCTCGACGCGATCATCGTGCCCGAACCAGCGAAGGGCGACGCGCCGCGCAAAGTCAAAGTGGCGAAAGATTGGAAAGACGTGCGGAAGAAGTTGTAGCGACAACGGAGTCGCTATTTACTACAAACCCACATTCAGAATAATTGCATTCCTTCTCAAAACCAGGTATGCCTCTCCGCCAATATTCCCCATCCTGGATGAGGCTTGGGCATGCCGACCCTTGAAGACAAGGCTCGCGAGCAGATCGATAAGGCATTAGAGAGAGCTGGCTGGAAGGTTCAGGACTACAAGCAGCGCCAATCTGCAAGCCGGAGGAGGCGTGGTCCTTCGAAATTTTCCTCTCGTGAGCGGGCACGGGTTCGCAGATTATCTCCTATATATAGACGGCAAGGCCGCCGGAGTCATTGAGGCGAAGAAAGAAGGGTTCCCGTTAGTCGGCGTGGAAGTCCAGGCTGAGAAGTACAGCAAGGGTCTCCCCACGGACTTGCCTGCCCATGTCCGACCCTTGCCGTTTCTCTATCAGAGCACCGGCGTGGAAACGCGCTTCACGAACGGCCTCGATCCCCAACCGCGCAGCCGTCCGGTGTTCAGTTTCCATCGCCCGGAGACGCTTGCTGCCTTGATTCCACAACGTAGCGACGCTCCGAGAGATTTGCACGGCGCATCTCTCGCCGCAGAAGCAGCAGCGCCGACGCTCCGTGGCCGTTTGAGAACACTGCCGCCACTCAGCACCACTGGCCTCTGGCCCGCGCAAGTCACTGCCATCAACAATCTTGAAAAGTCGCTGGCTCAGGATCGCCTTCGCGCCCTCATCCAAATGGCTACCGGCAGCGGCAAGACCTTCACGGCCATCAACTTCATCTATCGGCTGATCAAGTTCGCCGGAGCGCGGCGCGTGCTCTTCCTGGTCGATCGCGGCAACCTCGGCGACCAGACGCTCAAGGAATTTCAGCAGTACGTCTCGCCCTACAACAACTTCAAGTTCACCGAAGAGTTCATCGTCCAGCGCCTGACGGGCAATACCCTCGACACCACGGCGCGCGTCTGCATCAGCACCATCCAGCGCCTGTACTCCATGCTGAAAGGGCGGGAACTGGCGGAAGAAGACGAGGAAGCCTCCATCGCCGGGCTCGAACGGCTCTTCAAGAAACCAGAGCCACTGGACTACAACCCGACCATTCCCATTGAGACCTTCGACATCATCGTCACCGACGAATGCCACCGGTCCATCTACAACCTCTGGGCGCAGGTGCTGGAATACTTCGATGCCCACCTCATCGGCCTCACCGCCACGCCCAACAAGCAGACCTTCGGCTTCTTCAATCAGAACCTCGTCATGGAATACAACCACGAGCAGGCCGTGGCCGACGGCGTCAACGTGAACTACGACGTGTACCGCATCCGCACCGCCATCACTCAAGCCGGGCTCTACGGTCGATGCCGGGTATAGCGTGCAGCTGATGAATCGGGAGACGCGCGACAAAGCGCTGGGAGAGGCTCGACGAGGATTTCGCCTACGATCCCGACCAGCTCGACCGCGACGTGGTCGCCCCGGACCAGATCCGCACCATCGTCAAAGCCTTCAAGGACAAGCTCTTCACCGAGATCTTTCCCGGCCGCACCGAGGTGCCCAAGACCCTCATCTTCGCCAAGGACGATGCCCACGCGGAGAACATCGTCGAAATCCTCCGCGAGGAGTTCGGCAAGGGCAACGAATTCGCCCAGAAGATCACCTATCGCACCACCGGGGTGAGTCCCAAGGACCTCATCAAGAGCTTTCGCAACAGCTACCATCCCCGCATCGCCGTCACGGTGGACATGATCGCCACCGGCACCGATATCAAGCCGGTCGAGATCGTCGTGTTCATGCGCGCGGTCAAATCCCGCACCTTCTTCGAGCAGATGAAGGGTCGGGGCGTCCGCGTCATCAAGCCGGATGATCTAAAGGCCGTCACGCCCGACGCTACGAGCAAAGATCACTTCGTCATCGTCGACGCCGTCGGCGTCTGCGAGCAGGACAAGACCGATGCGCGGCCGATGGAGAAAAAGCCCAGCGTCGCCTTCGAGAAGCTGCTCCAGGCCGTCGCACTTGGGGAATACCGAAGAAGATGTGCTCACCAGCATCGCCGGACGGCTGGCCCGCATGGAGCACCGGATTACGAAGGTCGATGAACAGGCCATCAGCAAAGCAAGCGGCGGTCGCTCGCTCAAAGATCTGCAGCCGTCAGTCTCGTAGAAGCAGTCAATCCCGATCGGCAGGAAGAGCGAGCGAAGCAGCAATTCGGGACGGACAAGCCGAGCGAGCAGCAGATTCAGCAAGCGGCAGCAGCGCTTGATCCAAGAAGCCGCCAAGCCGTTCCAGGATCCGAAACTGCGCGAACTGCTTATCGAGATCAAAAAGAAGAACGAACTCACCATCGATCACGTCAGCCAGGATCAAGTCATCGAAGCAGGCTTCAGCGCCGACGCCTTGGCTCGTGCCACGCACTATCGTGCAGTCGTTCGAAGCAGTTCATCACACAGCACAAAGACGAAATCACCGCCCTGCAAGTCCTCTACAGCAAGCCGTACAAGCAGCGGTTGACACGTTCGAGGACATCAAGGATCTGGCCAACGCCATCGAAAAGCCACCGTACCTCTGGAACGAATCGCAACTCTGGCAGGCCTATGCCGCGCTGGAGAAGTCGAAGGTCAAAGGCGCGAGCGGTAAGCGCATCCTGACGGACCTCGTCTCCCTCGTCCGCTTCGCCACGCATCAGGACAACGAGTTGGTGCCGTTTCCTGAGAAGGTCAACGCCAACTTCAAGGCGTGGCTGTCGCAACAGGAGAAAACGAAGAAGTTCACGGACGAACAGCGCCACTGGCTGGAGATGATCCGCGACCACGTCGCGGCGAATCTTAGTATTGAGCCGGACGACTTCGAGTTGGCGCCGTTCAATCGAGAGGGTGGCCTTGGGAAGGTGCATCAGTTGTTTGGAGGTGAGTTGAACACGATTATTGAAGAATTGAACGGGGCATTAGCAGCTTGACCTCTCCAACTGAAGTTTATAACTTGCCGCAATTGCCGCTGACCTGGCATTGGTCAACAATGAGCCAGGTATGTCTCAAGATCCAAGATGGGACTCATTTCTCACCGAAGGATCAGCATGCAAAAGGGAAGTATCAATACATCACTGCAAAGAACGTTAAGCCTTGGGGCCTCGACCTCACCGATGTGTCTTATCTGAACGAAGCGGACCATCGGGCAATCTATAAGAGGTGTGACCCCCAAAAAGGCGATGTGCTGCTCGTTAAGGATGGAGTGAACACAGGTGACGCTGCTCTAAACAACCTCAACGAGGAATTCAGTCTCCTCTCAAGCGTCTGTCTTCTCAGGTCAAGATCTGAGCTTATTTCAAGCTCATTTCTGTGCTACTTCATTCTGAGCCCCGTAGGTTACCGGTTGCTTACGGATCAAATGACAGGCACTGCCATTAAGCGCATTGTCCTCAGGCGCATCAAGGACTCTCCGGTACCGGTTGCACCATTGAGTGAACAGAGATCTATCGTTGCGGAAATCGAAAAACAATTTTCACGGCTCGACGAAGCGGTCGCCTCGCTCAAGCGCACCAAAGCCAACCTCAAGCGCTACAGAGCTGCCGTCCTCAAAGCCGCCGTTCGAAGGTAAACTGGCTTCGACCGAAAAGCCGTGGAAGAAGGTCACGCTGGGTGATATCGCGAGTTCTATAAAAAATGGCTACTCGAAGAAACCAGATGCAGAGCAGGGGACGAGGATATTTCGAATAAGTGCCGTTCGTCCGATGGAGCTGGATGCGGATGACGTTCGCTATTTGTCTGGCACTCCGGCCGAGTATCAATCGTATCTCGTTGAGTCTGGCGATGTACTTTTCACAAGATACAACGGAAGTCGAGACTATGTTGGAGTCTGTGCACGAATACCGGCAGGTCTACCTCTGACAGTTTACCCGGACAAACTCATACGAGTCCGTGTCCCGAGCTCAATGCTGCTGTCCGAGTTCCTGGTGATTCTTGCTTCGACTGGCCGAGCGCGCGAATACGTTGAATCAAAGATTCGAACCACGGCGGGACAATCTGGGATTTCAGGCGGTGACCTCAAGTCGTTACCGTTGGATATTCCACCCGTAGGAGAGCAACACCAGATCGTCGCAGAAGTCGAGCGCCGCCTGTCCGTCATCGAGGGACTTCAAGCCACTGTCGAAGCCAACCTCGCTCGCGCCGACCGTCTGCGGCAGTCAATCCTGAGCCAAGCGTTTTCGGGAAAGCTGGTTCACGATATCTTAGGGGAACGGTCGGCATGAAGCTCCCACACGCTGAGCAGGCTGTTGTAGATGTGCGAAAGCTCCGTAACTACTGCTTGAATGCCGAACATCCTCGCGGTCAGCACAAGGCCCGTGTCTTCAAGAGCGCTCTGGGATGGACAGCTGACCAGGCAGAAAATATACGTCACCTTCTCTTGGCGGCGGCGCTTCGAGAAGATGCCGCTTTTCTTGGTGCAGATGACTATGGACAGCGATATGCGCTAGACTTTGCCGTACAAGGAGCGGGAAGGGTGGCGACCGTTCGGAGCTTGTGGATCGTTCGTCACGGTGATGATTTTCCACGATTCACTTCGTGTTATGTTCTCTAACAGAGGGCATCTACCATGAATCCACAGATTTGCACGCTCGATGTGGTCGCGCTGACCGAAGATATTCCTGATCGCGGCTTGCTGCGCGGACAAGTGGGAACTGTGGTGGAAGCGCTTGGTTCGAATGTGTTTGAGGTAGAGTTCGTGGATAATGACGGCAGAACCTATGCCATGCTCCCGTTAAAATCCAGTCAACTGCTTGTGTTGCATTATCAGCCTGCGTGATCTTTGCAGTGTCTTTGCCCCCGGCTCTTTGATGTGCCCTCTCGCGAGCGCTCGGTTTCTATTCCTTAAACATGAGTAACCAAACTCCCCAGATTGTTCAAAAGCTCTGGAATTACTGCAACGTCCTCCGCGACGACGGGATGAGTTACGGCGACTACGTCGAGCAACTGACCTATTTGCTGTTCCTCAAGATGGCAGACGAGCGGACGAAGCCGCCATACAACCAACCCAGTCCTGTTCCCGACAAATACAGTTGGCCCAGCCTGCTCAAGAAGGACGGCGATGAGCTGTTCGACCACTACCGTCACAGTCTGGAAAAACTCGGTAACGAGAAGGGCCTGCTCGGGCTGATCTTCAATAAGTCCCAGAACAAATTTCAAGACCCAGCCAAGCTGCGTCGTCTGATCGTGGACCTGATCGACAAGGAAGACTGGTCGGCGATGAGCGCCGACGTGAAGGGCGATGCCTACGAGGGTCTGCTTCAAAAGAACGCCGAAGATGTGAAAGGCGGAGCCGGCCAATACTTCACTCCACGCCCGTTGATCCAGGCGATGGTGGACGCTGTCGCGCCAAAACCCGGCGATACGATCTGCGATCCGGCTTGCGGCACTGGTGGCTTCCTGCTCGCTGCCCACGATTACGTGGTGAAGCACAATCCGAATCTCACGAAAGCCGAAAAGAAGAAGCTCAAAGAAGCGACACTCAAGGGCTACGAGTTGGTGCAGAGCGTTGTTCGCCTCTGCGCCATGAATCTATTGCTGCAGGCATCGGCTCGCAGGACTACGAACCGATTGTGGCGGCCGATTCTCTTGCCTCCGATCCAGGCGAGCGGTTCGACATCGTACTGACGAATCCGCCGTTCGGCAAGAAAAGCAGCTACACCGTCGTCGGGCAGGAGGGCGACGTTCAAAAGAGCGCGAGACGTACGAGCGGGATGATTTCTGGGCGACAACGTCAAACAAACAACTGAATTTTGTGCAACATGTGAAGACAATCCTGGCCGTTCATGGCCGTGCTGCCGTCGTGGTGCCGGACAATGTGCTCTTCGAAGGGGGAGTAGGGGGAGACCGTCCGAAGGAAACTGCTCCACGACTGCGACGTGCACACGCTGCTGAGACTTCCAACCGGCCTCTTCTATGCCCAAGGCGTGAAGGCCAATGTGCTCTTCTTCGACAAGAAACCGGCGAGCGAAACGCCTTGGACCAAGAAGCTCTGGATCTACGATTTGCGCAACAACCAACATTTCACGCTCAAAACGAATCCCCTCACGCGCGAGGACTTGGACGAGTTCGTAACGTGCTACAACCCGGCGAATAGGCATGAAAGGAAGGCGGCCTGGTCCGAGAAAAAGCCTGACGGCCGTTGGCGTGCTTATGACTATGACGAACTCGTCGCCCGCGACAAAGTCAGCCTCGACATCTTCTGGCTCAAAGATGAGTCCCTCGAAGCCTCCGACAACCTTCCCGATCCCGATGTGATCGCTCAGGAAATCGTTGACGACCTCGAATCCGCCCTCGAACAGTTCCGTCTGATTGCAAATGATTTGAGTTCTCCTGCCGGCAGGAGAACAAGGGTGTGAGGGTTGATCCCATTTATTATGCTGCTTTCTTGTCGAGGTAGAGAGTCGGGTCGATGCCGGTTTGGTGAGGATCAAGGATGGTGGCGACGCTTCGATGCGGCCTCTCTGTCTGCGCGGAAAGATCTTGTTCGTGCGGGCTTGAGAGCAACGTATTCCCCACACTCTTTACGAGAAGCACCACAGGCGCCAGTGGTGCATCATGGTTTACCCGTTTGACGATGCCGGTTTCACCGGTATTCAATTCTACGATTGATCCGACTGGATAGACCCCGACGACCTGGATAAAGTGTTGGACTAACGTCGAGTCGAGGTGGCCTTCGAGCGAGAGGCGATAGAGAAGCTGGAGGATTTCATGGGCCGGCCGTCCCTTGTGGTAGCACCGATCGCTCGTCATGGCGTCGTAGATATCGACGATGGCGGTGATCAGGCCGAACTGACTGATCTCTTGCTCGGCACGCTGATGCGGGTATCCGGCTCCATTGACCCGTTCGTGATGTTCAAGGGCCGGCTGGACGTACGAATCACCTAAGCCGGTCGTGCCGGCCAAAACCTCGACTCCCCTGAGCACGTGCTGTTTCATGATCTCCATTTCATGAGTCTCGAAGCGGCCGGGCTTGTTCAGTATTTCAAGCGGGATCTTCATCTTACCGATATCATGCAACAGTGTGCCGACTCCGGCTAAATGCAACGCCGGCCGGTCGAACCCGAGCTTGCGCCCTAAGGACATTGCCAACAGTGCGGTGTTCACGGAGTGATAAAAAGTGTATTCGTTGAATCGCTTGAGTCTCGATAGACTGGATAAGGCATCTGGATTCCGTAAGACGCTGTCGGTCATTTCAGACACGATCTGACTGACGGCATCGGCGTTGATGGCTCGCCCGAGCCGCGTATCATGCATCGCATTCTGTACGATCGTCTTGGCGGCCTGATAGACCTGCCTTGCAACAGGCAACTCCTCCTCGAAGGGGACTGCCTGCGGCACCAATGCCGCTTCGTCGACGGCCAATCTTATAGGCTTATCCGTGATGTCCGGCTCTAAGACTGTGCCTTGTTCGATGTCTTCTGCCTCAATACTCACGACCAGGGTTTCCACTCCACAGGCTTTCAGCTGGGCGATCTGCTGAGATGATGCGATCGTCATTTTGTGTCGAAAAAATGGCGTATCCAGCCAGGACCGATCGAGCTGTTCGACAAACATACCGGGTTGCAATTCGTTGATGCCGATCCGTTTTTTCATAGTCATATCAGGCTGAGTCGGATCCTCCAGTAAGCGATATCGGACCGCTCCCAAGGAATCTTGAGCAATCATGGCGTCACTGTCGACAGGTAAATCCGAATTCCGCAGTTGAGCGGATGTCAGGGGAGAAGAGAGTTTGCGCGTGAATTGGATGATCGCCGAGAGTCACCTAGCCAGGAACTAATATCCTCACATTCCCCCATAGCTATCTGCGCCGTAACTGGATGGTGAAGGGGGAGCGGTGCGGCTTCGATAGACGCTTGACTCGCCGATGGCGCTGTTGGCGGGCGCCAGTTCGGCCGCTTTGGTGAAATGGGTTGTGGCATCGGACTGAAGATTCAGTTTATCGAGCGCGAGACCAAGATTGTAATGAGCTTCGGCAAGATTCGGATCGGCCTCGATAGCGGACGCGAAATGGTCCTTGGCGATGGACCAATGGCCCATCTCATAGTGGACAATGCCCTCAGAATTATGCTGGGCGGCGGTGGCATTGCTCTCCGGCGGGGCAGATAAGGGAGGGTTCACGGCGACACAAGCGTATTGCAGAATGACAAGACTACCGGCGACCGCAAATCGAGCGAGATCCATGATTGCTCCTCGGCTAAAAGGTAATGTCCGCTCTCGCGGTAGAACCGAACAGTATGCTCAACGAACTGGATCGCGTTCAATCGATAGCCTCTTATTGGAGGTAGTATTTGGCCATACGGTAGCGCAGCGTGTTCCGGGTCATTTTGAGAAGTCGACTGGCTTCCGAGACATTGCCTGAAGACTTTCGCAACGCTTCTTCAAGCATCTGTTTTTCCATGTCCTGAAACGACAGCCCAAAGGCCAGCAATGACGGCTTGGGGCCATCACTCAGGCAATGGGTTCGGGGGAGCAGTCTTCACGGATGCCGGTAAATGAGCCGGCTGAATAGTTTCTGCTTTGCACGTGATGGTCAGCCATTCGACAACATTGTGGAGCTCGCGTACATTTCCAGGCCAATCGTGGTGTTGAAGGACCGCAAGAGCTGCCGGCGCGATCGCCCGTACGGCACCCGCGTTCCTGTTTGGCTCGCTCCAAAAAAATCAAGAGAATCGGCTCGATATCTTCACGTCGTTCACGCAAGGGTGGAATGCGGAGCTGGTAGACATTCAACCGATAGTACAGATCGAGGCGGAACCGGCCGGTCTTGATGTGGGCCAGCAAATCCTCATTCGTGGCGGCGATGATGCGGATGTTGATCTTACGGCTGCGGGTATCTCCCAAGGGATCGATGGTGTGGTTTTCTAGCACGCGTAGGAGTTTGGCTTGGGCGGCCGGACTCATTTCGCCGATTTCGTTGAGAAAGTATCGTCCCTCCCTCGGCCACTTGGAATCGGCCGGGCTTTGATCGCTTGGCGTCGGTGAAAGCACCCGATTCATACCCGAATAACTCAGCCTCCAACAGATTTTCGGGAATTCCCCGCAATTGAGCGTGATCAGGGGGCCGTTCGCTCGTAGGCTGCATCGGTGGATGGCCTCTGCAAATAATTCTTTTCCGGTGCCGCTTTCACCGGTGATGAGGACGGTTGCGTCTGTGAGGGCCACTTCTTTGGCCAGTTGTTTCATCAGATTCATTTGCGCTGAGATGCTGATGATGGAGGTAAATGGATCCGCGGGGACGAAGCGAGAACCGAGATAGGATGCCTGAGCGTCGAGGTGACGGCAGTCGAGATCCTCGATGCAGATCGGTCTGGCCAGATAATCGGCGGCGCTGGCCCTGACGATCTCGACAGCCTCTTTGACGGAATGGCTGTCCCCAATTACAAGCAAGGGAGGACAGACGGGGAATTGTTCGGCATATTCAAGCAGGGGAGCCAGAGTGTGAGCATTCCCTTCGCCGACGATCAGATCCGGGGAAATCTCGGACCAGAGTGCGAGTCCTTCTGAAACTCTGTCTGTTGAATAGATCTTTATGTGAGGAGCGGCAGCTTCGACAAGTTGCCGAAGTCCGGAGTCCTTGGAAATAAGGAGAAACGTCTGAAGGTTCATCGGAGTGCTCCCGGTTGTAGCCTCCAACCGAACCATTGGAATCGCTAATAGCCTACACCTCTTTGCGTACGGAAGAAAGGGGGAAACCAGGGGGGACTTTAACAGGGTCTCATAGGAGAGCCTATGGCAATCTGATTTTCCAGTGGGGCGGGACTAACCGAGCGAACTCCGGAAGTATTTGAAAAGAGTGTTGGGAAACAGCGGGACTGAGATTCAGGAATGATGCGATTCCGACGAGCTGTCAGTCGATGTTTTCGACTGACAGCTCGTCGGAATGGGTGAATCCAGATTTCTTCAGCAGCTACTCGGTGTCCTTACAGAAGGTTCGTTCGTAGGCGATGGTCATCCAGGCTTCTTCCTCGGTGATGACGCCTCCCTTGATCAGGGCCGGCATACCGGTGCCGGGACTTCCGTTCTTGATGATCCAGTGCAGTTCTCCGTCGTTCCGCTTCTTGTGGAACTTGCAGTTCGTGAAGTTTCGAGGGCCCGGCGATAACAACATTCCGCCGGGGCCATCGCCTGCTCCAGTCAGGCCATGACAGTTGACGCAGGTTCCCTTGCCTTCATAGAGTTCTTTACCTTTGGCGATAATGTCGGGTGTCACGGTCAAAGGACTCTTTGCCTTCCGCACGTCGGCTCGTTCAGCTTCCGGGACACGCGGCTTCAATGGGTCGGCCTCGGGAGCGGCCCATCCCGCCGTACCCCACAAGGCCACTGCGATCAAGCTGCACACTGTCATGACTAAACGTTTCCCTCTCATGATTCCTCCTCGGTGATTACCACTGATGTTACGGCCAGATGGTTATTCGCGCCGCCTGTTCGGAGGCGCTCATAACGGGAGAGTATGATAACACGATATCGTCCTAAGTGGCAGCGTCCATATTTCCTGGATAGTGAGCAGATCGAAATAAAGTCGGAGGCTGGTTTGGAATATTCACATGGAGTGTTGCGGGCCGGGACCCCTTGAGGTCCCGGCCCGCATGAGGCTCATGTGAGACTCGCAGTAATTACCACTGCACGTCACGCACTGGCATCATCAGGGAACTTCGACGATGTCTTTCTTCATCGGCCCCAGGATGGCGAGCAACTCATCCTTTTCTTTCTTCGGGACGTTGAAGGCTATCCAGCGCACTGACCAGGTCCTCCACGAAGGCGTTGAAGGCGGCCGTTGTGATTTTCATACCATTGTGCGTCGTCTTCATATCCCGACCTGAGTAGGTGCAAGGCCCGCCGCTCGCCGCACACACTTGATCGACCACGTGCTTATTAAGTTGCTTGAGATCAGCGTTCTTGAAATAGCCGTTGACGCGCTTGTCTGCTCCCGCATTGCTGATGAGCTTCGTGACAACGGCTTGGATGGCGCCTTGCCCGCCCAGCCGCTCATAGAGCGTCCGGTCAGCGGCAAAGGAGGTGGCACTGCTCAGTGTCCAGGTGGCTGCCACGGCAATGGCAACCGTTGCTATCTGCTTCGAGAATCTCATGTCGTCTGCTCCTTTGTGTAAGAATGAAATGAATGACTGTATGGCGTCTGCACCCCGCTTATTGATTAAGGGTTCCAGGGGGTCAGTGGCATCAAATTGTCATACTTCTTTGGGTTTTGGTTGGCTACCACCACGGCAATCGCACCGCGTAAGGCTCCCGTTAAGGAGTGGGTCACGATAGGATAGGCTCCCGGTTCATCGACGATCATATCAAATGTGGCTGCGCTGCCCGGACCGACCACATAGGTCTGGACCCCCTGTAGATTTGTTGGCCGGATTGCCGCTTTCGTAGACATTGTCCCAGATTTCAGCGATCGTATGGAGAGAAGAGAACTCGTTCGGGCCGGCATTCACGAAGTAAATTCGTACCCGCTCGCCGACCTTGACTTCCAACGGCTCCGATCCCGGGAAGAAGGGATGGTACTTGAAGACGCCCCCGTTGAAGATGGTGTGGTCGAATTTCCGGTCGAACATGGCCTGCACGTTATCCGGGTTCTTCCACAACTCGGACTGCACCAGCACAAATTCCCGATCGGCCTTCGGCCAGGCATGCGCATTCTTCGGGTCAACAATGATGGCACCGAACATGCCGCGGCCAATGTGCTGGATCATCGGCGGTGCGCCGCAGTGATAGAAGAACACGCCGGGCTTCTTGGCTACGAAGGTATACTTGATCGTCTCTCCGGGCCTGATTTCGCGGTAGTTCTTCAAGAAGTCGATCTCCGCCGCGTGAAAGTCCATCGAATGCCCGTTGGCGTTCGTCTCGGGGTTGATAAGGGTGAAGTTGACGGTATCTCCCTCGGTCACTCTCACGACCGGGCCCGGCATTTGACCGTTAAAGGTCCAGGCTTTGTACTTCGTGCCGGTACCATCAATGACGATCTCCGTTTCGGTCGCTGTGAACGTGACATCACGGACCTTTGCCCCTGCGGAGCCGGGCATCGTGATGCACCCGCTGGCTCCCAACAGGACGCCAAGTCCGAGGGTTAATGTGAGTACACGAAACCTCTGCATAGTAGCCTCCCTTTAAGATTTTTTATGGAAAAGAGACGCTGCACTGATGAGCGCGGCGAATCAGGTCTTTTCCTCTCTCCGATTCGGCGGATAGTAGCGTAGCAAGGTGTATTAGTCAATTTCTTGATTAGGGAGAATTTACATTGACCGAGATCGATCGGACATTTTTATTTCGATGAGGCGACTCCAGGGATGCGGGAGAGGTCAGGTTGCGCTGCGCGATGGCCACGTTCCGGAGAAAGCCCTGGTGTTTTGCGCGTCGAATCGGGCTTTGTTGAAACACAGTCGTGAAGGTCGATTCATCCAGTTTGGAAAGCTCCTGCAAGTGAGGTGAACGAGTCAATGAGGAGGGTTGAAACGCACGTTCCTGAGTGGGTTCGGCTCGAAGATTAAATGGACACACGTCGAGACAATCGTCGCATCCGAAGATCCTGTTTCCCATGCTTGCTTGTAGCTCGTGAGGGATGGCGCTGTCATCGCCACGCAATTCTATGGTGAGGTATGAAATACAACGAGTGGCATCGACAATGTATGGCT
Organism: uncultured Nitrospiraceae bacterium; assembly: GCA_963849655.1. Taxonomy (GTDB): domain Bacteria; phylum Nitrospirota; class Nitrospiria; order Nitrospirales; family Nitrospiraceae; genus Nitrospira_D. Next base: position 72,574 of record CAWKJK010000005.1, read on the forward strand.
CTGTGATGGCCCCGGTGGGGCAGGCTTGAATGCAGAGCGTGCAGCTGCCGCAGAGATCGGTCGCCGGTTCATCGGGTTCCAGCTCCAATGTGGTCAGCACTTCTCCCAGCAGCAGCCAAGAACCATACTCGGCTGACACGAGATTGGAATGTTTCCCGATCCAGCCCAAGCCCGCCTGTTCGGCCCAAGCTTTCTCCATGATCGGGCCGGTGTCGGAGTATGCACGAGTTTTGGCGTCGGGTGCCAGCCGGTGAATCAACTGCTCCAGTTGCTTGAGCCTGGAATCAAAAAGCTTGTGATAGTCCCTTCCCCAAGCATATCGCGCAATGCGGCCGTAGCCAGGCTGTTCGTCGGCACGGTGCTCGGTGAGATAGTTGATTCCCAACGAGATGATCGAGCGGCAGCCGGGAAGCACCTGCTCAGGATCGGCGCGTTTGGCCGGGCTCCGTTCCATCCAAGCCATGGTGCCGTGATAGCCTCGCCTGAGCCATTCGGTGAGACGGTCGAAGAGATGTTGAGGTGCCGCGGCCTCGGAATGGGAAAGGGGACTGTTTTTCTGGTCGCCGGCAGCTGACTCTGTAGGTTCACCGAACACCTGCGTAATGCCGACCGCATCGAAACCCAGCGCACGGGATTCTCGTTTAATGGCTGCTGTGATGGACATGGATATACGTGAACTTACGGTTGGGCGGAACAATCGAATCGGACACTGAACTGGGCCGAACATCGAACCGATCGGCATCGGCCGCAGGTGCCGACAATGTTCGTCTTCCAATCGGTCTCCTGCTTATCAAATCGGCACTGCAGTCGGCCGCCTTTCGAGATCGTGGTCCAGGGTTGCTTGGTTCCAGGAATGGAGACCACCCGGCACCCCTGCGGAAACGGAACGTGACAGGGGCGCCCGGTTTCACCCTTTTCCATTGCAAAGCTGCACGACAACTCCGTTGTGGCCCCGGAATCCTCTATCTCTTGTGCGTTGACGTCGAGAGCGGGAACGAGAAATATCAAGAGCAGCAAAGCAAAAAGGCCAAACACCATGTGTCGGATCGTCATATTCGTCGATGGTAACACAGTTCGTTATCTTGCGACCATGGAGAAGGCCGCGTAGAATCTTCCAGCCGGCTTCTATTCAAACCAATGGAGGCTCCATGCTCGCGACGCGGATTACGCAAAAAAGAGGGCACGTTCTATTTCATCGCCTATAAAGTCGATGAACTGTTGGAAAAAGTTCGGTTCACGAGCCGCTACTATTTCGAGGGTGAAGAGATCGCACAGGCCAAGATTTCCGAACATGACGACGTGGCGCAGTTCATTGCGGGAATCGAGCGGAGCGAGAAGGGATTCCAACGGGTTCTGAATCGACAGAAAATCAAACAGATCGTCAATTTCTATGAGACGGTCGTGGCGCAACCGATGATTCCCGGCACCGTGCTGCTCTTTACCGACGAAACACTTCGCTTCCAAAAGATGGATGGCTCGGATTCAATCGGTCACCTGAGCGAGCCGAAGGGAAAGTATCTGGTAATCGACGGACAACATCGCCTCGCCGGGCTTCACTTTTTCCACGAGAAACATCCGGATCAAAGCGCGCAGGTCGAGGTGCCATGCCTCCTGTTTGACGGCAGGAGCGCCGACTTTGCCACGGAGATGTTCGTGATCATCAACTCCACCCACACGCGGATCAACCGGTCACATTTGGTCGATCTTTATGAGAAAGTCTCATGGGAAAGTCCTGAAAAGAAATTTGCCGCCAAGGTCGTCAACCTCTTATACGGCGAATCGGACTCGCCGCTGCAGTATAAAATCAATCGCCTTGGAGGGAGGAGCAAGCAGGAAAAATGGATTCTGCAGTCCGAGGTGTTCAACGAGCTGCTGAAAGTGGTGACGGTCCATCAGCGCTGGATGGAGTCCCACTTGGGGATGAAGGCCGATCGCTGCTATGCGCTGGTGCGTGACTACCTCAAGGGGGTCAGGACGTCATGGGCGAAGTCTGGGGGCAGAACGACCGGTATATGTTTACCCGAGATGTGACACTCAAGGCGTTGATTCGCGTGCTGGACGATCTGATCGTGGATCGCAAGCTCATCAATGATTGGGATGAGCAACGCTCGCACAAACCGTTTGCTGAGATCGTCAAGCCATGGGCCCCTCTGACGAAGGAGTTCCGCGCGGACGGCTTTTATGAGCGGTTTCCCGCCAAAGGACAGCTTGAACGGGTACGAAAGATTCATCAGCGGTTGCTGGATGCGATTGTCGGATAAACCGCGAAGAGCCTGGATAATTCTGCTGCTTCTGCTCGTCGCGCAGGGCCCGTTGTCGATTGCTGTATTGGGATCATGGGCATTGGCAGCGGCTGATGCTGATGGTTTAGAGGTGAAGACGGAACCTGGTGGTGGAACTCGTGCGACGGCGCATCCTCTTTTCCAGGCCAAGCCGGAAGTTATACAAGCGTTGTTGGCGGATTATACGCATTGGCCGGACCTGTTTGAGGTTCGGATGAGGGTGGCCGATTTACACACCCATGATGGAATCGCGACAGTCGATCTTCGCATAGCAATACGTAACTGAACCAAAGGCGCCCCCCCAACAATA
>CAWKJK010000006.1:0-16526 GCA_963849655.1 uncultured Nitrospiraceae bacterium
CGATTCGCACGCTTTCTTTGCTCGCATCCATCCCAATCTAAAATTGCAAACCCCCTTCACGTGATGCATCTGCAGGCGCCTTGATCGACCGCGGGCACATCCGACTGCCTCGATCAAAAACCAGATCTACCTCGGCGGCCTTGGCCCGATCGGCGATCAATTTCCCTACCGCCTTGGCCGCTTCAATTCCGCCGGTCGACTTGAGGGACTTACGTAATGATTTATCGAGCGATGACGCAGCCACCAAGGTCGTGCCTCGAATATCATCGATAGTCTGAGCATAAATATGGGTCGCGCTCCTAAATACGTTCAGTGGTCGCGTCTACCGTTCCCAGAATCACACGCCTGACTCGCCGGCGCCGTTGATCAAGTTGTCGCACTTTGTCTGCAGCATTCATGGCCAATTCCTATTTCCCGGTCTTGCCTTCCTTCTTGCGCAATGTCTCGCCCGCGTAGCGAACACCCTTTTGTTTATAGACATCCGGCGGCTTGATGGCCCGCAGATCAGCCGCCACTTGGCCCACCAACCGCTTATCAACTCCCTTGATGTTGATGAGCGTCTGCTTATCCACTTTCACATCGATTCCCGTCGGCACCTCATAGATCACTGGATTGATATACCCCACATTGAAACTTAATGTCCGACCTTGAATTTGAGTCTTGTAACCCACCCCAGTGATTTCAAGCGAACGTTCGTATCCCTTGGTGACCCCGTGGATCATGTTGTTCAATTCCGCACGCGTCAGCCCGTGTAATGCCCTCAACTTACGATCGTCACTCGAACGGCCGATAACGACTTGGCTATTATTGACGGCAACGTCTACCCCTTGCACGAGCGACCAATCCAGTTTGCCTAATGGGCCTTTGACGGACACGGTTGATCCGGCAACTTTCACTTCCACTCCACCCGGAATTGCAATCGGCTTTTTTCCAATGCGGGACATGGTCTGTTATACCCTTCACTCAAGATGACTCATCTACCTACCATACCGAGCAGAGAACCTCACCCCCAAGACGACTCTTACGGGATTCTTGGTCCGTCATGATTCCTTTTGAGGTTGAAAGGATGGACACCGATCCCATTGCGGACTTTCCTAATAGCCTGACTACCGACATAGACTCGGCGTCCCGGCTTGCTCACACGCTCCAGGCCGGTGATCATAGGCTGTCCATCGCCCACGTATCGAAGACGCACTGTAAGAATAGGATGCCCGTCATGAACTCCGTCCTCAATCGCATCAACATAGCCTTCCTGCCTCAAAATCTCCAAAATAGCACGTTTCAGCTTTGAGGTAGGAACCATGACCGCCTCATGCCGGCGTTGAGCACCGTTTTTTAAACGAACAAGAAGATCGCCGATTGGATCGGTAACCATGCTATATCCTTCTATCCTCCATTGACGGTCACCGGCGTGTGGACACCAGCTACCAGCTAGATTTTCGCACTCCAGGAATTTCTCCGCGCAGAGTCATCATTCGAAAACAAATTCGGCACATTCGAAACCGACGGAGATATCCGCGAACTCGACCACAGACTCCACACCGATGATAGTCCCGCGTGGAGAACTTCTGCTTTGTTGCTGCCTTATTTCTCAGTGCCAATCGCGACACACGCACTCCTTCCGTTCAAACAGATACCGTTGCTTCACGTCGCTCTCACGCGCGGAACGGCATACCCAGGTGCTTCAAAAGAGCTTTCCCTTCGTCGTTCGTCCTGGCCGTGGTGACAACCGTAATGTCCATCCCATGAATAGAGGCGACTTCATCGTACTTGATTTCAGGGAAGATGAGCTGCTCTTTTAAGCCGAGGGTGTAGTTTCCCCGACCATCAAAAGCCTTGGGAGAGACGCCGCGAAAGTCTCGAATACGAGGAAGCGCCAACGTCACCAGTCGATCAAAAAACTCATACATCCGCCGGCTGCGGAGCGTCACCTTCGCGCCGATCGGCAATCCTTGTCTGAGCTTGAATCCGGCGATGGCTTTTTTGGCTCGAGTGACGACCGGCTTTTGCCCGGTGATCAGTCCCAATTCTGTCACTGCACTCTCCAAGAGCTTCACATTTTGAATCGCCTCACCCATTCCGACGTTCAATACCATACGCTCAAGCTTGGGAACCTGCATCACGTTCTTATACCCAAACTCCTTCATGAGCGCTGGGACTACTTGTTGCTCATACATATCGCGAAGTCGCGGTCGAAACTTGGACTCCTCGCTTCCCTGGTCCAATTGCAGGGCCGGCTCTTTCTTCGAGGATTTCCGCTCAGACGGCTTACTGGATCGGTTTTTTGGTTCCTTGGCCATTACGTAACCTATTCCACGGTCTCGTTGGATTTCTTACTGAAGCGCACGCGTCGCCCGTCTTCCAAAACCCGAATCCCTATCCGGGTAGGCTTCTGTGTGACCGGGCAGAGGAACATGACGTTGGAAATCTGAAGGGGTGCCTCTCGCTCAAGAATACCCCCCTGCTTAGCCTTCTGATTCGGCTTGGTGTGTCGCTTGATGATATTCAACTTCTCCACAACCACCTTACCGGCACGCAGGTCGATCGACAGCACCTTCCCCGTCTTGCCTCGTTCACGACCAGAAACCACGACGACAGTATCCCCCTTACGAATTTTGCTCTTTCGGAGTGCTTCCACGATGCCCCTCGTTCGTTCTGCCCTACAAAACTTCAGGTGCCAAAGAAATGATTTTCATGAATTTCTTCCAGCGGAGCTCGCGGGCAACGGGACCGAATATACGCGTTCCAATCGGCTCGCCATCTTTGTTGATTAAGACGCACGCGTTTCGATCAAACTTGATATACGACCCATCTTCCCGACGAACCTCCTTCGTCGTTCGGACAATGACGGCCCGACTCACATCCCCCTTCTTCACACTGGCCTGAGGGATCGCCTCCTTGACTGCCACCACCACGACATCGCCCAGCGATGCATAGCGCCGTCTTGTTCCGCCGAACACATGAAAACACATGGCCTGTTTCGCGCCAGAATTATCAGCCACATCCATATATGTATAGTTCTGAATCATCGCTATATTCCTACGCGCAACAAAAAAACGGAGGACAACAAGAATGCTGTTTACTTTTCGGGTTGACCTTTTTCCATGACTTGAACAACGCGCCAGTTCTTTTCTTTGCTCAGAGGCCTGGTCTGCACGAGCTTGACCCGATCCCCTACTTTACATATGCCACCTTCATCATGGGCTTTCAGTTTCGTCACCCGCCTCAGAACCTTCTTATAGACCGGATGAACGACCGACCTTGAAACCACGACGACGACCGTCTTTTGCATCTTGTTACTGACAACGTCGCCATACCAATGGCGACGCTTTACCACCTCAGCCATAGCGTCCCTTACCTTTTAGCCCCCTCTGCCCGGGCCTTCACTTGTTGGAGAATTGTTTTCACCCGCGCAATATCTCGCTTAGTTTTCCTGATTTGCATGGGATTCTCGAGACGTTCGGAGCCGAACTGAAAGCGTAGATTGAACAACTCTTGCACAAGCTGTTTTTCTTTGTCCATAAGTTCACCCGCTCCCAGTTGCTGGAGCTCTTTGACGTCCAATGCCATATCTCTGCCCCCTTAGACCCTCAAGAACTTATCCAAAGTCACCGCGAACGACTAACTTCGTGGCAATCGGCAGCTTGTGCGAAGCAAGACGAAACGCCTCTCGAGCGACTTCGGGAGTGACTCCGTCCATCTCATAAAGAATCCGACCGGGCTTCACAACAGCAACCCAGTATTCAGGATTGCCCTTTCCTTTACCCATTCGAGTTTCAGCCGGCTTTTTGGTGATGGGTTTGTCAGGGAAAATGCGCGTCCACACCTGTCCTCCGCGTTTCACATACCGAGTAATAGCAATACGTGCGGCCTCAATTTGTCGGCTGGTCACCCAACCTGGTTCTAATGCTTTCAGACCAAACTCCCCCAGGGTAATCTGTCCTCCGCGATAGGCCTTACCCGTCATTCGGCCTTTCTGCATCTTTCTGAATTTGACTTTTTTAGGCGCTAACACAGCTCGATCTCCTCACCCAAACCGTCGATCTAAAGATGATTCGGCCTTCATAGGCTGAACGGGAAGAAGCTCCCCTTTATAGATCCAGGTCTTCACCCCGATCTGCCCCATTGTCGTGTGCGCTTCGGCGAACCCATAATCTATTTCCGCGCGGAGCGTATGCAGCGGCACACGCCCTTCTCGATACCACTCCGTCCTGGCGATTTCAGCGCCACCCAGGCGACCAGCCACCATGATCTTGATACCCTGAGCACCAAGCCGCAGGGCAGACTGAACACTGCGCTTCATAGCTCTCCGAAAGGCGACGCGCTTCTCGAGCTGAGTTGCGACATTTTCGCTGACCAACTGAGCATCAAGCTCAGGTTTCTTGATTTCCTTGACCGTGATGTAAACCTGCCCCCCGTACTGTTTCTCAAGGTCGGCCTTCAACTTATCGACTTCTGCCCCCTTGCGCCCGATGATGATGCCGGGACGAGCGGTATGAATGATCACCCTGGTTTGATCGCCCGAGCGTTCAATTTCGACTTTCGATACGCCGGCATGATATAGCCGCGCCTTGACCATTTTTCTAATCTTGACGTCCTGATGGAGCAGCTTGGCGTAATCTTTTCCAGCATACCAGCGGGAGCTCCAAGTATAGTTGTAGCCAAGCCGATAGCCGATTGGATGTGTTTTTTGACCCATGCGTTGTATGCCTCAATAGAGAGAAATGAGCTATTTCCTCTTGCTCTGAGTTTCCGGTGCCGCCACGACGACGGTAATGTGACTCGTACGCTTTTGAATTGCATTGGCGCGTCCCATCGACCTCGCACGCACACGTTTATATATTGGACCGCAATTGACGAATGCCTTGGAGATCACCATGGATTCACTATCGCCCATCTCCTTCAGCTCAGCATTTGCCACAGCAGAACGAACGATCTTTTCAACCACCCGCGCAGCATGGCGAGGGGTGTGCTTCAGCATAGCCAATGCCATCGGCACCTGCCTTCCGCGAATCATATCGATCACCGGCTTGGCTTTGCGCGGTGCAACACGAACAAACCTCAGAATTGCATGTGCTTCAGTCATTTTCAAAACCCTGTTACCGGCCAATTCCCCATGATCGATGGCGCCACGCTTCGCGCCAGCGCTTGATAAACTTATCGACTAACTTTAACTACTTAAGGGCGACAGATTTTTCAGTCCTGGCCTGACCATGCCCCTTGAAGAACCGAGTCGGTGAAAACTCACCCAGTTTATGCCCGACCATGTTCTCCGTCACGAACACGGGAATAAATTTCTTTCCGTTATGAACTGCAAACGTATGGCCGATCATGTCAGGAACGACTGTTGATCGCCGCGACCACGTTTTGATCAACTTGCGGTCCTTCGTCTCATTCATCTGCTCGACTTTTTTGAGGAGATGGACGTTCGACAAACGCTCCCTTACTTACCGATCTAGGCATTGCGCACCCCTGGCTTACGTCGAGCGATAATAAACTTGTCCGTTTTCTTGTTCTGTCTAGTCTTATAGCCCTTGGTCGGAAGACCCCATGGAGAGACAGGATGTGGATTTCCTTGCCCAGATTTCCCCTCGCCGCCGCCGTGAGGATGGTCGACAGGGTTCATGACAACCCCTCGCACATGCGGTCTTTTCCCTTTCCAACGACTCCGTCCGGCCTTCCCAACGCTGACGTTTTCGTGATCGACGTTGCCGACTTGCCCGACGGTCGCCATACAGATTCCTAGGATTCTACGCATTTCCCCGGACTTCAAACGCACCTGTACATAATTGCCGTCCCGCCCCATGACCTGCGCAAACCCGCCGGCACTTCGAATCAACTGACCTCCCTTTCCAGCCTTCAATTCAAGATTGTGGATGGTCGTACCAAGAGGCATATTGATCAATGGCAGTGCATTTCCCGGTCGGATCTCCGCCTGTGGACCTGATTGTATTTCATCGTTCACGCTCAGCCCGACGGGAGCCAAGATATACCGCTTCTCTCCGTCCCGATACTTCAAGAGCGCGATTCTTGCGGATCGATTCGGATCGTACTCAATCGCTTTCACCCTCGCCGGAACGCCAACTTTATCGCGCAAGAAATCGATCGTACGATAGAGCCGCTTGTGCCCTCCACCACGAAATCGGACGGTCATCCGACCATCGTTGTTCCGCCCTCCACTCCGGAGATGAAAAGCAGTCAACGATTTTTCTGGCTTCTTGCTTGTTAGTTCCTCGGTCACCACGGCCGTCATACCCCGTCGACCTGGAGACGTTGGCCGATACGATTTCAACCCCATGATGATGCTCCCACCTTCCAAACTTCTTGCTTCCAAACTTCTTGCCAAACTTCTCGAACACGCAGACTATCCGGCTCCACTAGGCGCTTTCGTACATCTCCAACTTCTCACCTTCCTTAAGAGTCACCAGCGCCTTCTTCCAATCGGAGCGCCTCCCTGAGAATCGGCCGAGTCGCTTGATTTTTCCACGGATATTCATGATGTTGATCTTCACAACCTTGACTTTTAAGAGTGTCTCGACGGCCTGCCTGATTTGAATGCGATTCGCGTCAGGATGTACCACGAAACCGACCGTATTCGTTTTTTCACGAAGTCCGGTAATCTTCTCCGTCAATAACGGCCGAATCAAGACCCTGTGGCTATCAACTTTCATGACCACACCTCACTCACAGGACCAAGTTCTCGCTCAGCGATCATAATCACTTGGGCGCGAACAACGTCGTACACGTTCAACTGATCGGCACTGAGCACTTTCACGGCAGTCAAATTACCTGCGGCCTTCAAAATATCCGACTGTTCTTTCCCCACGATCACCAGCGTGTGATCACCCCCGGTGAATTGCTTTAACGCTTGCGCTAATAACTTCGTCCTGGGCTGCTGCAGGGAAAGATCCGACACGACAAACAATTTGTTCTCCGCCACTTTAGCCGATAAAGCGCTCTGCAGCGCAACACGATACTTTTTCTTCGGCATGGAATAGGCGTAGCTCCGAGGCTTCGGTCCAAAAACACTCCCGCCATGGCGCCAGACGGGAGAGCGAAGAGACCCAGCCCTTGCACGGCCCGTATGCTTTTGTTTCCATGGTTTTTTCCCAGACCCGCTCACTTCACCTCGCCGCAATGTAGAGGCCGTCCCCCTGCGCTCACAGGCTCGCTGCATGACAACCGCTTCATGCACCAACGCCACACGAGGCTCACAACCGAATACTTGCGGAGGTAAATCGACCGTACCCAGCTTCTTTTTCTGCAAATCGACCAGATCGATAGTAGGCATACTAACTCTTTTTCGACTTTCGCACGACAACGACGCCATTAGCGGCTCCGGGAACGGCCCCGCGGACAAAGAGGAGATTTTCTTCGGATCGCGACTCGATGACTTTCAACCGCTGAACCGTGACCCGCTCCGATCCCATATGGCCCGGCAGAGTCTTCCCCTTCCACACGCGAGAAGGAAACGAACTTGCTCCGATAGAACCGGGGGCCCGATGGAACATGGACCCATGGGACTCAGGACCACCTGCATAGTGATGACGCTTGATGACACCCTGAAATCCCTTACCCTTCGATACACCGATCACATCGACCCAGTCGCCCTTCTTGAACATACCCACCGTCACCAACTGCCCAACGGTCAGCTCCCCGTCCTTTTTAAACTCGCGCAACACTCGACTGGGAGGCGCTTGATTTTTTTTCAGATGACCCAATTCCGGCTTCGACAGTTTGCGCTCTTTGACTTCACCGAAAGAGAGCTGAACCGCTTCATATCGATCCCGCTCTTTCGTCCTTACCGCCACCACTCGGCATGGACCCGCCTCGATCACCGTCACCGGCGTCAGACGACTCTCGTCGAAAACCTGGGTCATGCCGAGCTTCTTCCCGATCAGTCCGTTTGTCATATCCATCCAGTGCTGGGTGCTGAGGCGTGAGTGCTGAGATTTACAACTCAGCACTTAGCGATCAGAACTCATAACTTAATTTCCACGTCCACTCCCGCCGCCAGATTCAGCTTCATCAACGAATCCATAGTCTCAGGCGTGGGCTCCATAATGTCGAGCAATCGCTTGTGCGTGCGCATCTCAAATTGCTCGCGAGATTTCTTATCGGCGTGCGTCGACCGCTGCACCGTAATTTTTTCAATTCTCGTGGGAAGCGGAATTGGACCCACTACCCTGGCTCCGCTGCGCCGAACGGTCTCGACAATTTCCGTGACCGACTGATCCAGCACTCGGTAGTCAAAGCCCCTCAATCTGATTCTGATCCGCTGATCGACTTTCACTTCATTCACTCCTAAGCTGTCAAGCGGCCAATGTCTCTCTTACGCCAGAATTTCGGTGACGACGCCCGAGCCGACCGTCTTGCCGCCCTCGCGCACGGCAAACCGCAACCCCTGATCCATCGCGATCGGGCTGATCAACTCCGCCGCCACACTCACGTTGTCGCCCGGCATCACCATCTCCACCCCGGGATTGAGCTGCACGATGCCGGTCACGTCGGTCGTCCGGAAGTAGAACTGCGGCCGATAGCCGTTGAAAAACGGCGTATGCCGCCCCCCTTCTTCCTTCGTCAACACATAGATCTCCGCCTTGAACTTCGTATGCGGCGTGATGGTCTTCCCTTTGCACAACACCATCCCCCGCTCCACATCTTCCTTCTTGGTGCCCCGCAACAGCACGCCGATGTTGTCCCCCGCCTGCCCCTCATCGAGCACTTTGCGGAACATCTCCACGCCCGTCACCACCGTGGTCTGCGTCGGTCGCAGCCCCACGATCTCGATTTCGTCGCCCACCTTCACGATGCCCCGTTCACAGCGCCCCGTCACCACTGTCCCACGGCCGCTGATGGTAAACACGTCTTCGATCGGCATCAGAAAGGGCTTGTCAATCGGCCGCTGTGGCGTCGGAATATAGGTATCCACCGCCTCCAACAGCTTCAGGATGCTGGGCACCCCCAATGCGCCCTGATCCGCCTTCCATCGCCTTCAATGCGACGCCATGGATGATCGGCGTCTTGTCCCCCGGGAACCCATACTTCGTCGAGCAGCTCCCGCACTTCCAGCTCCACCAACTCCAAGAGCTCTTTGTCATCGACTTTGTCGGCCTTGTTCAGGAACACGACGATGTAGGGCACGCCGACTTGCCGGGCCAAGAGAATATGCTCACGGGTCTGCGGCATGGGCCCGTCCGCCGCACTGACCACCAGTATCGCGCCGTCCATCTGCGCGGCCCCGGTGATCATGTTCTTCACGTAGTCGGCGTGGCCCGGGCAATCGACGTGGGCATAATGCCGATTGGCCGTCTCGTACTCCACATGGCTGATGGCGATGGTCATGATCTTCGTCGCATCCCGTCGCCCCTGGCTCTCACTCGCCTTCGCCACTTCGTCATAGCTCACGAACTTCGCCATCCCCTTGTCTGCACACACTTTCGTCAGCGCCGCCGTCAACGTCGTCTTCCCATGGTCCACGTGCCCGATCGTCCCTATGTTCACGTGCGGCTTCTTCCGCTCGTATTTCGCCTTCGCCATAACCCACTCCCTTCCCCTGATTCACGAACCGCTATTTCTTAATGATGGCTTCCGCAATATTTTTCGGCACCTGATCATATCGGTCAAATTCCATACTGTAGGTCGCGCGCCCCTGCGTTCGAGATCGAAGGTCAGTGGCATAGCCGAACATCTCCATCAAAGGCACAGCAGCGTCGATTGCCTGAGCGCCGGCCCGAACCTTCATCCCCTGCACCTTCCCCCTTCGCCCGTTCAAATTACCGATAACATCCCCCATGAATTCCTGAGGAACCAGGACCTCGACCTTCATAATCGGCTCAAGCAAGACAGGATCGGCTCTTTTGCAAGCATCCGCAAAGCCCATCGAAGCCGCGATCTTAAACGCCATTTCATTCGAATCGACATCATGGTATGACCCATCGATCACCGTCACTTTCACATCCGCGAAGAGGATAGCCCGCAACCACTCCCGTTTCCATCCGCTCCCGAACACCCTTTTCAATAGCAGGGATATATTCCTTGGAATCGCCCCACCCACGGTCTTATTGACAAACTCCAATCCCTTACCAGCCTCAGACGGCTCGACCGTCAAGACGACATGGCCATACTGCCCACGCCCACCCGTCTGCTTGATGTATTTCGACTCGGCCTCGGCTTTCCGGCGGATCGTTTCCCTGAACGCCACTTCAGGCTTTCCGACGTTCGCTTCGACCTTAAATTCGCGCAACATGCGATCGACGATAATTTCGAGATGCAACTCTCCCATCCCGGCAATAATCGTCTGTGCCGTTTCTTCATCCGTCCGCACACGAAAGGAGGGGTCTTCCTGCGCCAACTTCTGAAGCGCAAAGCCCATCTTTTCCTGATCCGGCTTGGTCTTCGGCTCAATCGCCATTGCAATAACAGGCTCAGGAAATTTCATAACCTCGAGCAACACCGGCTGCTTCTCATCTGCCAAGGTATCTCCGGTGGTGGCCCCCTTGAGCCCTACCGCCGCGACGATGTCTCCGGCATGAACCTCATCGATTTCTTCTCTCTTATTGGCATGCATTTTCAAGAGACGTCCGATCCGATCCTTCGTCCCCTTCGTCGCGTTCAAGACCGGCGTGCCGGTCTTCAGCGTCCCGGAATAGACACGAAAAAATGTCAATTGGCCGGCAAATGGGTCGGACATGATTTTAAATGCCAATGCCGCAAATGGCTCACCATCGTCCACCTTCCTCGCGACTTCCTTGCCGCTGTGAGGATCTACCCCCAGGACGGGAGGAATATCGAGCGGTGACGGCAAATAGATCGATGACACCATCCAATAGCTGCTGCACACCTTTATTCTTGAAGGCCGATCCGCAAAGCACGGGAATAACTTTCATCGAAATGGTCCCAGCCCTGATCGCGCGCATCACTTCTTCTTCCGTCAGTGGATGACCGTTCAAATACTTTTCCATCACCTGGTCATCGAATTCTGCGACTGCGTCGAGCATCTTCTCGCGGTACTCCTTTGCTTGAGCGAGGAGATCACCAGGAATTTCATCGACCTTGTACTTCGCACCCAGCGTCTCATCGTCGTAAAAATACCCCTTCATCCTAACCAGATCGATGGATCCTCGAAATTCAGCTTCACGTCCGATGGGGATCTGGATGGGAACCGGCTTTGCTCCGAGCCGATCGATAATGGATTGAACACTGCCATAAAAATCAGCCCCAACCCGATCCATCTTATTCATAAAGGCAATACGAGGGACGTGATATTTATCCGCTTGACGCCAAACCGTCTCAGACTGAGGCTCAACCCCTTGCACCGAGTCGAACGCCGCCACTGCCCCATCCAGCACCCGCAGCGAACGCTCTACCTCGATCGTAAAATCCACATGGCCCGGCGTATCAATAATATTGATGCGGTGGTCGCGCCAGAAACAGGTTGTAGCGGCAGCCGTAATGGTGATGCCTCGCTCTCGCTCCTGCTCCATCCAATCCATCGTGGCGGCACCTTCGTGAACCTCGCCCATCTTATGAGTCATGCCAGTATAGTAGAGGATCCGTTCGGTAGTCGTAGTCTTGCCGGCATCAATGTGAGCCATGATGCCGATGTTTCTTGTGCGCTCTAACGATGTCTGACGAGCCACTTCAACCCCTCTAAAAACACCTGTGCTGCAGATGAAGCCGCATCACGCTGCTGCGATGTAGGAGCACCCGGATCTGCGAATCGCAGCACGGCTCAACTGCAGCACAGAATGACGCTACCAGCGATAATGAGCGAACGCTTTATTGGCCTCCGCCATTCGATGCACGTCTTCCCGTTTCTTGACTGCAGCCCCCGTATTGTTCGACGCATCCAATAGCTCGGCTGCAAGTTTTTCGCGCATACTTTTCCCACCGCGCGTACGGGCAAACTGCGATAACCAACGAAGCGCCAATGACACTCGGCGTGCCGGCCTAATTTCGACCGGAACCTGATAGGAGGCACCTCCCACCCGACGAGACTTGACTTCAACGATCGGCTTCACATTATCCACAGCTGCCTTAAACACTTTCAGCGGGTCGCTGCCGGTCTTCTCCTGGATAACATCGAATGCGCCATAGCATATCCGTTCCGTCGTACTCTTTTTCCCGTTACTCATCAGCGTGTTGATAAACTTCCCGACCAGTTTATCTCGGTACCGTACATCAGGAAGCACTTCGCGTTGACCCAAAAACCTACTGCGTGGCATATCGACCTATCCAATCAATGTGATGATTTTCCAGACCTTAGAATCTACTTAGGCCGCTTCGCTCCATACTTCGAACGACTTTGCTTTCGGTTGGCCACACCCACCGCGTCTAAAGCACCGCGGACTAAATGGTATCGAACACCAGGAAGGTCCTTGACGCGACCCCCGCGCACAAGCACGATCGAGTGCTCCTGCAGATTGTGCCCCACGCCGGGTATATAGGTTGTCACCTCCATACCGTTCGTGAGACGCACACGCGCAACTTTCCGTAATGCCGAATTCGGTTTCTTCGGTGTCGTCGTGTACACGCGAAGACAAACCCCTCTCTTCTGCGGACACGACTTGAGGGCAGGACTCTTCGTCTTTGCTTTTACAAAGATCCGTCCCTTTCGGACCAGTTGATTGATCGTCGGCATCGCGTTCAAACCCTTTCAAAAGAAACAAGCACTAACCGTCAAGTGCAGAGCCGCGGGATTATAGTGACGTAACCGCTCACTGTCAAGTGGGCGGCATTCCGCCGTCTACTAAGACCGAGCAGCTTCTCCGGAAACCGCCGGGACAGCTGCATCAGATGGCGCAGCAGGTGTAACACCTACGGGTGTCGCCTCCGATTTTTCACTAATGACGAACGTATCCCTGTACTCTTCAAACCCTGACCCCGCGGGAATCAATCGGCCTACAATGACGTTTTCTTTCAAGCCCAACAAATTGTCCTCGCGTCCATTGATCGCTGCTTCGGTGAGAACGCGGGTAGTTTCCTGGAACGATGCCGCAGAAATAAAGCTGTCTGTCGTGAGGGCCGCCTTGGTAATCCCGAGCAGGACGGGCTTGCCCAAGGCCGGCTTCCCATCGTTGGCGAGTACCCGTTCGTTTTCTTTTTCGAAGACGCTCTTGCTGACTTGACTGCCCGGCAAAAACTGAGTGTCTCCCGGATCTTCGACCCGCACCTTCCGCAACATTTGCCGCACGATGATCTCGATGTGTTTGTCGTTAATCGAAACTCCTTGCAATCGATACACATCTTGGACTTCATCCACAAGGTACTTCTGCAACTCATTCGGACCCAGCACATCAAGGATGTCATGTGGATTCGCCGATCCATCCATCAACGGTTCCCCAGCCCGTACCCAGTCACCTTCATGGACGTTGACGTGCTTGCCCTTGGGAATAAAGTATTCCTTCACATCGCCCATCTTATTGTCGACAAGAACTTTGCGCTGGCCTTTGACGAAACCGCCGTAGGAGACTTCTCCGTCGATCTCGGTGATGACCGCCTGCTCTTTCGGCTTCCTCGCCTCGAACAGCTCCACCACGCGAGGGAGACCTCCTGTAATGTCTTTCGTCTTCGTCGTTTCACGAGGAATCTTTGCCAAGACATCACCAGGATAGCACCATGGCCCCTTTTTCGACGAAGATATGGGCCCCGACCGGCAATAAGTACCTAGCCACGGCATTGGATCCGCCGGTCACTTTAGCCGTCTTGCCGCTTTCATCTTTAATCGACACGCGGGGGCGGAGCGTCTGACCGGTATGTTCAATGATGACCTTGCGCGACAAGCCGGTCACTTCATCAAACTCGTCCTTCATCGTGACGCCTTCGACAATATCACCGTACGCCACTTTCCCACCGACCTCCGTCAAAATAGTCAAGGAGTACGGATCCCACTCGACCAATTTCTGGCCGACGACCACCGGATCGCCGTCTTTAATCTTGATCTTGGCCCCATACACCACAGGGTACTTCTCACGTTCTCGTCCACTGTCGTCGACAATCGCAATCTTCGTATTGCGATTCATCACGACCCATTCACCATCTTTATTCCGTACCGCAATACCGCCGTTGTGAATATCGGCGTTCTTTTTGGCATCGAAACTCATGAACTTAATTCGCCCGGCATGCTTCGCCTCAAGCACCGTCTGCTCGACGACCTTACTGGCCGTACCGCCGATGTGAAAGGTGCGCATCGTCAGCTGTGTGCCGGGCTCGCCGATTGATTGCGCCGCGATGACACCGACCGGTTCACCTTTTTCCACCAGACGCCCTCGTGCCAAATCGCGGCCGTAGCAGGCACGACAGACACCACGCGGTGATTGACAGGTCAGCACGGACCGGATCTTCACACGGTCGACTCCGGCCTCAACGATCGACTTCGTTAACTCTTCATTGATTTCTTCATTCCAAGACACGATGATTTCCCCCGTGACGGGGTCACGAATATCCTCTGCCGCCAAACGACCGAGGACCCGCTCCTCCAACGGCTGGATAATTTCACCGCCTTCGACTAAGGCGCTGACGATAATGCCGTCGCGCGTTCCACAATCGATCTCGTTAATAATGACGTCCTGAGCGATATCGACCAATCGCCGAGTGAGATACCCTGAATTGGCGGTTTTCAGCGCGGTGTCAGCAAGACCCTTACGAGCACCGTGGGTGGAGATGAAGTACTGCAACACCGTCAACCCTTCACGGAAGTTAGCGGTAATCGGGGTTTCAATGATCTCACCGGACGGTTTGGCCATCAGCCCGCGCATGCCGCCCAACTGCCGAATCTGTTGCGAACTCCCACGGGCGCCGGAATCGGCCATCATGAAGATCGGGTTGAACGATTCAGCCTTCGCTGGATCACCGCCGGCGCCGAGCTCCTTCATCATCTCGTTGGCAACCTGCTCAGTGACGTGCGCCCAAATGTCGATCACCTTGTTGTACCGTTCGCCGTTCGTGATCAAACCCTCTGAATACTGTTTCTCGATCTCGTTCACTTCGCGCTGGGCTTTCCCGATGAAGTCTTCCTTTTTACTCGGGATGTGCATGTTGTCGATGCAGATCGACAAGCCGGCTCTGGTCGCATAGGCAAAACCGATGTCCTTGATCTTATCCAGAAACTCGACTGTGTCTCGATGACCGGTCTGTCGATACACGGCATCGATGAGTTTCGTCATCTCCTTTTTGGTCATGAGCTTGTTCGCATTGGCGAACGGCAAGCTCGGAGGAAGGATTTCGGACAGCAGGACACGACCAACAGTCGTCTGCACCAGTGAACCGGCGAGGCGCACCTTGATCCGCGCATGCTCTTCCACTTCTCTCGCATCAAAGGCAATCCGGACTTCTTCGGGAGACCCAAACACCTTCCCCTCGCCCTTGACGCCTAGCCGCTCTTTCGTCAACCAATAACAGCCCAACACCATGTCCTGCGACGGCACCGCGATCGGCTTTCCGTTGGCCGGAGAGAGAATGTTGTTGATGGACATCATGAGCACTCGCGCTTCAACCTGCGCTTCCACGGACAACGGGACGTGCACCGCCATCTGATCCCCGTCGAAGTCCGCGTTGAACGCCGCGCAGACGAGCGGGTGCAATCGGATGGCCTTGCCCTCCACCAACACAGGATCGAATGCCTGGATGCCCAACCGATGGAGCGTCGGGGCTCGATTCAGCAAGACCGGATGCTCTCGAATCACTTCATCGAGGACATCCCAGACTTCAGGCCGTTCTTTTTCGACCAGTCGTTTGGCGCTCTTAATGGTGGTGGCCGCCCCTCTGGCTTCCAGCTTGTGGAAGATGAACGGCTTGAACAATTCCAGCGCCATTTTCTTCGGCAACCCGCACTGATGGAGGCGCAACTCCGGACCGACGACGATCACGGTACGACCGGAATAATCGACACGCTTCCCGAGCAGGTTCTGCCGGAACCGTCCCTGCTTTCCCTTCAGCATGTCGCTCAATGATTTCAGCGGACGCTTGTTCGGGCCACGAATCGCGCGCCCGCGACGACCGTTGTCGAAGAGCGCATCCACGGCTTCCTGCAACATCCGCATCTCGTTCCTGATGATGACGCCGGGCGCCTTCAGCTCCATCAATCGTTTCAGCCGATTATTTCGATTGATCACGCGACGGTAGAGGTCGTTCAAATCAGACGTGGCAAACCGTCCTCCATCGAGCGGAACCAGGGGACGCAACTCCGGCGGCAGGACCGGAATGACATCCATGATCATCCACTCCGGTTTATTCCCGGATTTGCGGAACGCCTCCAGCACTTTCAAACGCTTGGCGTACTTCTTCTTCATGGCTGCCGAGGTCGACGCTTTTGCTTTGACCTGCAATTCATCCCACAGCGCATTGATATCGATCTTCCTCAGTAAGTCGCGGATGGCCTCTGCGCCGATTCCGACCTTAAACCCGCTCGAACCGAACTCGGAAACAAGGGTACGCAGCTTATCCTCCGGCACCAACTCTTTCTCCGTCAGATCGGTTGAGCCCGGATCCACACACACATAACTCTCAAAATAGAGAATTTTTCT
>CAWKJK010000007.1:0-26787 GCA_963849655.1 uncultured Nitrospiraceae bacterium
CCATCGAGCCGCCGCCGCTTCCACGTAGCATACTCCTCCTGCCACTGCGCCTTCAGCCCGCTGGAGCGAGGCGGGCGACAACGGGGCCCCCTCGCCCAACAGCCCCCTGTAGCGCGAGTTCGAAATCCCCGAGTGCGAGCCCATGCAGGTACAACTGGGGCAACAACTCGCCGACTTCCTTGGTGCGTCGCTTGAACAGCGGGAGGAGTCGACTGACGAACCGTTCCATCAGCCCGCGTACGCGCGGTCGCTGCACCGTGATCGTCCCGCAGGTCAACGCCAGCTTCCGCGGGTTCCTCATACCCGTTGCGGTACCCCGCCGGCGTAGATCCACGGCAGCCCGCCGCGCCGACTTCGCGCGACCCAGCCGCAGCGTGACCTCTTCCATGAACAGCCGCTGGACAAACTGCTGAATGTGGTCGCGCACAAATGTCTTCAGGTGGTCCCACCACTCGCGGCTTGACCTGGCCTCAACTGCTGTGATCTGCTTCTGCATGGCGGTGTCTCCTTTCATGGCCGGGATTCCCCCGGCGGGGTTTGGTCACCCGAAAGGTTGCCACCGCCCTCTTCCTATTTCCACACCTGTTGTTTATACCTCGAGGATGGCACAGAGGCGTTCTAAGGTTAAGGCGAGTGGGCTATGAACTACTCGGCGGAGAACTTCCCGCATCGGTCGGCGGACGCGACATCAAACCCAACTTAGCCCGACCACCTACAGCTCTGCGCACTATAAACTCTAAACTCTGAGCTACGAATCTCATAAACCCATGCTTCAAGCATTCGGCAACCCACCCTCCAGTCATTCCCTCCGACAAAAGTCTTTTTGAGAATCGGCGTTAGTCAGATGTAAAAACACCAATCTTCTATGTTTTATAACCTGCCATGACTTCGTCGAACAAATCAAACCAGAGTACGCGCTGATACGTGACAGATGCGCCATAGAGTCCCCCACGCGCATGCGCAAGAACCATTTCCTTTTGTACCGTTTCAATATCATTTGGATGACGAAGCCGAGATTGATACATGTCCATGGCCGGCTTTACGTGGCCTTCAAACGGAGCTAGCTCAGTGATACGTGACAGACGGCCCTCGTTCATCTCCCCATTCAGTCCGCGCCAATTGTGACCGGAGTTTCCAATGAGGAGGACGCGTGGGTACTCCTGCCGAAGTCGCATAAGAACGTTCTGCAAGGCCTGTCGCATCTCTGCCTTGACAGCAGGCAAAGGGTTCGCCTTTTCAAACACGGTGCAGTTGTCGAGGAAAAGCCCATTATAAGGATAACTTTGCAATGTGGTTCGACAGGCTTCCAAAAACGCCTCTTGCCACTCAACTTTGCGTGGATCAAAAAGTCGAAATTTTCTTGCCATTTTGATCACGGGAGTACGCCCATCTGGATACACACACCATGCATCCTTCACTCTTTGCATGACCTCATGGCCAGGGCCAGGAATGGCAGTCTCTGTAATCACTTGCTGGTAACCTAGCATCAATATGTTTGGATTTAGATGTTTGATGCGATCTCTCCATTTAATGTGCGTAGTACGCATATCCTGCGGAACTAAAGTGAGCGGATACCGTGCAATAATGGCCTCCTGATTGGCTTGACTGGGAAGGTCCGGATTGATATAAGCAATGCAGTACAATGGCGGAAGGAGACTGACACGGAAACCTGTTGGGGTTTGGATGGCTTGTACAGGGCAAGGCCTGAGGATGAGCGAGCTGATGGCAAGGCTTGCTATCCCAGCTATCGAGCACCTCAGAAAGTTGCGACGTGTGAGTGTGCCGTTTATGCAGTGTGGTGCATCGCTTGACTGATGTGACATAAGCCTTCCTTTCTCCAAATTGAGATGTAGTATGTCCATGGCCTCTCAAAGATTTCATTCGTGTCGTTATTATTAGGACCGCTTCTAAAGCTACACCTGCTGGCCGTATACGCAAAATTCAAACGCGTTTTATGACGATCGGAAGTAGATCAGAGAAGTATCTGAATGCCTGCAACGAATCTACGACTTTAAGATAACGTCGCATTTCAGCCCACTAACTGCGGCAAGGTGGGCCAGTGACGCACCTGTCGGTTGTGAGAGCTACCGGAGGTAGAGGTATGCACGGAGGCGCTCGAAGGCAAGCGGAGAGGGATGTAGAAGCTATTTATTCGGCGGGATCGCGCCAGCATCATGCTGAAGCCAACCGTTTCAACGCATCGGGGTATTCACCACCCACGTTCCATCGGGCAGCCGGAAGGGGACCTTCGTGCGGCCTGTCTCTCCGCAGCAGTTTGCTTACGGAGGATGGATGAAGCCGTGGAGTTCCAGATCAACAGCCGATCCAACACTCCACAATCCTCGCCGCTGCCTTGCCGGCTCATAGGGGATCATCCTTCGTCCAGTGGCCTGCCATCATCACGTGAGA
The DNA here is from genome assembly GCA_963849655.1 of uncultured Nitrospiraceae bacterium. Classification (GTDB taxonomy): domain Bacteria; phylum Nitrospirota; class Nitrospiria; order Nitrospirales; family Nitrospiraceae; genus Nitrospira_D. The sequence continues at coordinate 2,410 of CAWKJK010000007.1, forward strand.
ACCATCTGGTTGGTGTGCAAGCTTGCAGGTAACTTGACCGACCAGTTCCGGCTTGCCACTGTGACATTGTGCGTGATCCATATGTGAGCAAGGGACGTGAGGTGGTCGATGAAGACAATTTCCATTGAGATGCCCGATGCGGTGCTGGCGGCGTTGAAGGAAACGCCGGAGGAATGTTCCCGGAAATCAGGATGGCGGCTGCGGCGAAACTGTTTGAACTGGGCAAGCTGTCTTCGGGGCGAGCCGCGGAACTCGCGGGCATGCCGTGGGTCAGTTTCCTTCAGACGCTGGCCCGTTATGGCGTTTCTCTTTTCGATGAAACAGAGGAGGAACTGAGGCAGGACCTCCGTCATGCCTGAACAGGTCATCTGCGATACCTCCCCGCTCTTTTATCTCCATCGACTTCAACATCTCTCCCTGCGCCATGAATCTGTATCAGCACATCCTGGTGCCGGAAGCCGTGGTCACCGAGTTGCGTACTGGACATGACCAAGGGGAAAACGTTCCTGACCTTGCGCAATACAATTGGATCAAAGTCCATCGCGTTCGCACCGAGGATGCACTCCCGCGATGACTCGATCTGGGCACCGGTGAAGCAGCACGTCTTGGCCCTGGCCCTTCAAACACCCGGCAGTTGGTGATCATGGTATTATCGCTATCCACGGGAGATCGCGAGACAGCGGAATATCCGCTTGACGGGAACGGCAGGGCGTCCCCCTCAGGGCTAAGCATGGAGGGTATGTTCCTGCGGTGAAGCCGCTTCTTGAGGAATTAATACGGTTAGGATTTCACCTCAGCAAAGTTGTGAACAACGCAGCATTTTGGCTTGTGCCGGGGGAGTAGTCAGCTCCCGACTCGCCGACGGTTTGATGGCGAGGGGAGCCAACAGACGGCCGGCCTTTGCCAGGCGGGCTCGTACTTGCTGATAAGGAACGGCCCGTTCGGTCCGGCGCTGATACCATGCGGCGACATCAAATGAGATCATCCTTCAGCGCAGGGTCAGCAAGAGTCGTGGAGAATCACGCTGCGGTCGGACTTCGGCAGGTACCGAAATGCCGTTAAGAATATCTCGGCGGTTGCTTCTGCTCTTTTCACAAAACGTCCCTTCCTTGATCGGCACACATGATCTCAGGCGCAGTGTCGGTGGTCAACATGCCGATCCCGTTCGATAAGAGATTTGTCATGCCGACGGGTGACGCTGGATAGCGCATCGAGGACTCAGGGTCTTTGTCTTACCCCGCGCTTTGTCGTCGTCAGACGAATACATTTCCAGATGCGCGCCACGATCCGTTCCGCCTGCAGTCTTGGCCACCGATCTTCAGTGGAATGCCTCTCTCATCATGTCTGAAGCCAACCGTTTCAGAGCATCGGAGGTATTCACTGACCCACGTTCCATCGGGCAGCCGGAAGGGGACCTTCGTGCGGCACACAATCATTTTCTGTTTCACTCGTCCTGGTTCGGCAGCCTCCAGGGTCTTCAATCGATCCGCATCCGCAGGCCTCGGATGCTCCGTCCATTTGCATTCGATGGCGGTGAGCGCGCCGGCGCGCTCAATTACCATATCCACCTCCGACCCTCCGGCGGTGCGCCAGTAGCCGATGGGTGCGGTCTCGGCACGGTTCGCCGCTTGACGAAGGATTTGACCGAAGACATGCGATTCCCAGAAGGTTCCGACGAGCATGGACTCCGTCAGCTCGCGCGCGGAACGATATCCGGCGAGAAATGCCGCAAGGCCCGTGTCAAGGACAGGCAAGCTTCGGGGCTTTAATCAACCGTTTGGTTCGATTGCCGAAATACGGTTCGATCATGGCCAGCACGCCGGATGTTTGGAGCAGTCCTGTCCATTTGCGCGCAGTATTCGGGGCGATGCCCGTATCCCGTGCAAGATCCGAGTAATTCACCATTTGGGAAGTCCGTAATGCGCACGCGCGCAGAAAGCGATTGACCTCCGGAAGATCGGCGACCCGCAGCACATTGCGCACGTCTCGTTCCAAATAGGTGGCCACATACGCGGGAAACCACAGATCGTGATCGATCCCAAGGTGCAGTTCAGGATATCCCCCGAGAAACATGTACTGCGGCTCTTCGAGCGCGATCCCTGCAGCAAGCAACTCAGTTCTGGCGAGCGTGTGTAGGTTCAGGACAGCGCAGCGCCCCGCTAAACTCTCTGAGACGCCTTGCATCAGCGGAAACACCTGCGAGCCCGTCAACAAAAATCGCCCCGGCGAGCGATTCTGGTCGATCCGAACCTTGAGATGCCGCAAAAGCGATGGGGCGTACTGAATTTCGTCGATGATCACCGGTGGCGGATAGGCCCGGAGCAACTCGTCGGGCGCGGTGCGCGCGGCCTCCGCGTTCGCCGGGAGGTCAAGAGTCAGGTAGGATGCACCAGGATAAAGATGTCGCAGCAGCGAGGTCTTACCGGTCTGTCTTGCACCAGTGATGAGCACAGCGGGAAACTGCCTCGCCATGCGCCGAATGAGCGGCTGAACCTGTCTTGCAATCCACATGAGGATAATATGCACTCATCGTGCAAAATTATGCAACTTTTCTTTAAGCTTGTCATTCGCGACGAGCAGGCATCCCATGCAACATGCTTCTACGCTGATATCTTCGTCAATGTCGGGCTACTACAACAGCTGAAACCCATCAAGCTTGCTCGCGGCTTGATCGAACGTGACAGTCGAATCACAGCCGCTCGATCGATTGGTTGATCCCAGCAGGCAATCCGAAAAGTCCGCCTTTCCCTTTTGATACATGCGAAAGGAGATCCACGCCGACTGCGCATCTTCGATCTTGAGCTGGCTCGTTCGCAGGAGCTTATCGAGCACATTCACAATGGTTTCTTTCGAATACCCATAGGCGCTTTCCAGCACCCACACGAGTTCACAGAGCACGATGCGGTTGATAAACCCCGGGGCCTCCCGCGTGCATTGCTTCGTGATAACCTGTGTTGCCACGCGTGACTGGCGAGGGTCATCTTGCACCAAATGCCGGACGAGCACATTTGTGTCGATCCCGATCATCGCCGCTTCCCCCGCTTGCGAATGGCTTGATTCATCTCCATGACAGTGACCGGTTTTGCCGGTCGTTTGAGCATGCCGGCAAGTTCCGATACGTCGACACTCGCCGGCAACACGAGAACCCGACCGTCTTCATCAATAACAAACTCCAAACGATCCCCTGGGTGAAGATTAAGTCGTTTGCGCACATCCTTTGGAATGGTGGTTTGCCCCTTACTGGTCAACGTTGAGGTAGACATCACTCCTCCTTACATTAAAATTACATCCTTACTTTATCGTAATGAACAGAGCAGCGCAAGGTCTCCGTCTGTCCGTAGCCTCAGCATGAACTCACGATGTGGGGCAACAGTCTTTCCAACGGCAAGACGCGCGCCTTGGCGCACTGGAGATCGACTGATATGAGAGCACCTGCTTGAAGCTGAGGATGGAACTGTTTTAATCGTATTGATACGCACCTTACGAAGAGATCCTGCAGAACATCTCGTGCGCACATCTGAGGTTATGGAGAAGGTATACTCGTCAAGAGCCTCCGATGCAGCCAAGCCCCGAGCACACAGTTTTCAGCACGCGTTCATACGCCTCGGGAGTCAGCTTACCAATGCGACCGAGAATCGAGGACTGATCAAACGTATGCAACTGATCGCATCGCACCCAACTCGACTTGGGAAGCGAGCCGAGCTCAAAATCGCCCGGTTCAAGCGCCAGGCCCGCCGGGTGACCTGAGCGGGACGTGATTGCCAGTGCGACAATATCACGACGCTTCGTCGAGCTCAGATCACTGAAAGGAAACGGGAGCAAGACAACTTCACAAGGTTGCCATTCGCGAGCCCGAGCATGTCCTCTGAGACGACGGGCAGGCATCCCGTGCAGCATGCCTTCCACGCTGATATCTTCGTCAATGTCGGGCCAGCGCACACCCTCTCCGTCGCCCAGGAGATCCCAATGTTGTCGCTGCTCCCCGGTGGCGTCCGCTAAGCGCCATGACCAGACCGAGGGCACGCTGATCGTCCGTCCATCCATCAAATGCGCAATGATCTCATCGTCCGTGACTTTAATAGTCATGACGCGAGGGTCAACGATCTTCGCCGCAGCGCTCATAACACCCCTCGTGTTCCCTCTATGTTGAACCGGCGACAGACCCAGTCGGCGCCTCATGCTCCGAGAGGATGAATACGAAGCGCTTCCCGCTTCGCCGCGACGTTCAACTTCCGGTCAAACGCCACAAACATCACTGATGAAGGAACACGCTCGCGCAAGCTCAATGCCGATGCCAAATGCAGTGCATCATAACCACGCAATGCGCGGGATGCCGCTAAATGACCGGCATTTTTCACGAGCCGATCCGTAACCTCGACGGCTATATAGCGGGGCCAGTCCTCTTCGAACGCATCGACGATGTGACGGTACCCATGAGGAGAGAGCCGCGCCTCCCGGCGCGCTCGGGCGAATGCCGCCATGGCTTCAGTGTAGGCAAGCAAGGACGTGGCGACCGCCTCGGCCTCATCCACGGCGGCAGAGAGTTCTTGTGACAGCGGCTCATCCACATAGAGCTTCACCAACGCGCTCGTATCCAAATACAGCATCATCGACGATCTTCCTTCACCTGGTCAGCCAGCGTTCGCCCACGGATCATCGGTCGCCGGCTCGCTCCACGCGGCTTCCCCCCGCTCCAGCGCACAGATCCCTCACGAAGCATCGGCTTAAGAGCCCGCTTGAGGCTTGCAGGTTTTACCGGAACTATTCGCGCCACAGACCGGCCTCGCTCAGTCACGACGATTTCCTCGCCGCCCTGGACCCGCTTCAAATAGCCGCTCAATCGATCCTTGAGTTCGCGGATGCCGACCTGTGGCATTGGCTCTCCTCCTCACCAGAATGAGGCTACAATATAGACTCGATGAGGCCACAAATCAAATAGGAGTCTCTCCGAATGTACCGCATGAAGCATGCGGGGTCTCACCATCACCCCTTGCTCATCATTCGTTCGCCTGGCGGAGATATTGCCTATGGGTCATTCAGGCGATACCGTCGGAGAATTCTGCATTTCTCGCCAGCACTCGTTCCAGATGCTCAACAATCCGCTCCGCCGCCTTGCCATCCCATAGTGGAGGAATTGAGCCCTTTTTCCACTTCCCTTCCATCAATCGCGCGAGTGCGGAAGAAAGTTTGCTTGGATCAGTCCCGATCAGTTCGTTGGTGCCAATCGTAATCGTCTCCGGCCGCTCGGTGTTATTGCGAAGAGTCAGGCAGGGCACTCCGAGCACGGTCGTCTCCTCCGTGATCCCGCCCGAATCGGTAATCACTCCTTTGGCATGTTTAACGAGGTAGTTGAATTCTAGATAGCCTAGCGGATCGACATAGTGAAGCTGCGGCGTCGCACGGTCGAGTTCTCTGAGATTCTTCGCGGTCCGTGGATGCACGGGAAAAACCACCGGCAGTCCTTTGGTGCCTTCGGCGATGGCGCGGAGCAACGACAAGAGCTGCTGCTCTCCATCGACGTTTGCCGGCCGATGGAGCGTCACGACAAAAAATCGTCCAGGTTCGAGCTTGAGGGAGTGCCAATAAGCCGGAGGTCGCAAACGCGGCACGTTCTTGAGCAACGTGTCGATCATGGTATTGCCGACAAAAAAGATCCGGTCGTCGGTGACACCGGCGCGGCGCAAATTGTCATTGGCCGTTTCACTCGTTGTAAAAAACCAGTTGGTGATGGAGTCGGTCACTACCCGGTTGATTTCCTCCGGCATCGTCCAATCGCCGGACCGAATGCCGCCTTCCACATGGGCAACAGGCACACCCAGTTTTCGCGCCGCGATGGAGCAGGCCATCGTGGACGTGACGTCACCGACGACCAAGCACAGGTCGGTCTTATCCTTCAGCAAGACTTTTTCATACCCGACCATAATACCGGCGGTTTGTTCGGCTTGAGTGCCGGACCCCACCTCGAGATTGATGTCCGGATCAGGGATCCCGAGTTCCTCGAAGAAACTGCCGGACATCGTGCGATCATAATGCTGGCCGGTATGAATCAACCGGTACCGTAGCTGCCCACCACGGCGTTCAGCTGCTTTTAGCGCTTCAATGATCGGCGCGATTTTCATGAAATTTGGCCGCGCCCCAGCAATGATATCGATACGCTTCACTCAGCACCTCACTCTGTAGGTCGATTCAACTTTGCAGTCTCCGCCTATTGTAGCTGACTTGGAGTCTCGTTCAATGATTACAGTTTTTGACGAGCGTCATGGGCAGCAAGGCCGATATCGGTCCATCCGCACGAGTATTAGCAGACTTGGGAGAGAGGTCTAGAAGCGCACTTCCCGTATCGCCTGTCGGTTGGCTTGAAACCACTGGACAGTTTTCGTTAACCCGTCGCGCAAGCGATGTCGAGCTTGAAAGCCGAAGAGCTGCTTCGCTCGGCTGACATCGAGGCATCGGCGCGGCTGGCCGTTCGGCTTGGTGGTATTCCACTGAATCCTCCCGGTAAATCCAACTTCAGTCGCGATCAATCCGGCGAGATTACGAATCGCAACCTCTTCACCTGTTCCCAGATTGACGGGTAGGTTCCCATCATACTGTTCAGCCGCAAGCAGAATGCCTTCGGCAGCATCCTCGACGTACAAGAATTCTCGCGTCGGCGATCCATCTCCCCAAAGAGTAATCGCCGCTTGTCCGGCTTCCTTCGCCGCCACGCATTTCCTGATGAGTGCTGGAATGACGTGCGACGTTTCCAAATCGAAGTTGTCGCGCGGCCCATAGAGGTTGACGGGAAACAAGACAATCGAATGAAATCCATATTGTTGCCGATAGGCCTGCGACTGCGCCAACATCATTTTCTTCGCCAGCCCATAGGGCGCATTGGTTTCCTCGGGGTATCCGTTCCAGATGTCGTCTTCTTTGAATGGAATGGGCGCGAATTTGGGATAGGCGCAAATGGTTCCAGTTGCGACGAACTTTTTCAGCTCCCGTTGGCGGCCGACCTCAATGAGCTGTGTACCCATCATCAGATTGTCATAGAAAAACCGACCGGGGTTGGCCTGGTTGGCCCCAATTCCCCCAACACGCGCCGCGAGATGAATCACCAGATCCGGCGTCGCATCGCTATACAATTGCTTCACCGCGTCCATCTGCACCAGATCATAGTCTTGGCTTCGTGGCACCACGATCTGCCGGCATCCTTTCGCTCGTAACTGGTCCACTACGAACGACCCCAAAAACCCGGCACCACCGGTCACGACGACGCGTCGATTTTCCCAAAATGACATTGTTGCTTACAGCCTCCCCTCCAACATCTAACTCCATCCTCTAACTAACCTTTCACCTTCCGCACTCCTTCCAACCGTTCCCGTTCCGCAGCCAAGTCGGCATCCACCATCATAGCGACCAGCTCTTCGAACCGTACTTTGGGCTGCCAACCGAGTTGCTTCTTGGCTTTGGCGGCATCTCCGATGAGCAAATCGACTTCTGTCGGACGGTAGTACTTGGCATCGATCTTCACATGCTTCTTCCAGTCCAATTGCAGCCGGTCGAACGTCAACTCCAGCATTTCCTTCACACTGTGCGTGTCGCCCGTCGCGATGACATAATCCTCCGGCGTCGGAGTTTGCAGCATCATCCACATGGCTTCGACATAGTCGCCGGCATACCCCCAGTCGCGCTTGGCTTCCAGATTCCCCAGAAACAAATCTTGTTGGACGCCCAGTTTGATGCGGGCGGCGGCCTTGGTGATTTTCCGCGTCACGAAAGTTTCCCCTCGACGCGGCGATTCATGGTTGAACAGGATACCGTTACAGGCAAAAAGGCCATAGGCCTCGCGATAGTTCACCGTAATCCAGTACGCATAGACTTTTGCCGCTCCGTACGGGCTCCTCGGATAGAAGGGAGTCGTTTCCTTCTGCGGCACCTCCAGCACCTTGCCGAACATTTCGCTGGACGACGCCTGATAAAACTTGGGTTTGAGCCCGGATTCCCGGATGGCTTCAAGCAGCCGAATGGTGCCTAATCCGGTGATCTCACCGGTGTATTCAGGAATATCGAAACTGACCCGGACATGACTCTGGGCGCCAAGATTATAGATTTCATCCGGCTGGACGGTGCGCAAAATCCGATTCAAGGAACTGGCGTCATTGAGATCGCCGTAGACCAGGTGGAGACGCCGATGGGGCACATGCGGATCTTCATAGATCGGATCGATACGACCTGTATTGAAGGAACTGGAACGGCGGATGATGCCGTAGACTTCGTATCCCTTCCCGATTAGAAGCTCCGACAAGTACGACCCGTCTTGGCCCGTAATCCCTGTAATCAGTGCTTTCTTCACTCGGAAACCTCCTTGGCAAGGAACGGATTATTGCGTGCTTGAGTTCGTTTGTCTACTCCTCTATGCAAAAGACCGTTGATGAAAGATTCTTGCGACCAACGATATGAGCCATGTAGGATGGGGCCGATAGAACCAGAGGCAATATCGTGGCAGCAATTCCTCCACAACGAGTGCGCCGCATCGGCCTATTCCTCTGTCTGGTCGTGTGCGCGCTCTTGATCGCCCACTCCATCAATGCCTTTGTCGCCGAGGCATTGTATGTGATCCCTTCGCATCCGGTGAGTTCCGGCGATGATCGATCAAGGGGCTCCTCGTTGCCCGCCTCCTATTCACCGACCCAAGCAGCGGAGGATGTACGTTCCAGCGGTCTCTTTCCCCTCCCTGCGGCGCCTCAGGATGGACTCACGAACTCTGATAGACGAGGAGGAGGAGGACCCTCCGGCGCCCCGGTTCGAGCTTCGCTCGGCTTGGCGGCCAGGATTCGCTTGATCGGTGTCGTGCTGGGCGATCAGCGCGGCATGTTTGCGATCGTCGAAGAGCTGGCCTCTAAGCAGCAGACGTTGTATCGCGTCCATAACCAAGTTCTCGATCTGGGAGAAGTGAGTGAGATTCGGCGGAACGGCATCCTGGTTCGCCAGGGCAACCTAGAGGAATTATTGGAGCTGGCGCAGTCGGAAAGCCAAGCGGTTCCAGGCGGTTCCGCTGGTACTGCGGCTGCTGCTACCCAGACACAGACAACCGGCGTTCCTCTACGAAAAGTCATCGACCGCCGTGAGGTGGAGCAGGCCATGAGCGATCTGCCGAAACTCTTATCTCAGGCCAGAGCCGCGCCTCATATGGTGAACGGAGCCATCAACGGGTTTCGCCTGGACTACATCGCCCCGAACCAGTTTCTATGAAAAAATCGGGGTCCAGACAGGAGATGTGTTGCAGCGCGTCAACGGCGTCGACATTCGCGATCCCAGTACCATGTTGAATTTACTGCAACAACTGAAAAATGAACAGACCGTCAAGCTCGACGTGCTCCGCAATAATCAGCGATCTACGATCACGTACGAGCTTCGCTGAGTACTCTCCCCCACAATTTCCATGATCGCTTGAGCCACTCCCCTCTCGACGACCGACGAATCGACTCCTGCAATAGCGGGTTGATGGCGAGGAATACTCAGGGTCTAGGCCTCACCAGGGTTCGCTTTTGCGTTCAGAATTCGAGGTGTCCTTGCCAGGCCGTCGGAAGGGAGAGTATCTTTACGACCGAGATGGAAGCGCATGAGGGAAGCGACTATGATGGCGCTCATCTCTATTCTTGAGAGGTCGGGGCCAATTGTCCGAACAACTCGACAACGATCAGTCCGGTCCTACTGTTCGTCGCCCTCTATTGGGACGCATTCTCGGGGAAAAGTTCAACCTCTTGGACGCAAAACTGGAAGAGGCCTTGGCCTACCAGCAGGAGAAAGGCGGCCTGCTGGGAGAGGTCCTGCTGCATTTGCGTTTACTGCGGGAAGAGCAATTGCTGGAGGCTCTCGCTCAACAATTTGAGATGTCGTGGATGCCCCATCTCGATACCACCCATGTGGACCACGAGCTGATCAAAAAAGTACCCATCTCGTTTTGCCGACGATACCGCGTGTTGCCGCTTCGATACGAGGAAGGGGCCATTCTCACCGCATCGACCGATCCTCTGGAAACCGTCGCGCTTGACGATCTTCGATTACTGTTGGGCAAGCCGGTCAAACCGGTCTTGACTACCAGTGTCATGCTGCTTGCCTGTTTAAACCGGGCCTACGACGAAATCGCGAACCCGGCCGGCGCGGAACAGGTGATGGAAGACATCGCGGCCAACCAGAGTCTCGACCAGCTCGCGCATGAACTCGATGAGCCGCAAGACTTGTTGGATGCCACCGACGAGGCTCCGATCATTCGACTGGTCAACTCGGTGCTGTTTCAGGCGGTTCGGCAACGGGCGAGCGACATCCATTTCGAATCGTTCGAGCGTGGACTGGTGGTCCGATATCGTATCGACGGCGTGCTCTACCCGGTCCTCACGCCGCCCAAACACCTACAAGCAAGCATTATCGCGCGCTTGAAGATCATGTCCGGTCTCAACATTGCCGAGAAGCGATTGCCGCAAGACGGACGGTTCGGCATCAGGACCTCCGGGAAAGACGTCGACCTGCGGGTCTCGGTCTTGCCCACCTCCCATGGCGAGCGAGTCGTGTTGCGATTGCTGGAGAAAGAAAATCGCCTCCTGAATCTTTCGGAAATGGGTTTTCCGAAAGAACGGCTCGCCGTGATCCATCAACTGATCCAACTCGCGCACGGGATTCTTCTCGTCACCGGGCCGACGGGAAGCGGCAAGACCACGACCCTCTATGCCGCCTTGAGCCATATCAATGCGCCGGACAAAAACATCATCACGGTCGAAGATCCGGTGGAATACCAACTGGTCGGCATCGGGCAAATGCAAGTGAACCCGAAGATCAATCTCTCGTTTGCCGCCGGGCTGCGCTCGATTCTCCGCCAAGACCCGGACGTCATCATGATCGGCGAGATTCGCGACCGTGAAACGGCGGAGATCGCCATTCACGCCTCTCTCACCGGACATCTGGTGTTTTCCACTCTGCATACCAACGATGCCGCCAGCGCACCCACCCGCCTGATCGATATGGGAATCGAGCCTTTTCTGGTGGCCTCATCGGTCGTCGCCGTTCTCGCCCAACGATTGTTGAGACGGATCTGTCCGGACTGCAAGCGTCCCTATCGTCCGAGCGAAGAAGAACTCAGTCGCTTGGACATCCCGCCTGGTTCCGACGCCACCCTCTATCGAGGAGCCGGCTGTGCGGCCTGTTCCCAAACCGGCTATCGAGGCCGTACCGGTATTTTTGAGCTCATGGTGCTGGACGACGAGATCCGACGGCTCATCGGAAGCAAAGCCGACTCCACTGCTATCAGACAGGCAGCCATCGCCAAGGGCATGGTGACATTGAAGCAGGAAGGGGCTGCGCGAGTCATTCAAGGCCATACCACGCTGGAAGAAGTCATGCGGATCACTCAACAGGAAATCGAAGTCGAATAATGCGGCACCGACGCGTTGTCCTCCCCTCTCAGTCGGTTCGATCTTGGGCTGTCCGGCGCTGGTCGGCCAAACCCGATACGTCCGGAGTCTGCTGATCATGCCGGTCTATCAATACCAGGGCTACCGGAACGACGGCGGAGCCGCGACCGGGATCATCGACGCGGAGAACGTCAAAGTCGCTCGCCTCAAACTGAGAAAAGAAGGGGTCTATCCGACCGATGTCGTCGAGCAGGGCCAAGCGCCGAGTCGATCGCGAGAAAAAACCACCGGCCGCACAGAGCGATCCATCGGCCGATCGACCACCCTCAGCTCAACCGATCTGGCTCTGATGACCAGACAGTTTGCGACACTGCTCGTAGCCGGGCTCCCGTTGGTCGAAGCCCTCGGCGTCTTGGTGGAACAAGCCGAGAAAAAACCCATCAAGGCCCTCCTCGCCGATGTCCGGGAACAAATCCGCGGGGGGAAAGCGTTGAGTGCCGTCTTGGGGACGTACGAGAAGGACTTTTCTCCCATCTATGTTCACATGGTCCGAGCCGGCGAGGCCAGTGGAGCGCTGGATCAGATCTTGTTCCGCCTTGCAGAGTTCTTGGAAAAACAACTCGCCCTGAAGAACAAGGTCATCAATGCGATGCTCTACCCCATCATCATGCTCGTGATCGGATCGGTCATCCTCTTTTTCCTCATTACCTTTGTCGTTCCCAAGATTACGCTCGTGTTCGCTCAACAGAAACAAGCATTGCCATGGCCGACGGTGGCGTTGATGTCGGTCAGCCAGTTCTTTGCCGACTATTGGATGGTGTTGGTCGGGTTCATGCTCGGAGGCCTCTATGTGACGCGGCGCTTCATCCGGACCGGAGCCGGTCGCATGACGGCGGACCGGTTCATACTAAAGTCTCCATTGATCGGAGACGTCGCGCGGATGGTGTCGATTTCCAGACTCACCAGCACCCTGTCCACGATGTTGGCCAGCGGAGTGCAATTGCTCGATGCGATGGATGTCTCCAAGCGCGTCATGAACAATAGGGTCCTTGAAGAAACGGTCGAAACGGCACGGCAGAACATCCGCGAGGGGGAGACGATCGCCGATCCGTTAAAACGGAGCGGCGAATTTCCAGCCCTCGTCACCCATATGATCGCCGTCGGTGAAAAAAGCGGTGAAATGGAGGAGATGTTGCGCCGGGTGAGCCAGATATACGACGGCGAAGTGGAGCGGGTCATCGCCCGCTTGACCTCGCTCATGGAGCCCATCATGATCCTTGCTATGGGTGCCGTCGTCCTCTTCATCGTCGTCGCGATCCTGTTACCCATCTTCGAGATGGGAGAGATGGTCCACTAAGGAGACGATCCGAAACACGGTAGAGGAAGAGCGTGAAACGAGATAAGGGGGGACTCACGATGACTGATCCGGAAAAGCAGTGCCGGCCTACCATACACATCGGTGAAAGCAATCGACTGCTTCGCTTCGTCGCCTGCCTGAGCCGGCGGACATCGGCAAACTCCGCCGGCTTTACATTCATCGAAATCATGGTCGTCGTGGCCATCTTGGCCATTCTCGCGGCCCTGGTCGTCCCGCGCATCATGGGCAGGACGGATGATGCCAAGCGCACGGCGGCCAAAGTCCAGATTCGAAATATCGAGGGAGCGCTGCAACTCTACAAATTGGATAACGGTGTCTATCCCACTACGGAACAGACCCTCAAGGCGCTCATTGAAAAGCCTTCCGTCGGTGTGGTCCCGAAGAAATGGAAAATCGGAGGATACCTCCCGAAGCTTCCGGAAGATCCTTGGGGCAATCCGTACAAGTACCTCAGCCCGGTCCAAAAGGGAGAGTACAAAGTGGAGTATGAGATCACCTCCCTCGGGACGGACGGCGAGGTCGGCGGTGAGGGCGTGAACGCCGATATCACGAATTGGAACCTCGATAAGGAATAGAGAGTCAATGGTCACCGGTCATAGGTCATTGGAGAGAGCGGGCTTCACCATCCTGGAAATGCTGATCGTCCTATTTCTCCTGACCGTGGTCGTGGTGGTCGTGTTCCCTCGGTTCAGCCTCGACGAAGACCTGAGCTCCACCGGACGGAAACTCATCGGTGTCCTTCGAACCTTTCAAGGACTGGCGACCACAAGACAACAGCCCCTGAAGCTCTACTTCGACTTGGATCAGGGAACCTACTGGATGATGACGGTGGAGGGCAAAGAAGAACGGCTTCCGCTCGATCCCGCCTGGAAGTTGCCTCGTTCGCTGCCTGAATCGATTCGATTGACGGAAGTCTCCATCGGGCAAGACAAACATTTTTCCGGGCGTGTCGACATCTCCTTCTTCGCCAACGGGCGGATTGAGCCGGTCATAATCTACCTGATGGATACGAAGAATAATCTCTTGGGACTGGCGGTCGATTCACTGACGGGAGGGATTCGGGTCAGCGACGAACGGCTCGAACCTCCTCCGAACCGGATCATCCCCGACCGAGTCCGACTCCTCTTGAAGCCGAACAAGCAAGCAGGAGCAGGAGGGTTGCCGAGAGGGTTGTTTCCAACTCAACAGTAGCTCGCGATGACTGGAGATGTACAGCTAACCAAATCCGATGAAGGCGGATTCACGCTGCTCGAAGTGCTGCTGGCCATCGCCTTGCTGGCCATCGCGCTCCCGATTCTCCTTGGACTCAGAAATTTCGATCTGGAGCTCCAGGAGAGAGCGTCCGAACTGACGGCCGCCACGCTGTTGGCTCAAGAGAAGCTCCTGGAAACCGAGCTCGTAGGGCAATATGCCATCGGGGAAAGCACGGGAGAGTTTCCGAACATCCCGCTTGGAACACAACTGACCATGGAGGCAGTCCCCAGAGCGGTCGGGTACAAATGGAAGCGTACGATCGCACCCACTCCGCTGGAGCTGATTCGAGAGATTCGGATCAAGGTCTCGTGGTTTCGGGGCGGACTGGAAGAAGCGGTAGAGGTGAGCACGTATGTCTTCGCCGGCCGTGCCACGTTCTAAATCCGAAGCGGGCTTTACGCTCGTCGAGGTCTTGGTCGCCGTGGCCTTGCTGGGCATGATCGGCGCCATGGTCTTTGGTTCGCTCGTCATGACGATGAATGCCGTGGAGGCTGGACGAGAGCATGCGGCGAAGGAACAATCGATCAGGAGAATTTTGCGCCTCATGGCCGAGGAAATTTCCCTCAGCAAACGCACTACCATGTACCCCTGGGTGGGAACGAACGCGACACTGGACGGGCAACCGGCCGACATCCTGGCGTTCCTCGCGATGAGTCACGAATTGAGCACATCGGCCGCCAAGGAAAGCGAGACCGTTCGCGTGGTCTACACACGTGAACGTGACCGACTGATTCGATTTGTCCGCAGAAACCTCTATACGCTGACCGATACCAATGAGACATTGGATCAAATGGAACTGGCTGATCGTGTCCAGGCCTTCAATATCCGATATTACGACGACCAGAACCGGATCTGGATCGACGAATGGCCGGCGGCCCCGAAACTCCCCAAGGCCTTGTTGATCGAAGTGACGTTTCAATATCCCGATGCTGCCCCCTGGACGGTGCGGGAATGGGTGGCGATCGGCGCATCATGACCATCAAATGGCCTGAGGCATGGCGAGAGATCTTGGCTTGGACGGTCGCGGGAGTCACCATCTTGGTGTTGTGCCTGATGGCGACCTTTCCGTACGGCATGCTGCAGGCGCGAGTGGTTGCGGAACTCTCACGAGCCACCGGCATGGAGATCCGAGTTGTCGATTGGACCGTGGGACTTCCATTAGGCCTTGAATGGCGGAACGTCACCTTGTCGCAACCGAACTGGACCCCGCTTCAATTGGCTCTGTTGCAGGCCAAGCTTGGAGTCATGAAAGCATTGGGCGGCACGCTTGGACTCAACGTCGTCGCAAAGCTGAGCGAGACCGCTTCCCCGACAGGGCTCGCCAAAGGCACCGTCACCGCCTCATCTCTTTCCTTGGCAAGCCCCGTCACGATCAAGGGGCAGGTTCAGCATGTGGACCTTTCCAAAATCCTCCGCCGCTACGTCACGCACGGCACACTCAGCGGAGATTTTTCCCATCGGATCGACTCGGGCCGAGACGACCGCCACTACGATGAAGGGGGAAGGCATGTGGACGGCCGAGGTGACGGATCTGGTGGTCGATCAGATTCCCCTTGGAAACGGACGAATCCTGTCACTCACATTCAGCAAGGTCTCGGCAGGACTCGCATGCCGCGACCTCCGCTGCGACGTGACGCAACTGAAGGGCGACGGCATCGACGGCTCCTTTACGGGCGAAGGCTACATCACCATTCAGCAACCGCTGCAACAGAGCCAATTGAATCTCACGGTGACGGTCATCCCCGGCCCTGGATTCGCTTCGAAAGCCGGCACACTGGGCCTCCCCTCGCCGCCTCCAGGAACGGCCATGACCGTCAAGATCGTCGGAACCTTGGCACAGGCGAAGATTGCATTGTAAAGTACGGGCTGAGATTTCAGATTGCGGGTTGTCTATTGCAGTCTCAGTTCACCTGATGCTATTCACTCGCACGTGAACTCCGAAACCGAAAACACGAAACAACTACGGAAGCCGGATTCATGGCCATTGTAAACGAATGTGTCGGGCTGGACATCGGACAAACGGGGTTGAAGGCCGTGCGTTTCCGTCGCCGCCTGAGCGGGCGCGAAACGATCGATTACTTCCAACATCCCATGCCGTTTTCCCGCCCCGAGGATCTCGAGCCGGCTCGACGTGTGAAGTCGCTGCGTGGATTCCTCTGGCAGAACGGACTCTATGGCACAGACCGGTTAGTGACCGCGATTCCTTGCCAGGACCTTTTCGTCAGAACCCTGTCCTTTCCCTTCAAGGATTCGACCAAGCTCGCCCAAGTCGTCCCTTTTGAGGTCGAGAATCTCGTCCCCATGCCGATCGAAGACCTTGCAGTCGGAAGTCTGGTGTTGCCGCCGGGGCAAACGGCGGAAGGGGCCGTCCGCGAGAGTAAGGGTTCGGAAGTCCTGGTCACGGCCGCGCCGAGAGACAAGGTCGCGGAACATCTCCGGTTCCTGGCCCAAGCCGATGTGGAGCCCTCGGCGATCAATGTCGACGCAATGGCTCTCTTCTCCGTGACTCAATTCCTTCAAGAAGAAGGAGCTGCCGTCCCACAAGACCTGGCCATCATCAACGTCGGCGCGTCAAAGACGACGCTTTGCCTCGTACAGGGAGGACGCCCCATGGTCCTCCGGACGATTCTGTGGGGCGGCAACCATCTAACGCATGCCCTGGCCGTCCGGTACGCCTGTAGTTTCGCCGACGCAGAACGTCGGAAACGGACAATGGCCGTGGATCAAGTGGACGGGCTGTTGGAGCCGATCCTGAAAGAGCTTCGCATCACCTTGCAGGCCCATCAGGGAAACGAGCGCAGCCGCTTGACGCACTGTTGGGTCTGCGGAGGGGGAGCCAAGCTACAAGAGATCGGCGGCTATGTGGCCCGACAATTGGGGCTCTATCCGGTCGGACCGCGACAGGGGTTCGGAGCTGAAGCCCCGCGGGCATTTTCCATCGCGTTCGGCTTGGCGATCCATCCGAAGATCATCCGGCCACGATGGCGATTCAAGTCGACTCCCAGGGAGCTCGCGCTCGATCTCAAGGACGTTGCCGAGGCCGCCTCGCCGGATACCGCTACGACCAAACAGGATCGCCGCCTGGCGATTGCCGCCGGACTGGTCATTGCCGTCCTGGCGATCGTGGATTTCTCGATTCACTTCCTGCTGCACGACCAGCGGGTCGCTCGGCTCAAAACCACACTGCATAGCCAGTATGAGCAATTGTTTGGACCGGGTGCCGCTCCCGGCGAAGAGCTCGATCAAGCCCAGTACCGCATCGGCGTCCTGGATAAGGCGCTCGGCGTCGTCGATACCTCGGACGGCAACGTGTTGCGCACACTCTCGACGCTCGTGAAGCAACTCCCGCCCGGGACGATGGTCAAGGTGCGCGAACTGACTGTTGATGGTGCGGTCATCCTCATGGAGGGTGAGACCACCTCCTTCGATGCTGTGGAACGACTCAAGCAAACCTTCGCATCGAGCCCTCAATTGAGGGATGTCGCGGTGACGGAAACCAGGGTGGGCGCAGGTCCCAATCAAGTCGTATTTCGAATTACCGTCACGGTGGAGAAGTCATGACGCAGAGTTTCCGAGAACGCTGGCGCCAGATGTCGCAGCGTGAACGCACCCTCGTATCGGCAGGCGGGATTGTCCTTGGACTCAGCCTTCTCTTCGTCCTGGTCGTCGACCCCTTGCTGGACACACTGGATCGTCTGGATCGCCAGGAAGTGCGGAAGCAAAAAGACCTGGCCGAACTGACGGTGCTCAGCCAAGCCTATCTCGCCAAACGGGACCGCTTGGCGAATACCGAAAGCCGGATGCCGGGAACCGACAATCATTTCTCCCTGCTGACGTTCATGGAGGAAGCGGCCACCACCGCCCATGTGCGCGAACGCATCACCGGCATGCAACCGCAAGTACAAACGCTGGCGCAAGGCTACGAGGAAACAGCCGTCGATCTCCGATTGGAAGGCATCCAATTGCCCGAACTTGTTGGCATTACTCGTCGCCATCGATCAAGCCCCTTACGCTCTTCACGTCCGCCATCTGCAGATCCGCCCGAAATTCGATAATCCCATCAATATCGACGCAACCGTTCGGGTCTTGAGTTATGCCAAGAGCTGACGAACGAGGCGTCGCGCTGCTCTTGGCCCTGTTGGTCCTGACGATCCTCACCGCCCTGATCCTTGAGTTCGACGCGGAAGCGCGCCGCGAGTACCGAGCCGCCGCCGCCTTTCGGGACGATTATAAGGCAGGCATGTTGACCCGCGCCGCCGTGCAGGCCGCGCGAGCCGTGCTGCTGCAGGATCTCTTGCGTGAAAAGATGACGGGGCAGAAATACGATGGGCCGACCGATATCTGGGCCATGCCGATCAAGAATTATGCGATCGGAGACGGGTTTCTGACCGCGCAGATCCAGGATGAGACGGGGAAATTCAACTTGAACGACCTCGCGTCGACTTCGGGAGGCGACATTGCACAGAAGAAGAAGATCCTCCGAGCCAAGCGATTGTTCGAACTGCTCAGGGTCAACCCCAACCTGGTCGATGCCCTCATCGATTGGATGGACCAGGACGAAGTTCCCCAGCCGGCCGGTGCCGAGAGTCTCTACTACCAATCGTTGAGGCCGCCCTATGGATCTGCGAATAGTCCGTTACCGGGGTTGGGAGATCTCCGGCTCATCAAAGGATTCACGCCGGAGATCATCGAGCGGATCTCCCCCTATGTGACGGTCTTCCCGCAGGAAGGAGGGGCGCTGATGAACGTCAACACAGCTGATCCCATCGTCCTTCAGACTTTGGATCAGAGCGTCACCCAATCCGTCGCGCTGGAGATCGTCCAAGGACGCCCCTATAAGACGAAAGTTGAACTCGATCGAGTCGGGAGCTTTCAAGAGATCGGCAAGACACTGAGAAGCGACTACGATATCAAATCGGACTATTTCTCCGCGCACCTCGCCGTCACCGTGAATGAAACGACCAAGACCGCATGGGCCATCTTGAAACGAGATGCCAGCAAGGGGGAGAGCAGCGTCGAATACCTGCGACTACTCTAAGCAGGATGTTCAAAAAGCCTTCGTTTTCACCCGCCCACCCCGGCGCGCCAAGACGCGCCGTTCCACAGGCAAGGCCCAGCGAGGTCCGCGAGGCGACGAATAAGGAGCCTCACGTTTGCGGATGGGCGCGAGTTGGTGAGCGCCCAGTGGCTTAGAGGCGGAAGCGTACTTTGTCTCGTACGTTGAGCCTCTGAGCGACGTGAGAACGAAGCTGGATGGCTTTTTCAACATCCTGCCAGCGGCACCGTGATCGTCACCTCATTGCCTTGCTCATTGTACGTCAAGCAGGGAAAGAACGATCGAGCCAAAAACATTCCTCGCCCGTTCGTGTCTTCCGACTTGCAGACCTCTTGAGATCGCGCAAGCAGGCTCCGCCACTTGAAGCCCTTGCCCTCATCGATGATCCGGTACACCAGACTGTTTGCATCCTTGTCGTGAAGCACGATGCATGGTCACCCGACGATCCCTCAACCGAGCTTGAGCGAGTCGGTGAGCGAGCAGCTGCTCATAGCGGCCTTCCATCAGGGCCTTCTGTTTCTCTTGGTATTGAATCTCAAGATTCCCATGTTCAACGGCGTTGAAGAGCAATTCTTGTAGCGCTCCGCGAAGGTGCAACCGTCGGATCGGAGGAAGGGTCGAAGCCGTCGTCTTGATGAGCCAGGAGATCACCCCTGGGATATGGGTCGGGTTGGAATCGACGGTCAGTCGATATTCCGATCGGCAAAGTCCCGGGAATATCCGCGAGGTCTCCTGGCAGGAGATTCCGAGCACGCTGCAACGCATGCGCCAACTCTTCTTCGGTCACGGGCTTGTGCAGATAGTCGGCGGCTCCGGTCCGAAGCGCCTGGACGATCATCGGTTCCGGGGCATCCTTCGCCATGACGATCACCGAACAGAGTTCATGTCTGGCCTTCAACTCCTTGAGCAAGGTCAGGCCCGTTGCATCGGGAAGAAACAAGTCGGTGATTACGATGTCCGGTGCCGCCATGTCGATCATGGTCAACGCGGTAGTCGGGTCGGACGCCGCAACGACCGAAAACCCTCTCCCCTGCAACTGTTCGGCAATGCGCGCCTGGGTGTCCGGACAGGGATCGATGACCAAGAGATGATCGGACAGTCGTGAGCGTATTCATGCGGCCATGCCTTTGTCTCGCACCTGACGGAGCGCGGCTAGAAGACGTTGGAATTCCTGCTCCAACGTGGCATAGAGCTGCCCCGCCATGCGCCAGATTTCCGGCTTTCGCCGACTCTTCCAATTCTTTGCAGGCTTGAAGGGCGGCCGGAGCGCAAAACTGTAATATGGCGCCCTTCAACCGGTGGCTCGATCGTGCCACATTTGCCGCATTCCCGGCATCCAAGGCAGACTGAGCATCCGCCAAGTCCTTTGGACCATGTTCCATGAATAATTCGATCATCATCTGGAACGTCTCTCGGTCGTCATCGACACGGGCGAGGGCCTCATCGAGACGGAAGACGGGCGTCATGGTTCAGACGATCGCTCATGAGAAGACCTTCTCGGCTAATTCAACCCCCATCAACGCCACATCATCGGGGAAGTGGTCGTGTCCCTGCCATCGCACCGCTTCCTCAATCGTCCCGGAGACGACTTCCGACAGAGGACGATGGCCGAACGCACGAACCGTCTGTTCCAGACGATCTTGTCCCCAAAGCTCACCGTTCGAGGTCGGCACTTCGTAGAGACCGTCGCTCAGCACGTACAACCGATCCCCGGGCCCGACGGGAAGCTCCTCCGTTGGATAGATCGTTGACGGATCGAAGCCCAGCGGAAAATTTGGTCTGGCCAGCCAACGAACTTCGCCGGACCGACGATGAAGAAGCGCTCCATTGTGTCCGGCCGTCGCGTAGGACAGCGTACGAGCACGGACGTCCAGTTTGGCAAAAACGATTGTAAAGTAATTCCCATCCTCAGTCAGCGGAAACTGTCTATTCGCTTCCATCAAAATCGCACCCGGATCGCTGGACCCGACATGATGCAGCAGATTGTCTCTCCGCAAGAAAGTTGAAAACGAGGCCGACCGTAGTGCCGACGATACCCCATGGCCGGATGCATCCAACAAATACAGTGTTAGTACATCCTCACTCCAGGGCACGATATTGAAGAGGTCCCCGCCCAAACCGAGCGACGGCCGATAGGCATGGACCATCTGCACGCCCAGAAAAGGTATCCCAGGCGGAGGAAGCAACGACTCCACATAGCGCGCAGCGGACTGGAGCTCCCGTTCAAGGACCTCCTGTTTCCTCCGGATTTCCTCCGTCACATCCTCGAGCCTTCGGATCAAGGTCGCCGTGCGCATACCGGCCTGGACGCGGGCCGTGATTTCATACTTGCTGGCGGCCTTGCTGAGAAAATCGTCGGCTCCCCGGGCCAGGCCTTCGGCGATCTGTTGAGGCTGATCATGACTCGTCATCATGAGAATTTGACTCGACAGCAGCTCAGGATCCTGACGAACCTGCTCACAGAAGGACGGTCCGTCCATTTCCGGCATCATCCAATCCAAGATGGTCAAATCGGGCCGCTCACGTCGGAGCGACTTCCAACCCGGCCTTTCCATCGCCGGCTTCGATCACCCGATAGCCGAGCCGTTTGAGCCGAGCCGCTAAGGCCGTCCTGGCAGTAGGCTCATCATCCACGACCAGGACGGTGCGAGCCCCTTCCCCGGCAGCAAGAGGCGACATCGTGGAGAAGATCAATGACATAGCGAATCGGAATTTGAAGCTCTTGAGTTGCAGATTTCAAGTTTCAGGTTCACGTTTTCGGAGATCGGATCAGACAGCATGAAACCTGACACATAACTTGAACTTCCACGCGAGATAGGTTTCACCGTCTCACGCCGCCCGGCTAGCTGCACGCCGATGTCCAGCCAAGGCATCCTGCTCATTGTCATAGACGGGGATAAGCTTCTGAATGTTGGCCAAGCTCATGATCTCCCGCACGTAACTTTGCGGCTTCAACATGCTTACTTTTCCTTGGCTCAACTTGAAGTTCTGGGAGACGAGCGCCAGCAAGCCGAGCCCTGAACTATCCACAAATCGGACTTCGGCCATGTTTAAGATCAGATGCCGACAGCCCTTCTGCCGAATCGTCTCCACGGCCGTTTTGAATTGTTCACGATTCGCGTACGTGAGATCTCCCGTCATCTCAAGAACCACACCGTTCGGAACGGGGCGCTCTTTGGTTTGCATCGACATGGGCGTCTCCTTCGTTCAGACCCATCGAGACCGGCTCGTCTCCACCGTTCACGCAGCCCGAGCTTCAGCCGCCGCTTCCTCCGTCAGACACAATGCGGTTATCTTCTCGATGTTGGCCATTACAGAATCTGCTTCACGGTTCCTTGGGGATCCACGAGACTGAGCCTGCGTTCATCAGCCGTAAGCTGTTGAGAGGTCAAGGCCAGGAGACCCAAGGCGGCGCTGTCTATATAGGTCGCCTCGCGCAGATTGACGATGAGATGCTTCCCTCCCGCCTCTCTAAAAGCCGACACCGCAGAAGAGAAATCCCTGCGGTTGCGGTGCGTGAAGACATCATCGATTTGTATCACGGTCGCGTCGCGCCAAACCCGTCGGGTCATGGGCATACTCCGCAGGATTCCTCACCGGCTCACGTGGGTCAGTATGGCACCAGCGATATCGTTCAGCGGCAGAACTTTATCCACCGCGCCGGCCTTGATCGCTTCTTTCGGCATGCCGAACACGACACAGCTCGTTTCATCTTGAGCGATCGTGAAGGCGCCGGCTTGCTTCATTGCCAACATTTCTTTGGCGCCGTCGTTCCCCATCCCGGTGAGTATCACCCCGACAGCGTTGGCGCCAGCATATCGGGCTACTGAGGCAAACATGACATCCACAGACGGCCGATGGCGGTTGGCCGGCGGATCTTGGTTGATCCGCACCGTGTATCGAGCGCCGCTCCTGACCAGTGTCATATGGAAATTACCTGGAGCGATCAGGGCATGTCCAGGCAAGACACTGTCTCCGTCTTGGGCTTCCTTGACGGCGATCCGACAGAGCCGGTTCAGTCGGTCAGCCCATGTTTTCGTAAATCGCTCCGGCATATGTTGCGTAATCAGAATGGGGGGGGTATGCGGCGGAAGCCTTTCCAATACCTCCTTCACAGCCTCCGTTCCACCGGTCGAAGAACCAATGGCGATGATGGTATCAGTCGTCTTGATCATGGCGTTTCCGGAGGGGAGAGATGAAGGGTGGGAGCTGAAGTGTTTCTGATCGTCTCTTCCCCTTGCCTGCTGACCCCTTACCCGAGCCACTGCGGCGGCTTTAACCTTGGCGATGAGATCCTGGGCGAGCTCCTCCATCCCTTCCCGAAGATCAATCTTCGGCTTGGCAATAAAATCCACCGCTCCAAGTTCCAATGCGCGCAATGTCGTCTGACAGCCGACCTCCGTCAGCGAGCTCACCATCACCACCGGCATTGGGTGCCCGCGCATCAGCTTCTCCAAAAACGTGAGCCCGTCCATCTTGGGCATTTCCACATCGAGAGTCAGCACGTCGGGGTTCAACGTCTTAATCTTCTCTCGCGCAATATAGGGATCCGGCGCGGAGCCGACGACTTTGATATTCGGATCCTTTGTGAGCAAGGTGGCGAGCACCTGCCGCATGAGAGCTGAATCATCGACGGTCAAAACGCGAATCTTGCTCATACAGCTCTCACTTCACACGCGACACAAGGGGTTGCCACCTGAGCGTTGAGGCGCTCACACCGTACCGGCACCATTCTAAAACAACGTGACTTCTTCCTCCGCCGCCTGTTCACGTGTTTGGATCTTGGCGGCGTACTTTTGCTCACGCATCTCGATCGTTCGGTTCTTAAGCCGCTCAAGTTTTTTCAACAGCACCCTCCCCGACTCGGTGAAGTAGTACACTTTGCGCGGATACATATCGCCCAAATCAGTCTTACAGGCCGATAGTCCTTCGACACTGAGATACTCCAAAACCCATTCGGCATTTCTGGCGCCGACATCGATGTTGCCGTCATAAATCTTTCCGGCACCGAACAGTTTGATCTCTAAGCGACTCTTGACTCCTCCTCCAATCGCGCCTTTAAGATCGTGAACGTGCCAGCTCCTACCTTAAAAGCTGTACCATTGCTGGATTCGATCACCAAATAGAACGACGTTCCGTCCACCAGGTAAACGACCCAGCTCAGAGGATCTCCGGTGAGAACGTAAGACTGTCCATCGAGTGAGTTCTTGTAAACAGCATTCTGTTTCCACTTGGAACCGAGCTGAAGTTGAGTCGGAGGGTACGAGTATTCGCCAATGTAGGTTAGCGAGGGTTCCAGG
>CAWKJK010000008.1:0-34394 GCA_963849655.1 uncultured Nitrospiraceae bacterium
CCATGCCTGAAGTTTATAATTGGCAGCTGGGACGCAAGATGTTGTATCCCTACGAGGAGCGGCATCCGAAGTGGCAGTTTGCCTTTGTGTTCAACATCAATCGCTGTTTGGCCTGTCAGACCTGCAGCATGGCCGATAAGTCCACCTGGCTCTTCTCCAAAGGGCAGGAATACATGTGGTGGAACAACGTGGAAACCAAGCCGTACGGCGGGTATCCGCAGTTCTACGATGTCAAAATCACGCAGCTGATCGAGCAGGTCAATCCGGGCGGCCAAGTCTGGAACGTCCGCGTCGGACGGAAACACCATGCCCCCTACGGCGTGTTCGAAGGGATGACGATTTTCGATGCGGGGGCCAAGGTCGGTCAGGCCGCGATCGGCTATATTCCGACGGACCAGGAATGGCGGTTTGTCAATATCTATGAAGACACGGCCACCTCGATGCGCGCCATCGTCGAAGGCATCGACAAGACCGGCTTCTCGCGCGATGAACCCTGGAAAATGACCGGGAGCAGTCTCCCGGAACATGAGACCTTCTTCTTCTATCTCCAACGCATTTGTAACCACTGCACCTATCCGGGCTGTTTGGCGGCCTGCCCGCGCAAGGCTATTTACAAGCGGCCGGAAGACGGCATCGTCCTGATCGATCAGAACCGCTGCCGGGGGTATAAGAAATGTGTCGAGCAATGTCCGTATAAAAAACCCATGTACCGGGGCACGACGCGGGTCAGCGAGAAGTGTATCGCCTGTTATCCCCGGATCGAAGGGAAGGATCCCCTCACCGGCGGCGAACCGATGGAAACGCGCTGCATGGCGGCCTGCGTGGGCAAGATCCGCATGCAGAGTCTGGTCCGCATCGGCGAGGACGGGCTGTGGGCCGAAGACCGGTGGCACCCGCTGTACTATGCGATCCGGGTGGAGCAAGTGGCCTTGCCCTTGTATCCGCAGTGGGGGACCGAGCCCAACGGCTTCTACATCCCGCCGCGACACAGCCCGCGCGGCTATGCTCGGCAGATGTTTGGGCCCGGCGTGGACAATGCCATTGAAAAGTATCTGGTGCCCAGTCGGGAATTGTTGGCCGTGCTGCAGCTCTGGCGCGCCAGCCAGCAGATCGTGTTCCGCTACGATGTGATTCCCGGGCCCAAAGTCTTTGAGACCCAGATCCACGGGAAGCGCTTCGAGATGTACAACGACACCGTGTTGGGCTTCAACAAGTCGGGGAAGGAAATCGCGCGGATTCAGGTCGAAGAGCCGATCTATATCCGGCCCGCCGAACGGGTAACCTGGCTCTAGCCCGATCCCGTGTGTACGGCTCACAGGGGGCGGCGGCCGTCCAAGGCCGCCGCCCCCTGCTTGTTTCTGAACCGTACGCTCTCCAGTTTGTCCCCGGGTATCTATATCTCGGAGCTGCTTCGCTGAGGCCGTAGAGCAGCAGTCCCGAGAAGCGCATTTTTTCGAGTCAAAACACGCATTCTTTGACGACATACGCGCGTATTGCAGAAAGTACCAGAGCCGATCTAGCGAGGAACATCGGTCTTTCGCCTCACCACCACTGCATCTTCTGTGCACTTGACGAGATAGACAGCGTCCAGTACAGTCTTGAATCATGGTGTCTTTGCTATTTCATTGGGGAGCACTCCCGGCGTGACATCACATCAGCAGCAATCAGTTCCCTTTGCTGCACAGGCGATCCCATTTGATGAGTTTCTCGCTTCCGGTAAACTTCCAGATGGCTATCTGAATAGTGAATATGTCGCTCAGCAATTCGTTGAGCGCCTGGTGCATTATATTCTCAGCGTTCCCTCCGGTAGTTATTCCATGGCTCAGTTGAGCCAACTCCTGGAGCAGCTCGATCCACGCACACAGGTCTTCTTTTTCAAACGCTTGAAGGAAACGAGCCCGGACTGTTTGAAAGATTTCGCATCCCTCTACTACGGGTTCATGAATGAATTCCATTCCCTCCTGTTCACGTAAGAATGACAACAAAAAATACTCCTTGTCGGCCCTTCAATCATGTATAATCACAGTTCATCCAAAGGAGAAGGAGTATTATGAATCCATCGTTACAAAGGGCCGTCACGAGTTTCTACAATTTAATTTACGAAGCACAGACCTTTGCGACCGCAATGGCAAGAATCGATACCGCCGAACAGGAACATTACGCTGGACGTATTGAAGGCCTCAATTGGGTTCTCGATCGTTGTCAGGAGCTGGAGGACATGGACACCAACCTTACACCATCGTCTCTCCAACGGATACTGGGCGAAGTCAAATCCGATTTGGAACATGAACTCTCCGTACAACGAAGAGAAAAAGGACGGCGCGCCGACGGACGAGAGGAAGCCCTCAATTTCGTTGCGGATTACCTTTCCAGTCTTATCACGGCAACTGAAATCGAGTCTGCCAAGACGACGGTCTAACACGGTTCTGCCTCACAATGGGATACGTGCCTCTCCTCGCACCGTAGAGGTATCGCATCGCCTTGCCTACTCCAACCTACCTAGAGCGATTTGAATCGCTCGCCTGATACAAATTAATTTCAGCTCGTGGAGGGTCTGGAATGACTCTATTCGCTCACCACTCTCATCTGAACCGATCCCTCCACATCAGTCACCTCTCCTTAGCGGGGTGGTATCGCAACCCATGAGGCATTAGACGATCGACTGACTCAGCAGGTGGCCTTCATTGATAGGGGACGGATTATCTATTTATCTCCAGAGGAATTCGATTAACCCTTGACCACGTCGTTTCCTTCTCACTAATATAAAACCATGCTTCCACCCTCGCGCAGACCAGGTACCCAATGGATCCCAGGAGCTCACCGAAGTTCCAGAAGCCAGCCACGCCCATCTGCAGAAACGCCGCAAGAGCAATTCGGCTCACTCAATGCCTCTCTGCTGTTCTGCCCTCGGTGCCGCGCAGCCACTCCGACAAAAGAACGACTCCTCCTCGTTCTACCCACCGGAAATCTTTATGAGTATCTCTGCATCCATTGTGGAACCTCAACGGGATCAAAGACGGACAATACCGGCAAGACCGTTCAGATTGTCGCTCCGTAGTCTCACCAATATCGCGGTGCATCCGCCACGGTATCCATTCAAGCCGTTCTTTCAATCCCCTGAAACGTTGACGTAAAACCAGCCAACAGCAATCGGGCCAGGACACCAACTGCATGAGACGATGAGAACCGGCAACCGAGATGACGGGGAGACCATGGAAAGGATGGAGCGGATCTCTACAGGAACGGGTCTTTGCTTCTTGACCAAATGCCAACTGAGTAGGCGATACGTGATCGGCTGGGTCAGCAAATTTGTTCGAGCGGAATGCCTTCCTCGATAAGCATCACCGGAATGTTATCACGGATGGGATAAAGGATCTTTCTGTCGGCGCGAATCAAACCGGCGTCGAGCTCGGCGGACACAGGCCGCTTGCCCACATTTTTTACTTCACCCCGTGCTACAGTGGCATTGAGCTTTTGAATGAGCGACTCCTCAGCCAGACTCACCGCCTGTTTGGTCTCTGGGCAACAAAGGATTGCCAGGAGCTCTTTATCAATGCTCATGACCGTCGACCTCCTGCTGCATGATGGCAGGTAGAATAATCGGAGAGAGATATGGAAGCGCAAGCTGCCATAAGGAATTCCTCAGGCTCCGCCATTTCTGTTACACTCTGTATGCTTTCTGCAAGGATATCTCGTCATGATCAAAGCATTTTGGAAGACTGCCTCGCAGGGCTCCTGTTTGTCTTTTGTGCCGACCTCCGGCCACGTTCTTGATCTCTCGACTCTGTTCACCGCGCTTGACGGGGTCGTTGGCCGATACATGTTGGATCCAATCCCCGGCCTCGGTCTGTTACTATTGGTCGTGTTGTTCGTCGTCGTCGGTCTCCTTGGTGATCATGTCATAGGACAAGGCTCGTTGGTCAGCAACACCGCATTGAACAGATCCCGCTCGTGCAGAGCATTATCTCACATTGAAAGGGATGACCGATGTTTTAAACTTACGGTCTCGTTTTGGCCGCAGTAAAGTGGTGGTCTTCCCCTTTCCTCGGGATGGATCTCGGCCTGGGTTTTTGTGATGGGGGCGGCGCCCCCCTCTCTTCAGGTCGAGCCTTCCCGCACCCTTTTCATGGTTTTTGTTCCCAACCGCGATTCATCCCTTTACAGGCTTTCTCGCCTTCATCCCGGAGCATGCGCTCAGTCCCATCACTCTTCCCGTTGAAGACGCAATGAAAATGGAGTTTTCAGCTGGATTCTATAGACCTCAAAACGAATGGCTTGCCGCATCTCATCACGTCACTCGTAATCCATGATGATCGAGCGCATCCACATCAGGCCGGCCCGTCAGGACGATGTGGGCACCATCGTTATGTTCAATGCCGCCCTGGCGTTCGAAACAGAGAGTCGCCGGCTTGATCTTGCCACATTGCATAAAGGGACCCTTGCATTGTTAGGCAGCCCTGGGTATGGATTTTATATCGTTGCCGAACTTCCAGAAGACAAAAACTACAGCCCGGTCGGCCAGCTCATGATTACGTATGAATGAGCGACTGGCGGAACGGAGTCTTCTGGTGGATCCAGAGTGTCTATGTCGTACCCGATCAGCGCGGTCTGGGAGTATTTCGAGCCATGCACGACCATATCCTCGTCAAAGCGAAGGCAGATCCACACGTGTGCGGGATCAGATTGTACGTGGAACGGGAGAATCGCAAGGCACAAGCCGTGTACCAGCATGTGGGACTCACCCCGTCAGTTTATACGGTATTCGAACAAGATTTTGTCCTG
Organism: uncultured Nitrospiraceae bacterium; assembly: GCA_963849655.1. Classification (GTDB taxonomy): domain Bacteria; phylum Nitrospirota; class Nitrospiria; order Nitrospirales; family Nitrospiraceae; genus Nitrospira_D. Next base: position 4,783 of record CAWKJK010000008.1, read on the forward strand.
GGGCATGACGTCCAACGGAAATAGACAAGGAGTTCCCATGAAACTCGGTCACTGCTTACTTGGTTTTCTAGTGATTGTCTTGTTGCTTCAAGGATGCGCCTTCAGCCGAGGGACGCTCGGCGACGAAGTCCAATCTGAAGTCATCGCGACCATTCAAAAAGGTACTACAACCAAGGAAGAGGTGCTTCACCTCCTAGGAGCCCCGGATCGGCTGCTGGCCCTCAATGGACGAGATGTCTTTCAGTATTATCGATACGATGCCAAAGCTGGAAGTCTTCTGCTGATCATCTTGAACTTTACGCGTCTTTCCATTAAGAGCGACGACCTATTCGTCATTCTCAACCGGGATGGGATCGTCGAAGATGTGATTTCATCGAAACGGACAGATGGCCTAAAGTTCAGATTCTGGCCGTTTGGGGACTGACGTGACCAGCGAATGGAAGGCCATCTGCTCCGTTTTTCTGGCAGGGATGCTCGGCTTGTCCTCACTTGGTTGCAATGTCGTTCGCGTCACCCTCAATACCTCCATTACTCCACCAGACGTCTCATTCATTGTTCCAGGACAAACTACTCTTACTGAGGTTGTGGCCAAGCTGGGCGCGCCTGACTCGATCTCCGCTTCCGATACGGGAATTGTGGCGACCTACCGATTCCTTGACTTGAAATACTCACGGGTCAACTTTGGCTGGCTAGTGAAACCCTGGAGTCCTATCGATCCTGATTTGATCTTCTCACGCACGGGATTCGGCGTGGATGCCTTTGAAGTGCTGTGTGATCTGAAGTGGGTTGTGTTGCATCAAGGATTTCAGCGGCACCTCATCAGGCCTCCCTTTCATCCCTATCCATTCCAGCAATCCCGGCTGTCCGCTCCCTAAGAATTGCCGCCTGTTAACGGCCCCGTTATAATGGCGACCCATGACTCAGGGAACCGCAGACCCCTCTCCGAACCTCACGAGTGACAATCTGTCTTCTTCTTACATCCCAGCAGAGAAGGACACCGAGTTTCTTCAACGGGACGAGCTTCGCTCCGTCCGAATCGGCCTTGAGCTGCTGAAGCCGGAACTGATTCAGAAAGAAGAACATATCAAGTCCACCATCGTTGTATTCGGCAGCGCCAGATTGCACGAACCGGCTGTCGCGAAACAGGCGCTCCACGTAGCAGAAGAGGAAGCCGCCCAGGCTCCGGACGATCGCATTCGTCAACGACAAGTCGGTATCGCCAAACGGCAGCTCGAACTCGCGAGGTATTATGACGTCGCCAGAGAATTCGGCCGCTTGGTCTCGTCGACCTGTCAGATCAACGGCCATTGTCACTACGTCATTGTGACCAGGTGGTGGACCAGGCATTATGGAAGGAGCTAACCGTGGCGCGGCGGACGTGAACGCGAAATCGATCGGGCTCAACATTACCCTGCCGCACGAACAGTACCCGAATCCCTACATCACGCCGAGACTCAGTTTTCAGTTTCATTATTTCGCCATCAGGAAAATGCATTTCCTCATCCGAGCCAAGGCCCTCGTCGCGTTTCCCGGGGGGTTCGGCACGGTCGATGAGTTGTTCGAAACGCTTACTCTGCTCCAGACCGGGAAAATCGAGAGTCTGATCGTCGTCTTGATCGGACGAAACTTTTGGGAGCGCTTGATCAACTGGCAACTGCTCGTTGAGTACGGCTTGATCATGCAGACAGACCTTCACCTGTTCACTACGCCGAGACGGCTCAGGAGGCTTGGGAGCTGATCGCACGCCACAATGGAGTACCCACCGCATGAAACTCTCATTCCATGGTGCCGCTCGTTCGGTCACAGGCAGTCGGCACATGCTGGAAGTACCGGGATTCCGGCTGTTGTTCGATTGCGGCATGTTTCAGGGACGTCGAGACGAAGCGGTCCGTCGAAACCGCGACTTGGCATTTGAACCGAAATCCCTTGGCGCCGTCTTGCTGTCGCACGCCCATGTCGACCATTCGGGTGCGCTTCCGGTGTTGTCACGGCAGGGCTTTTCTGGAAAAGTCCACCTCACCAGAGCATCGGCCGATCTCACGGGCAATCATGCTCGAAGATTCCGCTCGTGTGCAAGAAAACGACTGTCGGTACGTCAACAAACAGGAGCGTAGACGCGGGAAGACCTGCATTCGTCCGTTTTACGATGGTGATGACGTGCGGAAGATCGTCAAGAAGTTTGAGGGAGAACGATATGGTGATCAGCTTAAAATCGCGCCTCGGATCACCGCATCGTTTCATGACGCCGGCCATATCTTGGGATCGGCTGCTGTCCGAGTGAAATATACGGCGCGCGGCAATACCACCACGGTCTTGTTCAGCGGAGATCTGGGTCGATCTCATATGCCTATCTTGCGCGATCCTGAACCGCCGCCTCCCTGCGACGTTCTGATTCTCGAATCCACGTATGGAGACCGATTGCATGAACAGGTTGGTGAGGAGATGAAGAAGAAGGCGCAGGATCTGCTCGACCATGCGCGGACGCATAAGAGCAAGATCATCGTGCCCGCCTTTGCGGTGGGGCGGACACAGGAATTGGTCATGCGGATCAAGGAACTGGTCGGTGAAGGCCGCGTGGACCCGGTTCCGATCTACATCGATTCACCGCTGGCCGATAAGGCCACGGAGGTGTTCAAGCGACACCCTGAATGTTATGACGATGAAACCATGAAGACCTTCTCATCCGGCGGCGATGTCTTCGCCTCCCGCTACATCCGTTTTGTGTCCTCTGCTGAGGACAGCAAGCGGCTGAACGCCATGCGCGGACCCTGTGTCATCATCTCCTCATCGGGCATGTGCGAGGGCGGGCGTGTCATTCACCATCTCAAACATGCGATTCAAGATGAGGCGAACATCATTGTGTTCGTCGGATTTCAAGCGGAACATACGCTCGGCCGCAAGCTCGTCGAAGGCTGGGATGTCGTGCCGATCTTCGGTGTGCCGACGCCAAGGCGGGCCCAGATCGTCAAGTTCGAACGGCCTGTCGGCCCATGCCGACCGGAACGATCTCCTGAGCGTACGTCAGAGCCATTCAACCCGCCGCCCAGCACTATCTTCATCGTACATGGCGAAGAGAAACAGGCTCTCTCCTTGGGCAGCGGCGATCCAAGCGGAACATCCGACGATCGATGTGCGGATTCCTCATCAGGGCAGTACGCATGACATCTAGGTCTTGGCATTTCGTAGGGATGGGCGGTCGACGACCGGCTAGGCTGGTGGTTCTGTCTTGCGCGGCTGCGCTGCTCTCCGGTTGTCTCTCCACTGCCGCAGCAGAACCGAAACAAGAGCGCCACCGTTTGCGCGACTTGGGGATCGTCGTCGGACAATATCCGCCTGGCCCTCTCAACGCGATTACCGACGTGGCAGGCGTAAAAGTCGGCCATACCACATTGATCTCGGGCGACGGGCCCTTAAAGCCAGGGCAAGGCCCTATCCGTACGGGCGTGACGGTCGTCATTCCGCGCGACGATGTCTGGCACAAGAAGGTTCCGGCAGGCTCGTTTGTCCTTAATGGTACTGGTGAAATGACCGGCCTCGCCTGGGTGGCCGAGTCCGGATTTCTTGAATATCCCATCGCCCTCACGAATACGCTCAACGTCCCGCGCGTCGCCAACGGCGTCATGAGTTGGATGATTACAGCAGTATCCGGAGATCGGGATTGCGGACGATACGCTGACGCCGGTTGTCGCCGAATGTGACGATGGAAGGTTGAACGATATCCAGGGGCGCCATGTGTCCGAGCAGCATGTCATGACTGCGCTCGACGGCGCGACCAGCGGGCCGGTGGCGGAAGGCACGGTCGGCGCCGGAACAGGCATGGTCTCCTATGGATTCAAGGGCGGAATCGGCACGTCATCGAGACAATTGTCCGAGAAAGAAGGCGGCTATACAGTGGGGGTGCTGGTCAACGCGAATCACGGACGAAGACCGGAACTGATCGTCAGTGGTGTGCCGGTTGGAAAGCTCTATGAGCCGCCGCTCAGCTGTCGGAAGCGTTCGTACCTGGTCAGAGTGAAGGATCGATCATCATCGTCATTGCCACCGATGCACCCTTGGATAGTCGGCAGCTCATCAGGCTGGCCAAACGCGCCGCGCTTGGTCTGGCCCGCACCGGCTCCACCGTACGACACGGGAGCGGCGACTTCATTCTGGCTTTTTCGACAGCCAACGTGATTCCTCACTATCCCAAAGACCCAATCTACAGCTTGACACATCTCGCCGACACTCATCTGAATCCGCTCTTCGCAGCGACGGTCGAGGCCACCGAAGAGGCCATTCTCAATGCACTCACCATGGCCACCACGGTTACCGGTCGCGACCATCATCGCATTGAAGCCATTGACCTCGAACGCCTCAAAACAGTCATGTCCGGTTCACGATGAAACGGATCAACAGAATTCTGAGCCCCTGTTGCAAATTAAGCTAAGCTTGCAAATGTTGCGATCCTCTCGCTATCCTTCGGAACGTCAATCAGGAGGAGGGATGGTATGAGCCAATACCAGATCGGGGGCGGGTTGCAACTGCTGACGGCAGTGCAGAAGACTGAGGCCTTCAGTGAGTTCTTGAAAACGAGAATGATTCATGCCCTGGAAACCGAGGATCCGACGGAACTGCACTACCTCCTTGCGCAGGTGGACGACTACCATTCCTACCTGTGGCGGTATTATAAGAAGCTCGCGCAGACCCGAGCCCAGCGGATGGATCCAGGAGTCTGACTCCCATCGCGCTCCGAACTCCGCATGCCCCGCACGTAGCCGGGCTCACCTGCCTTTCAACATCGCGAGGCGCAACCTTGCAATTTGTCGTGGCCCTCTCGAAAACAGTAGAGACGAAATCTGCGGCTCAGGCTGTGGCCGAGGACATTCGGGCGCAGCTGAATGCCGCCCCAATCGACCTCGCTTGCGTTTTCTTTTCCGCTCATCATGCAGCCGGGGCCGACCTCTTGGTTCATGTGCTGACAGGGGTTCTTCGTCCGAGGCTACTGATCGGCTGCAGCGGAGAGGGCGTGATTGCCGGAGCAGAGGAATTGGAAACGGCCCCGGCGCTCACCGTTTGGGCCGCCGTACTTCCGGACGTCAATCTTCACTCACTCCGATCGTCGTTTTCCCGGCGCACGATCAATTTCATCTCTCGGGATGGCCTGAGCCGGGGGGAGTTGAAGAGGCGTCGTTCCTCCTGCTCGCAGATCCATTCACCGTCCCGGTTCAAGATATCCTTGGGATTTTGGAAGAACGCTATCCTGGAACGAAGATGATCGGAGGATTGGCCGGAGGTGGGCAAGAGGCCGGCATGAATCGGCTGGTCCTCAACGATCAAGTCCTCAATAGCGGATTAGTGGGTGTGCGCCTCTCCGGGGCTGTGGATATTCGACCGATCATCTCACAGGGGTGTCGCCTGATCGGCGACCGATTTGTCGTGACGAAAGCCGAACGCAATCTGATTCACGAACTCGGAGGGATGTCGGCTTTGGAGCGGTTGCAGTCCGTCTTCGAATCGCTGACGTAGGAAGACCGACGCCGCGCACATCAGGCGCTCCATCTCGGTATCGTGATCGATGAACATCGGAATCGGTTCGACCGGGGAGATTTTCTTATTCGGAATCTGCTCGGAGCCGACCGCGCCACGGGCGCCGTCGCGATCGGCGATGTCGTGCAAGAAGGTCAGACGGTGCAGTTCCATCTGCGCGACGCGGAGTCAGCCACGGAAGATTTGAATTCTCTGTTGGAAGCCGACCGAGTCGGCCATCGACATCCTCCACTCGGCGCGCTCATGTTCAGTTGTTGCGGCCGTGGTCGGGACTCTTTGGCCGATCGAACCATGATGTGGCAGTGACAACGGAACGTCTCGGGACCGATTCCTGTCGCGGGGTTCTTTGCACAGGGTGAGATCGGGCCGGTCGGAAATCGGAACTTCTTGCACGGGTACACTGCCAGCTTTGGCACTCTTTGCCGAACGGGATTCCTAGCGTATTCCGGGTTGACCACGCCATCCTCCCATGCCATACAGTGAGGGGGAGGAGACTCGTATGAAATCGCTCGTACATTTCATCTATCGTTGCGATGTTGATTCTGACATCGACATTCGGATGGGGAGGTGCTATGGCATCAAGCGACAACCGCAAACGCGCAGGAAATCATTACATCGTCCGGACTCAAATACGTCGATCAGGAGGTCGGCACCGGAGAGGTGGCGGTTGCCGGACAAGACGGCGAACGTCCACTATACGGGTTGGCTGGAGAACGGCAAGAAGTTCGATAGCTCTGTCGATCGTGGACAGCCCTTCTCGTTTCCCCTCGGCGCCGGGCGGGTCATTAAAGGGCTGGGACGAAGGGGTCCAGGGGATGAAGGTGGGGGCAAGCGCAAACTCACCATCCCATCCGATTTGGGGTATGGATCGCGCGGTGCCGGCGGCGTGATCCCACCGAACGCCACGCTGATTTTCGACGTCGAATTGCTCGCGGTGCGGTAACCATACGGTGCAGCATACCCCTCTCATCGCACAACATCGCGCCGCCGGGGCGAAGCTGGTCGACTTCGCGGGTTGGGAAATGCCCATCCACTACACCGGCGTTGTGGATGAGTATCACACCGTTCGAAGCAAGGTCGGTCTCTTCGATGTCAGCCATATGGGGCGGATTGTCGTCACCGGCTCCGGCGCGGAATCTTTCCTTCAGCGCATGACGACGAACGATCTCGCTGCGCTGCGGCCCATGCAGGCGCAGTACTCGATGGTCTGCAACGAGCAGGGCGGCATCAAGGACGATATCTTCGTCTATCGGTTGACGAGGGCCGGAGAGTTTCTTCTGTGCGTCAACGCGTCCAATCGAGACAAGATCGTATCGTGGCTTACGGAGCACAGTCGGGGAGCTCCTGACTGTCAGATCTCCGACCGTTCAGCAGGGATCGCTCAGATTGCCTTGCAGGGCCCGGCTGCGCGAGGCATTGTCGCGGCGATCGGATTGTCACAGTTGGATCAGCTCAAGCTCAGAGAATCAACGACGGTGCAAGTCGAGGGTGTCGAATGCCTGGCGGCACGAACGGGTTACACCGGAGAATTCGGCTACGAGTTCTATGTGTACGGATCAGGCCGACCCAGTTTGGGACAAGCTGTTGAACACGGGCAAGTCGTTCGGTTTGAAACCGGCAGGACTCGGCGCACGGGATCTCCTGCGTCTTGAAATGGGTTATCTGCTCTATGGCAACGATATCGATGAACGAACGACGCCGATCGAGGCCGGAGCGGAATGGGCCGTGCGTTTCGAGAAGGGGGAGTTTGTCGGAAAGCCGGTCCTCGTTGATTCAAAAACAAGCGGGCCCATCCCGACCGATTCGTCGGCTTTGAATTGTTGGAAAAAGCCGTTCCCCGCCATGGATGCAAGATTCTCTCTGTATCTTCATCGCAGTCTCCCATCGGAGAAGTCAGCAGCGGCAATCTTTCCCCTCTTCTTCAGAAGGGGATTGGATTGGGGTATGTATCTCCAGAATATGCCGAACTTGGGACGGACCTCTTCATCGACATTCGAGGCAAAACGATTCCAGCGAAGGTTGTGAAGCCGCCGTTCTATAGACGTCCCTCCAAGTAACTGAAGCATGTATCATTAGAGGGCGGCTCCCGGTTCAAAGTGTACGTGATTAGCTGCGGAGAATCTCGAATGGTCCGCAACATTTATACGGGGAAGGTCATCACGCTGAACGTCGACACCGTCAAATTGCCGAACGGGGTGACGGTTGACCTGGAAACCATCCGCCATCCGGGGGCGGCCGCGATCGTTCCGATCAAAGATGATGGGACCGTGGTTTTGATCAGGCAGTTCCGGCATGCTGCCGGCGGATTCATTTATGAGATTCCGGCGGGAAAACTGGATTCCGGCGAAGACCCGTTGCATTGTGCCGCACGAGAACTGGAAGAAGAAGTCGGTTATCGTGCATCTTCCTTCGAATTACTCTCCAGCATTTTTACGGCTCCAGGTTTTGCGGATGAAGTGATTCATGTCTACAAGGCCACCGGTCTCACGAAAGGGCGTCAGCAACTGGATCGAGACGAAGTGCTGGAAATCGTCGAAATGCCGCTGCATCGTGCAATTGCACGAATTCAAGACGGCACGATCCGAGATGGGAAAACGATCGTCGGCCTACAAGCGGTCTACATCGGAAATGCCACGAATCGCTGATCGACTCTGCGGAGCGCAGCATGGGGGCCTCCTTCTCTTTTTCCGTCTGACGGTCCTATGAAGTTGAGTAATCAGGATGATTCATTGAATCCTTAGGGTAGAATTCCTGAGTCGAGGGGAGGCATTACTGACCTCCCTAAGGTAGATTCCTAGAGTAGATCGAGCGCACGTGGCTCGGTTCCCAGTGCGAGCGAATCGTGCTATCTTCCATCCCACAGCGTTAGCGCAACTCTTGATTCACCCCGAGGTTTATGGCGTATGGTGTTGAGAGCATCTTGTGCGAGATGCGGATCCTATCAATGTCTTAAATCCGTTGATCTTCAAAGAAGGAGAACAGTGCCAATGTTGCTAAAGGGGAAAAAGGGACTCATCATCGGCGTGGCCAATAAGCACAGCATCGCTTGGGCCATCGCGCAATCAACGGCCGGCCAAGGGGCGCAGCTTCTCTTTAATTATCAGAACGAACGGCTGAAACAAAATGTTGAAGAGCTTGCCGCCACGCTGCCTGGCGCGAAGGCGTTTCCCTGCGACGTGAGCAATGATGGTGAGATTGCGTCGCTCATGCAGCAGGTTCAGAAGGAAGTCGGCCAAATCGACTTTCTCGTCCATTCCCTGGCGTTCGCTCCACGGGAAGAGCTGAGTGGACAATTCGTGAATACCACGCGACAAGGGTTCGCGATGGCGCTCGACATCAGCGCCTATTCTCTCGTGGCCGTCGCAAGAGCCGCCTTGCCGTTGATGACTGTCGGAGGCTCCATCGTCACACTCACCTATCTCGGGAGCGAACGTGTCGTGCCTCACTACAACGTGATGGGTGTCGCCAAAGCCGCGCTGGAAGCCACCGTCCGCTACCTGGCGTATGACCTGGGTCCTCTGAATATCCGGGTGAATGCAATCTCCGCCGGGACCGATCAAGACGCTAGCCGCGCGCGGGGTCTCAGGCATTACCAAGATGGTCGACTACCACAAGGAGATGGCTCCGCTCACGGCGGGCAACCGAACAGGGCGAGGTCGGCGACACCGCCTTATTTCTAGTCAGCCCATTGGGACGGGGCATTACCGGCGAAGTGATCTATGTGGATGGAGGATTCAATATTTTGGGCATGATGGCTTCGGGTGAACAGGGAATCTCCTGATCTATAGGCGTCGAAGATAGCGTCGAATTCTGACGGCTGATGAAGGGACATTGCACCTCTTTGTACCTATGTTGGCGGTCTGCGCAGATGAGGCCGTTTCCCCATTGGATACATGAATGATGCGGATGAGAACTCTCATACTGGTGATTATCCTGGCAAACGGCCTGTTCTTCCTACCAATGCCGTCTTCGGCGCAGCAGACAGGCGAGCGCTTTGCCAAACAAGCTCTCGAAGAATGTCATAAAGGGAGACTGTGCCAGGGAACGTGCGACACGGCTTGCCCATTTTCAACAAGGCCAGATCTTGGGTGAGCGCTCGGTGGCAGCGGAGGAGGGAAGCGCCGATGCCCACTTTGCGCTGTTTTGCAATTTGGGAGAGCTGCTCCGCATCGACGGAGAATCCCTCAACCTCGCTTTTCGGACTTCGCCGCATGATGACTGAACTCGACCGGGCTCTCGGAAATCAATCCAGCTCATATCGATGCGCTCTCGGCGAAAGGGGCCTTACTGGTGAAGTTACCGAGTTTCCTGGGCGGTGACTCAGAAAAGGGAGAGCAACTGTTACAACAGGTGGTGAAGCAGGCACCGAGAGCCGTCAATGCCAGACTCGCACTTGCCCGTTCGGTGCGAGCAGGGTCACCATGAGGAAGCCGTGACGCTGGCCGTCGATGCGTTGGCCATAGCCCAGGAATATAAACAGATTGAGTTCATCCCGGAGGCAGAAGCCATGCTGGAGCAGGCACGAGCCAATGCGCAAAAAACAAGGAACCTCGCTCCTAGCCTGTTTCGACGGAGATGAAGGGCCGTCCACCCTTGTCAGTCGATCGTTCGCCTCAGCGCCTTCAAACGACCCTGTCGCTTCTTTCGCTCAATCCGTCGGTTCTGAGAACTCCGTGTCGGCGCGGTCGCCTTTCGTTTCTTGCGAGGGATCGCCGCACGTTGAATGAGCGTCCGTAAACGGTCCAGCGCATCCTCACGGTTGCGCTCCTGCGTACGGTATTGCTGGGCCTTGATCGTGATCACCCCGTCGATGGAGATACGCTGGTCGTGCAGCTTCAACAGGGCATCTTTATAGTTCTGCGGCAAGGATGACGTATGGATGCCAAATCGCAGATGGACGGCGGTGGAGACCTTGTTGACGTTCTGTCCGCCGGCCCCCTGCGATCGCACCGCATGAAGATCAATCTCGTGATCAGGAATCGAAACGGATGGCGAAATGAGCAACATGCTGAATAACTAGCATAGCCTATATGCCGGTGCAATGAGCGGCCTCATACAGGATTTCGTTCAATTTCCCGTTGAGCCTGGCCTTATAGATAGCAAACAGAAACGCAATCTTCAAAAGAGAGCGTATACGCACAGATCGATCATCGTCAATACGCTCGCTTCAAGACTAAGGAAATAACTATACGTAAGGTTCATCTCCACGCGATGCGATCAAACTCACAGAAATTCTTGTAACTATTTGTACTGTGCGTCTCCCACGCATGAACCCTCTCCGTTCATAACACAGGCATCGGTAGGCATCGGATGTGCTTTGTGATCAGTGAGCGCTGTGCTCCCGTGTTGGCGATCGGTCAGCACATTCGATGTTGGTGAGTGTTGAATGACAGGCCTATCAGAACAGAAGGGGTTCGATGTCGTCACTTGAAGAGTTGGCTGCCGCCCAGGACGAAAGACCAGAAAATGGAATACCTGGGTTAAAACATTGGCGCTATGACCTAGTAGCAGGGCTGCAAGTTGCGCTGGTGGCACTTCCACTTTCCCTGGGGATTGCGCTCGCCTCAGGGGCAGCTCCGATTACAGGAGTGATCTCAGGCATCATTGCAGGACTTGTCTTTCCTCTTCTCGGCGGATCCTATATCACCATCAGCGGGCCGGCAGCAGGACTGGCACCAGCCTTACTGGCCGGTATTCTGACTCTCGGTCAAGGAGACTCGCGGCAGGGTACGCTTCTGCGTTCTCGTGGCCATCTGCCTGACCGGAGCAGTTCAGATATTCTTGAGTATCTATAAGGTCGGCCGTTTCGCCATGTACTTCCCGATGTCGGTGCTTCATGGCATGTTAGCGGCCATCGGAATGCTGATTATCGTCAAGCAGATTCCCTCATTCTTAGGTCACCTGACGCCTTCAATAAAATCGATTCCTGAAGCCATCATCCTCATCCCTGCGCAGATCATGGGGATGAATCTTGAGAGTCTTCGCCGTCGGAGGTATTACATTGGCCCTCCTCTTCGGGCTCGACAGCAACATGGTCAAGAACCACAGGTGGGCGAGGAACATTCCTGGACCGCTTTTGGCCGTTGCCTTGGGCGGGATAGCCGGTTGGATGTTGCACTTTCCCGACGCCTATCTGATTCATGTCCCTAAAGATGCTCTTACGCAGAGGCTTCCATTTCCCCAATTTCTCGGAGATATGGCAGCGGCCGGAACTATGGATTGCGTTACTGACCACGGTTGTCACTCTGACTTTGATCGATGGAACCGAGACGCTTGCCACCATCGCCGCCATCGATAAAATCGACCCCTTCGGCAGAAAATCGGACCCTAATATCACGCTTCGCGCCATGGGTGTGTCCAACATTCTCTCCGGCTTAGCCGGCCGGATCGACGATTATTCCAGGGGGAATCAAGAGTACGGCAAACGTCATCGCAGGAGGGCGCACACTATGGGCGAATTTCTACCACGCCATCTTCCTGGCGCTCCTTGTATGGGTTGGCACCGACCTGATCAACAAAATCCCACTCACCGTCCTGGCTGCGCTGCTCATATTCATCGGATGGAGACTGTGTGCGCCGAGGATCTTCTTCAAGGTTTTGTCGGTCGGGGTCGAACAACTCCTGGTCGCGACTGTCTGTGTCGCGGTAACGCTCTACACATCAAACATCTTGTTCGGGAGTCATCGCCGGAACCGTGACGAAGATTCTCGTGCTTTGCTTTGATGTGGTAAAGGCGCTGACGTTTGAACAGGAGTCTCATACCGGTCCTATCGAACCTTTCTCCACCCGCCTCTGGGCCGCATTTAGAGAGTTGTTCCGAGATCCCGTCATCCGAATTGGCGATGGGCGCACTCATAGAAGAGGATCCTTACCCGTCATGAGTGTCGCGGCAAAAAATATGAAACACCCCTACAAGATCTACCTCTCATCGCTCAGCTGCATGAATCTGTTGAAACTCGATGACAAACTCAAGACTCTCCCTAATCACAGGGACAACTTCATGATCATCTTGGCCGGGCATGTGGTGGACCATACTGCAATGGAGTATTTACATCAGTATCGAGAGCAACATGTGAAGGAGGGTCGTAACTGCGTGATCCTTGGAACTCAGCATTTCCTTTCTCATTCGGACCACCGTTTGGCATACCGAGTGAGTCATTCTGACGATGCTCTGGCGTATGGGTGAAGGCTCGCAATTGAGGCTTTGGAGTCCTCTCTAAGTTCTCAGCTGAAGTCGCACAGTCGAAATTGTGCCAGCCTGATCAAAAAGATGTCCGTCCACACCGTTGTCATGAATTCTCAGTCTAACGACATGATCGTCGGCAAAAATCTTGCGGCGTGATCTCGCATACAGTAGCATACGGTAGGGGGATTTCCCATCATGCAAGCGAGCATTTTTGTGGTGGACGACCAGGTGGCGTTTCGTAATGCGCTGGAGAAACTACTTTCTCGGATGCAGCACCGGATTCGGTCGTTTCAATCCGGTGAAGAACTGTCGAGGCAGTGGAAGAAGATGTGCCGGACTTGATTCTGCTCGATCTGAAGATGCCCGGCATGACCGGAATTGAAGTTCTCCAAGCGCTTCGTCCCAAAGGCTGCGATGCGCTCGTCATCCTGTTGACCGCATATGGAACGGTGGAGGATGCAGTTGAGGCCATGAAGCTCGGTGCATTTGATTTTCTCATCAAAACGGTCGATCTTGAAAACCTGGAGCCGGTCGTCAACCGAGCCTTGGAACATATTCTGCTGAAACGGCGCGTGTCCTACAACAACCAGCACGAAGCCGATCAATATCAATGGAACAACCTGAGCGCGCACAGTCTGGCGATGAGAACTTTGCTGGTTCAAGTGCGTGAGGTGGCTCTGAATCCAAATGTGCCCATATTGGTGATAGGGGAAACCGGAACGGGGAAAGAGTTCCTAGCCCGCGTCATTCATCATAACAGCGGCCGCGCAAAGGGGCCCTTTGTGAAGATCAGCTGTACTACCCTTTCCCCCATGCGGTTCGAGCGCGACCTTTTTGGCTATGAGCGAGGCGCCTTCGCCGGGGCGGAAAGAAGAAAGCTCGGCCTGCTGGATCAAGCGGAAACCGGCACTCTGTTTCTCGACGAGATCGGTGATCTCGACCTCGCGATGCAGGGCAAGCTGGTGGGGATCGTGCAAGATCGAATGTTTCGCCGTCTCGGCGGCGTAGAAGATATTTTCGGAGACTTCCGCGTGATCGCGTCTTCCTACCGGGATCTTAAGGTGGAAGTGTCGGCAGGACGTTTTCGAGAGGATCTCTTTTTTCGCCTCAGCGCAATGCAATTCCTTGTACCGCCGCTCAGGAGCCGTATCGAGGATATCATGCCCCTCACCAAGCTGTTTATCATGAAGTATGGACTGGAGCTCGGGAAAGAGGTGACCGATATCGACCCTGGAGCCGTCGCGACGCTGCAACGGTACTTATTCCCGGGCAACGTGCGGGAACTTCAGAACATCGTAGAACGTGCGGTGATGTTATGCATGGGCAAGACGTTGACCAGCAGCGACCTCCCAGGAGCGTATTGAGTCCTTGCGCCGCTGGTTCCTTGGCAAGGGCGTGAGCGCGCATGGGTAACACTGCGCAGTTTTGATCGGAGTGCTTATGCAAGGACGTTTTCCTCAGAAGCTTTTAGACGATCTTCCGATCCTTCCCAAACTACTTCTCATTCCAGCCATTCCCTTTGTCTCTCTGATGCTATTCAGCATGATGACCTATTTGGATGTTCAGGATTTTATCCAGGGTGAAGAGCGTCTGACACACCTCTATCAGCTTCAAAAGATGGCAGCCCAATACACACGATCCATAGCTGAATTGGAAACGGCGTTTCTGGGATATGTCATCTCCGAAAACGATCGATACTTGACGCGCTTTCAGGAGGAGCATAAGAACGTCATGGAAATGGATCGTGAGCTGGAAATCCAACTCTCCGCGCAACATGCGCGATTCGAAGAGATTCGCGCCCTGGTGAAGCAGTCATTTTTTGAAAAAGAAGGATTGCTCCAAGCCATCCAGCAGGGAAATCGGGCCGATGCCGTTCAATATGTTCGGGAGGGACGAAGTCGAGAGGTCATGCGTGAGGTTCGGAAATGGATCACGTGGTTTGATCAAGAGCAGCACAGCATGCAGCAGCAGGAGCTATCTCTGTTGAGCTACGATCGAACGTGGACACGCTTTCTCATTCTTGGAGGCGGCTTGGTGACCCTCTGCCTGGTCATCCTCGCGCTGGCGCTCATTGCCCATTCCATCGCAACTCCATTGACAGCTTTATCAAAGGTTGTGGGATCGACGGCCGGCCAGACGATTCCCTCCATTCCTGTCTTTGACCGGAAAGACGAAATCGGGGAGCTCACCACCGTGATGAAAAAGATGAGCTTACAGATCCGCAAAGATCTCAATGAAGTGCAGCAGTCGGAAGCCACCCTCAAGAAACTGAATGCGCACTTGTCCGCTTCCGAGGCGAAGTATCGAGGCCTCGTGGATCACGCGCCGCTCGGCATCTTTATGACAAAAGGAGTCAGAGTCACGTTCAGCAATCGTTACAATCAGTTGTTGGCGGGGCTGGACCCTGAATCAGGTGTTGATCCAGAGACATTCCGCCAACGGATGCATCCCGAGGATCGCGACCGTGTTTTCACGACATTTTCAGAAGCCGTAGCCGCAGGGCGTCCTTGTGAAATCATTTTCCGCTTACTTCGAGACGACGGCAGTATCAGAACGGTTTTAAGTCAACGTGTGCCTATCATGGATTTTGAGAGCCCCGATGTTGTCTATGTGGGTTTTAATATCGACATTACGACCCTCGACAATCTGCAATTACAATTAAGGCGAGCGGAAAAGTTGGCGACGTTGGGACAGGTTGCGGCCGGCATCGCTCATGAGCTCAGGAATCCATTGGTGGGCATCGGTTCGACGGCCAAGGTCTTGCTGGATGACTTTGAATCCGGCGATCCGAAGCGTAAGGAAGTCGAAGTGATCTTGTCGGAGACTCGGCGATTGGATCGCATCGTCAATCAGATCGTGGACTATGCACGGCCGCGCCGACCTGCGCCGGCGCGAATCGATCTCAACCAGCTCGTCGGTGAGGTGTCCAAAATGTTGAGGCCCCGGTTGGAGAATAAGCACCTCACGATCAAGGTCGCTATTTCACCCATGATCAGCGAATTCACCGTCGATCGAGACCTCCTTCGACAAGTACTCTTGAATATCGTGGACAATGCCATTGATGCCACTCCGAAGGGCAGCGCTCCCATCGAGATCACCGGTCATGAGTTATTCCGTGAGGAACGGCCCGGTTTGGTGATTCAAGTCAAAGACCAAGGTGTGGGCATTCCGCGACCTGCTCCCGAATGTGTTTCAACCATTCGTAACGTCCGGGAAAAAACATGGGACAGGACTGGGCTTGTCTATTTGTCAGAATATCATCGAAAGCCATGAGGGGAACATCTATGTGACGAGTGAAGTTGGAAAGGGTACGATTGTCGGCATCTGGCTGCCGTTGGAGCAAAAAATTGCATTGGAAAGGGTTTGACCCATGCATACCGTCGTGTTTGTGGTCGACGACGAACAAGTTATTCGCACGGCCATCGTCAAGCGTCTGAACAGACAAGGACATTTCGCGACCGGCTATGAATCCGGCGAGGTGTTGTTGCAAGAGCTTGAGCACAAGCTCCCTGAACTTGTGCTGCTCGATCTGAAGATGCCCGGCATCAGCGGCCTTGATGCTCTCAAACATGTGCGTCAACTGGCTCCTTCCGCCCTCGTCATCATGTTGACCGCGTATGGGACGGTGCAGGATGCGGTGGAAGCCATGAAATTGGGAGCGTACGATTTCTTGATCAAAACGGTCGATCTTGAAGGAGTGGAGGCGGTCGTCGCCCGTGCGATCGAGATCTTGAAGCTCCGCCGCCGTTTGGAATCGGAACTTGATGGACAGACCAACCGCTACCATCTAAATAACGTCGAGGCTCACAGCCGCGCGATGAAACAATTGCTCGAACAAGTCCGAGAAGTGGCGGAGAATCCAAAACCGACCGTGATGTTGCTGGGCGAGACAGGAACAGGGAAAGAGTTCCTGGCAAGGGTTATCCATCACAATGGGCCGAGAGCGTCGGGTCCGTTCGTGGGGGTCAACTGCACCGCGATTCCCAAGGAGCTCTTTGAGAGTGAATTGTTCGGATATGAGCGGGGAGCCTTTACCGGTGCCAATCAGCGCAAGCTCGGCTTGCTCGAAAAGGCGGAAGGCGGCACGCTGTTTCTTGACGAGATCGGGGATCTCGATCTGACGATGCAAGCAAAGCTGCTGCGAGTGATTCAAGAGCGATCATTCAGGCGGCTCGGGGGAACTGATGATCTCGGGGCGGATTTCCGCCTCATCACGGCGACGAACCGAGAAATCAAGAAGGAGGTGGAACGGGGAACTTTTCGAGAAGATCTCTATTTTCGTCTCAATGTCGTCGCATTTGAGATCCCTCCGCTTCGTAAGAGATTCGAGGACATCATACCCCTCTGCCGGAAGACGATCGTGCGCTTTGCGCGGGAATTCAGCAAACCTGTCCCCGAATTGGACTCAGAAGCTCGCGCAATGTTGGAGCGATATCAATATCCAGGTAATATTCGAGAACTTGAAAACACCCTCGAACGAGCCATGATTTTCTGCTCGGGACAAACCTTGACCGCGAACTATCTCCCGCGAGAACTACATGAACATGTCGGGCAAACCACCATGTCGGTTTCCCAAGGGGCTGAGCGTCTGATTCGCATTGAGATGCAAGTCGGAAAGCACACCCTGGAACGAATCGAGGAATCCATCATCGAGGAAGTCCTACGGCTGGCGGACTACAACAAAAGTTTGGCGGCCAAACAACTTGGCCTCACCCGATTCTCGCTGGACCGGCGCTTGAAAAAGCTCACGGATTCACCAAGGTAAAGTTCCCCTCACCTTCACCGAGCTGCAATAGGCCATCCCGGCGTTGAAACCATCCCCGAGGGATGGAGTTTTTCCGCTTGCAGCTGATCCTCAGCTATGGAGCATAGCCTCTTAAGATACAGACCGAAGGTAGCAAACCAGATGTCGCGGTAGCCCTGGATCGTTAAGACTTTAGGAGACTCACTTCCCTGCTTCCATTGGCTGGGCCATTGTCGTATGCTCTAGTGACTGTTCCTTATGATCTTATACCCTTCCGGTTCATTGGCAGGGATTCTTCAATGGACGCGTTGCCTTCACATCCCGAGAACAAAGTCGAGAACGGACGAATACAGCCTTCTCCGCAGACGGCATTGCTGCCAGAAGCTACGGCCGACATCATAGGCATCGATTCGAAACACCCGCCGCGCCGGACGAAAAGGGGGATTCCATCTATCCCGCAATGGGGTAAAGAGTATGGTGTCGCCCTCGTCGCAACGCTCCTCGCCTTTCTCCTGCGTTTGTCTCTTGATGCGTACCTCGCCGACCGCCTAGCCTATGCCGCGTTCCTCATTGCAATAGCGGTCACCACTTGGTATGGCGGGATAGGGCCTTCGTTGGTGGCTGTTGTCTTAGGTGGGGTGATCGCCAATTGTGTTTTCATTCATCCCCGTTACGCACTGAGCTTTACAGATCTGGAAGATCAAGCCGGGATCGCCGTGTACTTGACGATCAGTTTCGCGCTGGTCGGGTTTGTACAAACCTGGCGGTGGGCTTGGAGGAAAACGGAGGAAATGACACAAGAACTACGAATGGAAATGGATCGCCATAGACAGACTGACTGAAGACGAGCCGGTGCATAACAAATCAACGGAAGGCGCATCTGCTTCACAACGTCAGCGTAGGTTGTAGCTCGAAGCTCATGAGGAAGGGCAACGGAAATTTCCCGAAGTGGCTCCTAGCGTTTCTCGTACGGGAAGAGGTACAAGGTTTGACCTAGGGAATGCCGGTTCAGCCTGACGATGGGTCACGGTGAGGGGGAGATACAAGGATGGAGATCGCTTGCCGCGACAGTCCGGTGCTGCGGATCTCGAAGGCACCAAGAATGAACCTAGCTTACCCTCAGCTCGATACACCCAAGCTGACGCTCACGTTGGCGGGCTGATCGACTACATGTCCTTCTGCCGTGCTTTCTTTCCGTCATACGTGACGAAGACGACGCTCTCCCAGGTGGAATTGCGGGTAAGGTGAAGCTTCTCTGCCTCCATCACGGACCGGCTCCTCACGCAAGGTTTTACAGGTTGATGTAGAAATTCAATAAGATGACATGGTTCATCTAGTTTGCGAGATTCGGAATCGACCTGCTGTTGAGGAGCTGATTTTGATAACCGGCGTCCATGTTGAAATGTTTCCCAAATGTCCGGTTGATGCCCACAAAGAACCGGTTTTGGTCGAACCCGGCGTCTGGTCCTTTACCCTGAGCTACACCGACCTTGTTCGGATTGACAAAGACTTCGTCGTAAGCCACGAGTGCCCATTCCGGAGCATGGACAATGGATAGGACCCTCTCACCATCAGACGGAATCGTAGAGCCGTACCGTCTGCATGCTCGATCCAACGTTCCTCAAGGCGGAAACGGCTAAGAATCTTAAAGGACTCTAACTTGCTCGTATTGGTCGCCTGCACAACCCCACCCGTGTTTCCTCCAGAGATCACGAAAGATATTGAAACTGACACGGTTGCCGTCAAAGCGTGGAAAGAGCAAACATCCTACCCGTCCGGCGCTAACTTCAGCGCCCATAAAGTGCAATTGGGGGGACAGATCACGCAAGTTATTCGAAAGCCGGAAGGTGTCGTCATTCTCGCCGAGGAGCAGCCAATCGACAAATATCTAGGGTATGGTCCTGCGAATGTGAGACGGGAAGGCTCCTTCGAATTCGCGATCGATTTTAACGGCTTTCCAGACGCCGACGCGTTGCAGGTCGGCAATCAGCTTGCCGTAGTCGGAACGACGGACAGGGCCAGACCAGAAACGATCGGCAGGATGCCGAGAGTAATCCCGCATCTTCACGCGCAATGTATTGATATCTGGAAAACTCAAGCCGTCGAAACCGACAATATTACCTACCAAGGCTCAATGGGATATTATCCGCTGGGAAAACGAATCTTCTGTCAGGAAGAAGGCAAAGGAGACAACTTGTCAACCGGTGCTGATGCTAAAACCGATGGATGACTCCTACTCCAATGTTGGTGTTGTGATCGTGTGTCTAGTGGAAATTCTGCTGACGCTGCCCCCGCTGAAAGGATAGCGTCAGTGCAGTCTGGTTGTCAGCTTGTAGAGGAGTCTTCCATTCCCCAGAAAAATGTTCTCATGCCCCCCGTTTCGCTCATCCTCCGGGATTCCACTGGTAAAATTGTTACGTTCGTAATGGAAGTCGACCTCCAATTCGAGACGCGGCATCAATTCGGCATCAAATCCAACCGCAAAGAAATGATTCACATAAGAAAAATCCTCTTCAGCCTCGAATTCGTTCCGGCCGCCGGCTACGCCCCGTTCGTAGTGATAGCCGACAAAAAGTTTCAGATGGTCCGTTGCCCGCCAAAAGATATGCGGGCCGATCGTCCAGAATGTCGTATTGCGTTGGGCAAAAGGATCGTTGTAGAGCCGCTTGCCTATTCGCCCCTGAAGGCGGAATTCCCAATGGTCGGAAAGACGTTGCTCGAATCGGATGTACCCGATATGGGAAGTTACCCTTTCATTGACAAAAGATTCTGTCTCCCCCACATGTTTTTCAGTAGTTCCTAAGAGTTGGTCCGGCGCAGTAAAGTAGCGGAGTCGGAGCGCCGTGTTGGGAGTAAATGAGTGCAAGACTTCGGCTGCGACGCTTGCCTGGCTCCACTCGGGATTCACCGCATAGACAAACCCCTGAGGCTTGATAGAGATGGCCGTCCGACCCAATCCTGTCGTGATTGCATTTGATATAAGGAAGCCCGGTTCAAAGACCATGTCGGAGCCGACTCCGGTGCGAGACATGTCCAAGACCGGTTGGGTAGGATCGCCGTCCATCGTTGATCGGCGTGCGGCAGAAAAAAGGGCGACGTCATCGGTATAATATAATTAGCCGTCTCCTACGACCGACCACTCTGCCAGGGCCGGAGGTATCCCCGCCCGTAGAAAGTCCGAGCAGCAACAGAACTCGCAGCAACATACCGTTTTCTTTCTGTATCACCGGCTAAGAGAGAATCTCCGGTTATGCTGTATTGACAATCCTAATAAAAGAAGGGAGGCATAGTGCGAATGGCCAGTTAAAACAGGTTCGGCTTCGGCATTGTTGGTTTGGGTGAGAATGGATGTTGATTCTGATGTTTTGTGATTGAACCAAAGTCACGGTTTTGTCTTTGCACCTCGCTATTTCTTTGTCTCGTTCGAAACCCATGCTAAAAATGGCGGCTCCATGCCAAAATATATCTATAATTTCAATGACATTACCTTCATGAGGGGATCGTTCTCCTTTTGCGCATCTTAACCTCCCTCATAACTATCGGCTGGTTCTATTCAACCATTTTCAGCTGTGTATACCCCATCTTCCACCCATCAACGTAATCTTGCGCGTAAATCTTATAGTCAAACGAGCGATCACGCACAAGGTATACAGTGCGTTTTTGAAAATCAATCTAACTCGAGAACAGTGCTGTCAGCTCTCATCGAGCTTAATCAATAAAAACGGACACTTGAATCCGGTGCAGTTATGCCGACCGGGTGCGCATCTTGCTAGTTACCTAAGTAGTCTACCTTGTTAACGAAAGATGCAGGGGGGTGACGGCCATCATGAAGAATCTATCATTGACGAATGTTCGATTCTCTCGTCGCTGGCTAGGCATGCCTCTCATCTTCCTACTGGGTCTGGTTGTGACGATGGGTTGCGCCACTGTGGTTACGCCGCTGAAGCCTGGTACGGTGATCTCACTGGAAGCACCCGATCGCGGCTATGTTCTGGGGCGAGTGCATCTTCAATGGAATGGAAAGCCCCAAACCGTGGGACAGTTTCCCTTCAACATGAAATGGAGGCTAACGGATGAAAAGAACGGCAAGCAGCTGGTGATCGACCAGGTTCCAGTCGACGGTCCTTTCGTTCTGAACCTGCCGGCGGGCTCTTATCGATTGACGGCGGCCAGTTTCGACAATGGGTTGGGTATGTGGCAGACACCCCTCCCAACCTCCTTCAACGTTCGGCCTCAGGAGTGTACCTACGTTGGAACCTGGGACCTCACGATGCAAACGGAATTCTTCTCGGGATTACTGACGCGTCGAGTGCGCGACCAGCAGGAGCAGGCGGAACAAGATATGCGGACCATTATGGGAGATCGGACACGGCCGCCGATGGTGGCGCAGCTAGGAACGTCTGGGCAAAGTCCGATGATCTTAACTTTTCAGACGGAGGGCACTCAGCTCACGTCCTCGCCATGAAGAGTATCAATGCAGTAATTGCTTAGCAGAATAGCCTTTCATTTATTGTTGTGGCTGGTTTGTTCGATGACGTTGCAATGGGGTGCGCTGTAACATTTAGCGGTTGCACCTAAATGGACTTCCTACCTACCGGGTAACGCGCCACACGTTCTTCAACAACAAGCGCGGCTTCTCTTTACGAAGTTTAGTACCCCCAATGTCTGTAGAGGCAGTAAGTAGACCGATAAGAAGGCAGGGCAGAGTGTCTCCGGAAACACATTATGAGCCTCATTCTTCTACATTTTTCATCACATTATCAGCCGTTCGCTGTGTCTTTATGGCACGCCTTCACCAGACTGTCACCAACGCATGTCGAATATCTCTGTCGCATCAAACCCAACTGTGAGGGGAATCACCAGAAACTCCTCACCGCTAGTAGGTGTTATGCTTCCTCTCTAGTGGCATCGAGTTTGCTGCCAATCATTGATCGTGGCTTCACAGGTCAACGCCGAATGGGAGCTCGCACCGGTCGGCAGCTCCGGATCGGGAGGGCATCATGCGGCACGGGCACGGCAGCGATTTGATGACAAAACGCGAGAACTGTTCCTTAGAGCATCAATCGAACATGGGATTAGCGGAATACATTTTTATTTCGCATCAAAGGATATGCCGCGGTTATTTGGAAGGCTATCCTGCCTGCCAGGCGTGTGACCAATCGTTCGAAGAACCTGCAACTAAAGCTCCGTCACGCACACGCACGTCTCGGCCTGAGCCGCCAACCATCTCTTCACCCTGCTCCAATGGCATGGATTTGCTATTACCAGCAGTTGCGCATTTTCCAAATTCCATAAATTCCATAATAGCGAGGAGGAAAGACAATGGCAGATGCTAGATATTCCAAGAGGCGGGCCTCCGCTGCGCAGCAAAAACGACTAATCGAGGAGGAAACCAAGAAGTTGCGCGAGTTTGTGGCGGAACTGCCTTTTAACAAGCTCATCCTGCTGCAAGAGAGATGGGAGAGACAACACCAAGAGACTCGTCACTAGCGGCGTCTTAATTCTAAGATCATGAGGGACACAAGGCAATGATAGGAAGCTCTAACATAGTAGGTGTTCATACATTGCTGGTGTTTTTGGCGCTGATGGTCAACCGCGTAAGGAACTGGAAACAGCTCGGCAGGCTTAATATGTAAGGTGAAATGCGCTCAGTCAACAAGGTTGAGCGAATGAGATTGGCTGGATGAAACGGTTGTCGTTTACTCACTTCCTGTTGCTGTTGGCATTGGGAGTGTTCGACATGAACGGCTGTATGACCTCGGCGGCAAAAGAGGAACTAGACTTAACGACCTATGACCCCGTGCAAGATCACCGGAAGATTGCCGCCTATTATAGCCGTGAAGCGACGAAGCTGCGACAGACCTCAGAAGAGATGTCAGTTCGAATCGCAGTGTATGAGCGGCTTTTTGGTCCGGAATCGGATTGGGTATCGGGAACTCGGCTTTTGGCGCAATCCTATCAAGACGCAGCGAGAGAGCATGAACTAAAAGCGCGAGAACATCTTGACCTAATTACCGAGTCACGACTACCGTCCGCCGCACGGTCGGGACGTTGTTAGCCCGACCGCCAGTCAACATTCGGGCGAAAAGGAGAGACTATGCCTCATCTTGCGAAAGCCATACTTCTTGTCACGCTACTACTCTTCCTGCAAGCCTGCGGGACCACTGTCCAACCCGGTCAACGGGGGTTACGTTGGTATCCCTTGACCGAAGGTCTGACCACCGAAACACTCAAGAGCGGATTCTATTGGCGGGCGCCATGGAACCAAGTCTACCTGTACGATGTGCAATTGCGCAGTTACACCGAAACCGTCGATGCCTTAAGCTCGGATGATCTGCTGGTCATCCTCAAGACCGCCATCATCATGAGACCAATTCCAGAGGAGGTCTATTTCTTGGCCCAGGAGATTGGATCAGATTTTTATCCTCGCGTCGTCAAGCCTGAATTGCTGGCGGCAGTCAGAAGTGTTGTCTCCAACTATCCTATGGTCACTGTGCCGGAAAAAAGCTCGGAAATTGCCAGCAAAGTGCAAGCGGTTGTGATCGAAAAACTTAAAGGCCGTCATCTCGAAGTGACGAGCGTCGCCCTGGCCGATATCCAACTGGCCAAGGTCGTCCTGGACGCCGTCGAACGCAAACAAGCGAAAGAACAGGAGAAAGAACAAAAAGAATTCGAGCTCATCATTGCTGAGAAGGACGCGGAGATTGCTCGCAGACACGCCAGAGGTGAGGGTGATGCAATTCGGATCCGGTCCGAAGGCGAAGCAGAAGGCCTGAAAATTCGGGCGGCTGGTCAGGCGAAGGCGCAGGAAACCATCACCAAGACGCTGACGTCGGAATATCTTCGGTTCAAGCTCTACGACAGCTCAAACTCCAAGTTTGTGCTGCTACCGGACAAATTGAATGTGCCGGTTATCGTGAATCCTGGCACTGATCAATCAACGTCTTTGTCACACGAGGACTTCCGTACCCGGCGCTGAGATTCAGGCATGCGGTCACATACCCAATGGAATGATTGAAAGGGACGAGGGGAAAATCATCATCCGCCAGTGGTGCTCTATGGGTTCGTGAAACGGAGGGCAAAGAGTCAGTCAGGAATTGAGCGAAGGAGGTCGACATGACCGGGTATGGGAAAAAAGTGCTCATCGTGGAGTATGACGAAGGCGAGCGGTACGTGTTGGGTCTGATGCTGGAGAATGAGGGATATAACGTTCACATGGTGTCTGAAGAAGGCCTAGCCTTGGAAGAATTGAAACGTCGACGGTTCGATGTGGTGGTCAGTACCCATCGCATGCCCCAAATCAATGGATTTCGTCTCATCTTGATGGGACGGCTTGTTTGGCCGGACACACCTATGATTCTTCTATCGGGGAACGACACCAGTCTGTCGGAAACGGTCGAGCAAGGAGGGGCATATGGCTACCTCCGTAAACCTTACATTTTTCGGGAGTTGCTGGATCTCATAGGAAACGCCATCAAATTAAACCGTAAGCATCGATTACAAACCTCGAAATCAATCTTGCTATCTTCGTGACGATGACCTATGGATGCGAAGGATGCTTGTCGGCGCCTACCTTAGTCCTGTGAGGAATGCAGCGCGCTCAATGAACGTCTTGCGCAGATACCGATTTTTGACGATCACGGAGAAAGGAAATTTCAACGTGGCCATCTATTTCTCTATCCCCTTAGTATCGCCATTCAACGATCGCTTGGCCGCTGAGTAGCCATGGCTCGTGAGCCATACGACTTTGATTTGCTCTGTATCGGAAGCGGGCCGGCTGGTCAACGAGCCGCCATCCAAGCCGCAAAACTGGGCAAGAAAGTCGCACTCGTCGAGCGCCGAAGAATCCTGGGTGGTGTTTGCGTGGAGACCGGCACGATACCCAGCAAAACATTCCGCGAGGCGGTGCTCTCCTTCAATTCAGTGACGCAGCATTTCGACCAACATCTGGGGTACCGTTACCAAAGTCGCGCGACGGCGGGGCAGCTATTCGCCAGAGTCGAAGAGGTGGTGCGGCGGGAAGTGGAAGTCGTCGTCGACCAGTTGCGCCGCAATGACGTCGCCTTGTTTCATGGTGACGCTGCGTTCCATGATCCTCACACCGTGACGGTCACCGCGGAAGACGGCGCGCGTGCCATCACGGCCGCCAATATTCTGATCGCCGTCGGTACCGTGCCGGCCTTGGCAGATGGCGGGAAGTTCGACGCAGAAATCATCCTCAGCAGCGACGACATACCTCGCTTGAAACAGCTTCCTCGGCATATGGTTGTGGTCGGAGGTGGCATCATCGGTGTCGAATATGCCTCCATGTTCGCGGCCTTGAACATCCATGTCACGGTCGTAGACAAACGCACCAGGCTTATGGAGTTTTTGGATTCAGAAATCGTGGAAGAACTCATTCACCAAATGCGAAATCGTCATGTGACGTTCCGTCTCGGCGAGGCCGTAGAGCGCGTAGACGTGATCGATGGGGCTCCCAGACGCGTGGTTCTGACCTTGGAGTCAGGGAAACGGGTCGTTTCTGAGTCGGTGTTGTATGCCGCCGGTCGGATGGGAGCCACTGATAATCTGAACCTGGCTGTTGCCGGCTTAACGGCGGGCAAACGAGGCCACTTGAAGGTAGATGCGCAGTTTCGGACCGAGGTACCGCACATTTTCGCCGCGGGTGATGTCATCGGCCATCCAAGTCTTGCGTCGACCTCCGCCTTACAAGGTCGGCATGTCGCTTGTCATGCCTTCGGAGTGGAAGTCGACTCTACATCGGAACATTTTCCGGTCGGTATATACGCTATCCCAGAGATTTCAATGGTGGGACCGCCGGAACATGACTTAACAGGAAGGCGTATCCCATATGAAACGGGTGTCGCGCGTTATCGCGAGATCGCCCGTGGACAGATCCTTGGCGATGACAGCGGGCTCGTGAAATTGCTCTTTCACAGAGAGAATCGGCAATTGTTGGCCGTCCATGCCATCGGGACGGGGGCGACGGAATTGATCCATATCGGTCAAGCCGTGCTGGATCTGGGCGGCAAGTTGGATTATTTCTTGCGCACGGCCTTCAATTATCCGACGTTGGCCGAATGTTACAAAGTGGCTGCATTGGATGCCCATAACAAACTTGCCATGACGGCGTCCTACGCACAAAAGGAGGCCACATGAAACCAAACGGCAGGCATTTCCTCACTGTGTGGGTGGTTCCTGCAATACTTACTGCCTGTACGACGAGTGGTCCGACACCGCCAACAGCGTCCTCCTCGGCGCCGGTCATGACGCAGGCGGCATCACAGATGCGTTCATCAGACAGAATGTTTTACTGGCGCGAGGAAGCGCGAGAGCTCCATGCCATGGCATCGCATAGAGACCGCGAGGCGGAGTTGATACTGAAGAAAAAACCAGGGTCGGCGACGAACGAATTTGTGAAGCAGATGCGACAGTTCGCGCATCAATTGCATCAAGCAGCCACATATGCAGACGTGCAGGCCAAGGAAGCTGAGCGGGAGATTCCCCCTAACATGACCCAGCAATTTTATTCAGCGTTGCGATGATTCACTGAGGACTATCTCAGCGAGAGTGACACCGCTCACGGTTTTGAGAAGGATGCCGGACGCTCTTGTCTTCTTATGGGTTTGCTCCACTATCAAAATCGGGTGGATCGGAGCCATCGGTTCCGGTCGACAACCGGGGTTTGCCGAGGCCGTATCGGTCGAGGAGCCGATACAGGGTGCGCCGGCTGATGCCGAGCAGCCGCGCCGTCCGTTCCTTATTGCCCTGCGCGGACTCCAGCATTTTGAGCACCTGGTCCCGCTGCAGCGCCTTGAGCGTGCCGGGTAAGATTTCGACGCGGTCCGCATGGCTGCCGTCACTTTGCAGGACTTCGGGCGGCAGGTCGTCGTTGGAGAGGATCGCATGCGAGGCCAGCGCCACCGCGCGTTCCACGACGTGCTCTAACTCCCGCACATTGCCCGGCCACGTATACCCCGCCAACGCGCGCATCGCCGCCGACGAAAAGGAGGTGACTGGAATTTCCTTCTGGTCGCCGTACCGCGCCAGAAAGAATTCGGCCAGCAAGGGAATGTCTTCGGGCCGTTCCCGAAGCGGCGGGATGAGAATGTTGACCGTATTCAGCCGATAGAGGAGATCCTCCCGAAACCGGCCGGTCGCGACCAGCTCCGCCAGATTCCGGCGCGACGCGGCGATGATCCGCAAATCCACCCGGATCGACTCGTTGCTCCCGATCCGTCGGATTTCGCCTTCTTGGAGGACGCGCAGCAGTTTGGCCTGTCCGGCCGACGAGAGATCGCCGATTTCGTCCAAAAAGAACGTGCCGCCGCTTGCTTCCTCCAGCAAACCCCGCCGCAAGATATGCGCGCCGGTGAACGACCCCTTGATGTGGCCGAAGAGTTCGCTTTCGAGCAAAGAGTCGGGGATCGCACTGCAGTTCACGGCGACGAACCGGTGAGCGGCACGCGGGCTGTTGTCGTGGATGGCGTGAGCGATGAGTTCCTTACCGGTGCCGCTCTCCCCCTGAATCAACACGGCGGTTCGGCCGCGCGAGACCCGCCCGAACAAGTTTGAAGACCTCGACCATTTTCTTGCTCTGTCCGATCAACGAGGCAGCCCGCAACCGCCCGCCGAACGCGCGTGGAAGCGTACGATTGTCCTCGATCAGACGCCGATACTCAACGGCGCGCGTCATGGTGAACACGAGTTCTTCGAGATTCACCGGTTTGGTGATGTAATTGTAGGCCCCTTGCTTCATGGCTTGGATCGCCGTGTCGACGGAGCCGAACGCGGTCAACAACACGATGGGCATCTCCGGCATGCTCTTGCGAAGAAAATCCAGCAGATCCAAACCGGACAGTGGTGACATGCGGATGTCGCTCAGGACAGCATCATACGGGACGCTATTGGCCTTGCTCAGGGCTTCGGCGCCATCACAGGCGATATCCACCTCAAAGCCGACCTCGCTTAAGGCTTCGGCCAGCATGTCGCGATTCCGCTGGTCGTCATCCACGACGAGTATTGAAGGTAAACCATTCATTGTCGTCTTCGGATCTCCCGCTCCTTCCACATGGGCAGATCCACCGTGAACTCCGTGCCCTGCCCCACGGCACTCTTCACGACGAGCCAGCCATTGATGAATCAGTGAGAACCCGTTCTTCTTATGACGTTAAGCATATGCTATGCCAAGAGCCTGCTCATGTTGTGCGATACTCCGTTGATCTCTGCTCAAACAATACTTATGGGATGAATTCATCAAAAGACATTAGACATTGGGCATTCGGCCAAGTTGGTCTTCGTGAGCGTGCAATTCTATTTATTGGGCTCTTGGCGGATAAAGAGGAGTGCGTAGTTACCTATGGTAGGTACCTATGATTGTCGCAGAGGTCACATCAAAGTGGTGAAATTCTCTCTAACTGGGACAAAACTCTACGCTTCGCAGACGCACGGCTTCCGACTCAAAGAAAGGTTCTTTGCAATACTGGTTAGAAACTCTTTCAAAACCGAAACGTGATACTACCAAGCAATTTACAGCACAGAGCTCAAAACGAATCATGTTTTCGGGCAATTCCATTTGATTGGCTCATCAGTCGGCCTACGATGCAGAACACAACTTCATCGAAAAACCGATATTCGGATCGGTTCGGATCGATCGACTCACATCAATCTTGAGTAGGTCATCTTGGCACACCTATGCATTCCTGACACAGTGCTTTTTCCTTGAGCGTCCTTTCCTCTCGGAAAAACTCGCTTAACCATCCATATTTCCAATTGTCGATGTGCTTCGCTGGGTTAGGCAAACACTTTGCACTGCATGAGTCGCATGATGCGTGTGCAAGATGATCGTCTCACAATTAGGCCCATGGTCGATCAAAGTTTCCTGGTGAAAGATTCGTCAGTCGATAGCCGCATCGGTTACCTGGAACGCAATCGACCAGAGCTTTTATGGAAGGTGAACGACGACATTACTGAGAACCAATCTCCTATGACTGTTGTTAAAAGTCTTGTTTTATGAATAAGAGGGGCTTGCATGAATAAGATCGTCCTCATTGCTCTGCGCAGGCCGTACACCTTCGTGGTGATGTCGATCCTCATCGTGCTATTCGGGGGGCTGACAATCCAGCACATGCCGACCAATGTCTTTCCGAATATCAC
>CAWKJK010000009.1:0-32367 GCA_963849655.1 uncultured Nitrospiraceae bacterium
GAGTCGGACAGAATGCGATTTCTCAGAATATCTTCGTCTCGTTCTTCCATTGTCTTGATGAACTCGGCGAGCTTTGCCCTGAAGAGGGTCTTGAGCTGATGATCGGCGAGCTGTTCATCTGCCGGTTCTTGGTGAGATGGCAAGACATCAAGCAGTGTACTGGTCTGGTCTTCACCGAGAGGCTGGTCGAGCGATAACTCCCAGTTGCCGAGGCGCTGATCCATTTCGATCACGTCGCGCTCGCGCACGTTCAGACGATCCGCGAGCAATTTGGTGTCAGGCGCGAAGCCGTCCCGCTCAAGCTTGGCCTTTTCCTTTTTTAAGTTGTAGAACAGTTTCCGTTGATCCTGAGTCGTCCCGACCTTGACGAGCCGAAAGGTGTGTAAGAGATAACGGAGGATATAGGCTCTGGACCACCAGGCGGCATAGGCATAAAAGCGCACGTTTTTCGAGGGATCGAATTTCTTGATGGCTTGCATCAGGCCGACGTTCCCTTCTTGAATCAGATCCATGTGGTCGGCGCCGGTATGGAGGTACTCGGCTGCAATCGAAACCGACACACGCAGGTTGGCCATGATGAGTTTCACCGCCGCCTCGCGGCTGCCGTGCGCATGGTACTCCTGAAAAAGCTGAAGCTCCTCTTCCTTTGACAAATAAGGGTATCGGCGAACTTCGGCAAGGTACTGCTGGAGGGCCGTGACCGGCACCACTGCAGTCGTGTCGGGCCGAGGGCCTCCTGCCTCATGCTCAGGAAGAGGACTTAGCTCGACGCCGGCAGGAGACTCGCTGAGTCCGCCTGAGAGGATTTCACATCTTCAGGCTCGTCCAGCTGCATGTCTGTCTCGTCGAGGATGGACATACAGACGGAAGACTACACCAGACTCCTAGGTCGCAACAATGCTGAAAGCTGGCCGGAATGGGTGAGGTGGAATCAGAGTCTCGTTCAGGTGGTGGCAAACGATCCCCATCGAGGGGGGATCTTGAGGTGACCGCGGTCGATCGTAAAACTTGAGCTGCTTGTGTCCAAGCAGCTGATTGATTCGTTCTCTAGGCGTGGGCTGGTGGCGTACCTCGATCCTGATCGTCGCAGTTTTCCGCCGCCAACGCAGCAAGTCTTAAAGGGTTCAGGACTTCTATCCAGACCCTAGACTGGCACCTTTTCCCTCTTCAGGGATACAGCGGAGTCTTCGACCAAACATTGTGTGGCTTCAGCATGAATCCCACCCACATCAGATGAGTCATATCAGCATCTTCATCTCGCACCTGATGATGTAGCCCGCCGTAATACCAAAGAACAGTGTCCCGACTTGCCACTGGGTCCGCTGGAGTAATGTATGTCGGCAAGTCGTCAGCGATCATTTCGGACCATTTGTATCGTGTCACCCACATGGCATTCTTGGTGAAAGCCTCTTGATGAACGGGCGTGCCGTCCCTCGTGGGTATAAGGTGCCACTCCAACGTCTTACCGTTTGAATTCTTCAGGGCGCTGTCGCGAATGTGCATTGATGGGAATGACAAAGGGGCCCATTTCTTGCCCCGACTCCACCCCGATGTCGGTCATGGAGTCGGTCGCGCTTGCCCCGGTAGATTCTGTGTGCTTGAACCGTCCCACAGTGTCGCAACAGGCACCGTTCAGATCGATATCGAGGCGCCAGATCGGACCGTGCATGTGAGCGTCCGTACCGGCGATTTGTCCCGTCGCTCCGACCCGCCCCATAACAATACCGTCATCGCGAAAAGTCCACTCAATAATGTAGTTATAATTCGCTGCGGCCATCACGCTCCATAGCACAAGCTCCTCACCCCGGCGTGCCAACGCGTCGTGCTTCCATGTGAGACCACGGTCGCGCACCTCCTTGCATAGCTCTTTACGCGCTCCAAGAATGATTCCCGTTGGTCCTGGGCAATCTGATGAAGCGAGCGGCACAGGGCCGAAGCCAAAAGCGATGTCATAGTACCGAGGGGAACCTGCATGATATGGAACG
Organism: uncultured Nitrospiraceae bacterium; assembly: GCA_963849655.1. Classification (GTDB taxonomy): domain Bacteria; phylum Nitrospirota; class Nitrospiria; order Nitrospirales; family Nitrospiraceae; genus Nitrospira_D. Next base: position 1,986 of record CAWKJK010000009.1, read on the forward strand.
AAGAGCTGTGACACGCGGGCGTCATAGATAAGCTTGATCCATGGCGTCGATGGGTCGGGACGGAACCATGCATCAGTGATCACGAGGTTGGGCCCATCCAGGACCTGCCAGCAAAGTTTCCAGCGCGTTTGCTCAGGTCCGGCGGTCGGGAAGGATTGCTCGACGAAGTAAGGTGTTGAGCAGGACTGGGTCTGCGCGCCGGCTGCCGCTGACCACAGGAAGAGCGCGAGTAGAGCACCAAAAAAGAGGCTGTATCGTATCTTCATCGTCCACCTCCACTAATAAGCACCCGTTGCGATGTCAGGTCCACAACGACACGATTCATCTGTACGTGGCGATTACCCGTCCTGAAAAACAGGACAATACAGCGGTGCCGGAAACAGGGGTCGTTCGGGGACACGCCGACAGTGCGCAATCCCTCAATGCGGTTAGTGCTCATATCCTCAGCCGTGGCAGGCTGTGTCGCGACGTGAAACTCGGACATCTTTCCATGGAACAACTGCTTCACGCGTGTGTCTGCCAGTGCGAGGTCTGCTGCTTCCTTGATTTCCTCTGTGTTGATCGGAACGGACCTGCCGTTCACACGAACGACCTCGACCACTGTTCGCGCCTCAAGGTCGACGAGAGCCCGCACGCCGAGGTCGTTGTCGTACCGATAGTAGAGAACCTCCGCGTGCCGACGCGTTGCCTGTTCTTTGTGTACATCCGTCTCCGCTGTCCGCTTGACAGCGATGAAGTCAGTATAAATCTCACGGCTGCGGCTTTTGCCGAGGAATGCGCGGATTTTGACGTTCTCGACTGCGAGACTGCGGGCCGCCTCCCGCTCCTGCGGCGTCAGCGGATCGAGGGGAAGGGGTGGGGAATCTTGCGGATAGGCTGTCGTTGCAAGATGAAACAGAAGGAGGTTGAGTATAGATGAACGGAGCATGTTTCGAAGCATGAAAACCCTCCTTTCGGGGCAGCCAGTCTAAGTTGCCTTTGATAACGTCACCACACTGAAACTGTTGGCGCATCCAGTGCTCATATTAGAAACGTTGGTTTGATCGAAGGTTGTCCTTGCGCGTTTTATAATTCGATCCTCTCGCGAAAGTTGGTCTAGTCTGAATCTCCTACCGCTCCCTTGAGCAAGCTCGATGCCTGGATGAGACAGAACCATCGACTACATGACGAGAATTCTTAATCTCAAATCTTTCCATATCATACGTCTGACTGAGCAAACATACGTGCGTGGGGAGTCGTCTTGATCATAGTCGAGTGAATTAAAAGAGATGGATCATGGCCTGACCAAGCAGATAAGGGCTGAGCGGAGGTTTTCTCACTAAAAGGAGTGGCCGAGGCTGCCCCCTATTTTCTTTCTCTTATTCCCGAATGCGATAGATAGGATTGATAGAATGGGGACGCATTTCCGATGGCATGTTCCGAGACATTTGCGGTCTATGCGACGTCCTCTGCCTGGATTCGGTCAAGCGAGGCCCTTTTTTTCGATTGACAGTCGGGACGGAAACAGGGTTATGTGTCACTCTCAGAGTTGCTAAATCGTGGATGTTTAATGGTAAATTGTCGCACTGTGACCGGTAGGACTTAGACATGGCCACTCCTTTCGATAGCATCGAAAACGCGATTCGTGACATCAAGAAGGGAAGATGCATCATCTTGGTGGACGATGAGGATCGGGAAAATGAGGGTGACTTGGTCATCGCCGCGGAGAAAGTCACTCCGCACGTGATCAACTTCATGGCCACGCATGCCCGAGGGCTGATTTGTCTAACCCTAACGCCTGAAAGAGTGGAAGAACTGCAGTTGCCACAGCAGGCCTCCGAGAATACCGCGACGTTCGGGACCGCCTTTACCGTCTCGATCGATGCGCGAAAAGACGTGACGACGGGGATCTCGGCCGCCGACCGAGCCACGACGATTCATGTGGCGATTGACCCCAAATCTAAACCCAGCGATCTCGCGCGGCCAGGCCATGTCTTCCCGCTCAAGGCACAGACGGGTGGAGTGCTCAAACGAGCCGGACAAACGGAGGGATCCGTCGATCTGGCACGTTTGGCAGGCCTGCGTCCTGCCGGAGTGATTTGCGAGATCATGAACGCAGACGGCACCATGGCCCGAGTGCCCGAACTGACGAAATTCGCCAAGATCCATAAGCTGAAGATGGTGACCGTGAAGGCCTTGATCGAATACCGCATGAGGAGAGAGACCTTCGTCAAACGGATGGCCAGCGCACGATTGCCCACGACGTTCGGCGAGTTTGAGGCGGTGGCGTTCGAGAATCAGATCGACGGAGTGACGCACATTGCCTTGGTGAAGGGTTGTGCCGACGGCGGGACACCGACACTCGTCCGTGTACACTCCGGATGTTTGACGGCCGACGCATTAGGATCGTTGCGTTGCGATTGCCGAGACCAATTGCACTCCGCGATGGAAATCATTCAGAAAGAGGGCCGAGGCGTTCTCCTGTACCTGAATCAAGAAGGCCGAGGAATTGGGTTGCTGAATAAGATTAGGGCTTATGGGCTGCAGGATCAAGGGAGTGATACGGTCGAAGCCAATCTGCAACTTGGATTCAAGGCGGATCTTCGCGACTATGGAGTCGGCGCGCAAATTTTGGCGAATCTCGGCCTGCATCAGATCAAGTTGATTACGAATAACCCGCGCAAGATCGTCGGGATCGAAGGCTATGGTCTAAAGGTCGTCGAACGTGTTCCTATTGAAATTCCCCCGCGCGCTGCGAATGTTCGGTATCTTCGGACGAAGAAGGCGAAACTGGGGCACCTTCTCAAGAAAGTTTGACGAACTCCTTCAGCTCACGTCCCATCCCTGGGACAGGGCGGCAATTGAAAGATGAAGTACGGAAAAATGGGAGCCTCCGCGGCGGGATTTCGATTCGGCATTGTCGCGGCGAAGTTCAATCAACAGGTCACGAACAAATTGCTGAATGCCTGCGTCGATACGCTCACCGCCTATGGTGTCCGTGAAGAAAACATGCATGTCGTGCGGGTACCGGGGGCGTTCGAAATTCCACTTGTGGCACGCGCCATGGCCAAGTCCGGTCGGTTTGATGCGGTCATTTGCTTGGGAGCGGTCATTCGTGGTGACACCCCGCATTTTGAGTATATCAGTGCTGAAGTCAGCCGAGGCATCGGTCAAGCGGCCTTAGACACCGATGTTCCGATCATTTTCGGAGTGTTGACCACTGAGACAGTTGCGCAGGCAGTGGAGCGTGCGGACACGAAGCAATTCAACCGTGGCGGCGAGGCGGCGAAGTCTGCGATCGAGATGGTGATGGTGATGAGACAGGTGAACAGGATCAGACAGAAATCGGATGCGGAGACATCGGTTGCACCACGGCAGACCGCGCGGCGGCTTGCGAACTAGCGTATGGGAGCTCGTCATCAGGCACGCGAGCGGGCCTTGCAGATCTTGTTTCAGCATGACATTCACGGGAAGGCCGACGTGCACCTCGATGAGTTTTGGCGTGAATACTCGACGTCCGATGAGTCGAAAGCGTTCGCGGAACGAGTTGGTGAAGGGTGTGTTGGATCATAAAAAGGAACTCGATGCCACCATCGGCAAGTATGCGACGAATTGGACGGTGAGTCGCATGCCGATCGTCGACCGCAATATCTTGCGTGCCGGGCTGTATGAGTTGCTATGGTTGGATGAGGTGCCTGCGAAGGTCACGATGGACGAAGCCATCGAACTCGCGAAGAGTTTCGGCGATCACGATGCCTCGAAGTTCGTGAACGCGGTTCTGGATAAGGCATTGGCCACGGAGTTGCGGTTGGCTGCGAAGCGGGCGGACCCGGATCGGGGGATCTGGAGGAGAGCGGATAGTGATTGAACGGTATACACGTCCTCAGATGAAGGCGATCTGGGATCTGAAGCATAAGTACGAGATCTGGCTGGAGGTTGAACTGCTGGCCTGTGCGGCCTTTGAGCAGGCCGGACAGGCGCCACGCGGGACGGCGGCGAAAATCCGGAAGAAGGCCAAGATCGATGTCGAACGGATTGCCGGAAATCGAAAAGGTTACGAAACATGATGTGATCGCCTTTCTCGAATCGCTCATGGACACGGTAGGACCGGAACATCGGTTTCTCCATATGGGACTCACGTCTTCGGACATTGTCGATACGTCACTCGCCATACAAATGACCGAGGCGCTCGATCTGATCGTGGGGGGAGTTGATGCGCTCCTCGTCGTGCTGAAACAGCAGGCGTTCCGCTACAAGAACCAGGTGATGGTGGGACGGTCACACGGCATTCACGGGGAGCCAATCTCATTTGGTCTGAAGATGGCCCTGTGGTACGAAGAAGTCCGACGTCATCTACAGCGGTTACGGCAGGTGCGGAACGAGATCGCCGTCGGCAAACTGTCCGGCGCAATGGGGACCTTCGCGCACCAGGGGCCGGATATTGAAGACTATGTCTGTGCCAAGCTTGGATTGAACGTTGATCCAGTCTCCAACCAGGTGGTCCAACGTGATCGCCATGCGTCCTATTCGACGGCGCTCGCCTTGCTTGCGGCAAGCATCGAGAAATTCGCCACCGAGATCCGCCACCTTCAGCGCACTGAAGTGCTCGAAGCCGAAGAGTATTTCTCCGAAGGTCAAAAGGGATCGTCGGCGATGCCTCACAAACGGAACCCGATTGTCTCGGAAAATCTCTGCGGCTTGGCGCGGCTGGTGCGGGCCAACAGTGTGGCGGCGATGGAAAACGTCGCACTCTGGCATGAACGTGACATCAGCCATTCGTCTGTCGAGCGGGTCATCATGCCGGACAGCACGATCTTGATCGACTACATGCTTGCCAAGGTGACGGATCTGATCAAGCACTTGGTCGTCTACCCGGATCGGATGAGACAGAACCTCGAACTGACGGGCGGACTCATTTATTCGCAGCGGCTGCTGTTGGTCTTGGTTGAGAAGGGAGCGCAGCGAAAAGAGTCATACGAAGCGGTTCAGCGCAATGCCATGGCCTCCTGGAGGGGAGGGGGCGGATTACAAGAATTGGCCGGCAAAGATCCGTTTATTTCACAGCATCTTACAACGAGTGAAATTGCCGCCTGTTTCAACCCAAAATATTATCTGCGCCACCTCGATCAGATCTATCGGCGGGTGTTCGGACGCGACAGACAACGTTCGTCCGGCATCAGGGCGAAGGGAGTGAGATCATGACTCGATCACTCGTCACTGGGCTGATGCTTATGTGGTTGATGGTTGGTCCTTGGGTATCGAACACTCAGGCGACAGCGGATCGAGAAAAACTTCTCGCTGAACCGGGTGTCTACGGCACGTTTGCCGTCTTCGCGATCAATAATGAGGAGTGGGCGAGGCAAGACCCAGCGACGCGGATCGTCCGTCTGGCGTCGCTGAAAGGTGTGGTGGAACAGCATCGAGAGCATGTGGTCATCGATCTGTACCTCCTTCGAGGGCTTTCCGATCAAGGCGACCTCTTGTTCCGCATTCATGCGACGGAATTGCGTGAGACACAGGAGTTTCTTCTGGATCTGAAGAGCAGCCAATTCGGGAAACACCTCAAAACAGTCGGGATCATGCACGGGCTCACCAAAAAACCGAATTATGTGCCGGGATTCCAGGATCAAATGAAGGATGACTTGAACACCATCAGTGAGCCCGGCCGGAAACCATATGCCGTCGTGATTCCGATCCGGAAATCGGCCGAGTGGTGGGGGCTGGATCAGGAGAAACGGGCCGCGATGATGCAGGAACATACCGCTGCCACGCTGCCCTACCTGAAGACGGTCAAACGAAAACTCTATCACTCCAGCGGATTGGATGATCTGGATTTCATTACCTATTTTGAAACCTCCAAGCTGGAAGACTTTCACAGCCTGGTGCTGTCGCTCGAACAAGTGCAGGAATTCCGCTATACGCGGCGATTCGGACATCCGATCATACTCGGTACGATGAAATCGTTGGACGAGGTTGTCGAACTGTTGGCGCAGTAAGCTGAGCTATTGAGGTCCGATCATGGCGACGGGTGAGCTTCTTTACGAAGGCAAGGCGAAGAAGATTTTTTCGACGGGAAATCCAGATGAGGTCGTGCAGTATTTCAAGGACGATGCGACAGCCTTCAACGCACAGAAGCGCGGCACGATCGTCGAAAAGGGCGTCATCAACAACAAGGTTTCAGAGCGGCTTTTTCGGCTCTTGGAGCAAAGCGGGATACGGACACATTTTGTCGAGCGATTGAATGACCGAGAAATGCTCACGAAACGAGTCAGAATCGTCCCCATCGAAGTCGTGATCCGAAACGTCGTGGCGGGCAGTTTGGCCAAACGGCTCGGACTGAAGGAGGGGAACCGGATCGATCCAGCGGTCGCTGAATTCTATTATAAGAACGATGCGCTGGGAGACCCGCTTGTCAATGATGATCATCTGCGGCTGATGAATGTGGCAACTCCTGGCGTTTTGCGAGAGCTGCGAGAGGCTGGGCATGCGGTCAACAAGGTCCTCAGGCCATTCTTTGCCGAACGGAAGATGCAGCTGGTCGATTTCAAGCTTGAGTTCGGTGTCTTTCACAATAAGCTGATTTTGGCAGACGAAATTTCTCCGGATACCTGCCGTTTCTGGGATATGACGACCGGTGAGTCGATGGATAAGGATCGGTTTCGGAAGGATATGGGGAAGATCGAAGAGGCGTATCAGGAGGTGCTAAGGAGGGTATACGACTAGTAGAGACCTGAGCCTTGTTCGCTCAAGCACGTCAACTCGACCGCACTGAGTTTCGCCGTCGCTCGGCACGCGAAACGTGTTCCGTTCTAAGCGGAGCTGGAACGGAACTTCGAACATCGCGAGCCATCCGTAACGCGGACCGCTCGGGCTCAACGAGTGCGGTATCCCGAGTTTCCGTGATATCGCGGGACAAGGCTCAGAGTCTCCTCCTGATCTCTGGGGGTGGGAGGAAGAAGAGATGCTGCGGGCGTATTTGAATTATGGTCTGATCGCATCGGTGGTCATCTGGGCGGCCATCGTAGGCGTGATGGCCTATCGGTTGAACGAGTCGCCATGGCGCTGGGCGTTCGTCGGCCTGGTATTTGCCGGCGGGCTGACCGTCGCGGCCATCTTGTGGATCAAGAAATACGTGGATCGGTTGAACGAAGCCGAAGAGAAGCGGGAGAGCAAGTCGTGAAAGCCAAAATTCATGTGACGCTGAAGCCAGGCATCTTGGATCCGCAAGGCAAAGCCATCGAACATGCGCTGGACTCGCTGGGATTCAAGCATGTCGCAAATGTTCGCGTAGGAAAGTACATGGAGCTGGATCTCGAACAAAACGATATGGCCAAGGCTGAGGCTGAAGTCAAAGGCATGTGTGAAAAGTTATTGGCGAATACGATCATCGAAGAATATCGGTATGAGTTGCAAGGCTAAGCTGAGATCGAGGTTCAGGTTCCGGGGCTCAGCTTACCCTCAACCTTGCCCTTCGTGAGGTCATATGAACATTGGGGTCATCGTTTTTCCAGGCAGTAATTGCGATCACGATTGCCGGTACGTCTTCCGGGATGTACTTGGACAAGATGTGACGATGGTCTGGCATAAGGAATCCTCTTTGGCCGGTTTGGATGCGGTGATCCTGCCTGGAGGATTTTCGTACGGTGATTATCTCCGGACTGGAGCGATCGCACGGTTTTCTCCGGTGATGAACGCAGTGAAAGAATTTGCCTCCGGCGGTGGGTTAGTGCTCGGGATTTGCAATGGATTCCAGATTCTCCTTGAGGCAGGACTACTGCCGGGCACCATGTTGCGAAATAAGTCGTTGCATTTTATCTGCCGCGAGATCTACGTCAAAGTGGAGAACGCTGCGACGCCGTTTACGAACGGCTGCAGGTCCGGACAGGTGCTCAAAATCCCGATCGCTCATGCGGACGGAAACTACTACACCGATCCCGTGACGCTAGCCGGCCTTCAAGCCAATGCTCAGATCATTCTCCGTTATTGCACGGCAGAGGGAAAGGTGACGCCGGAGGCTTGTCCGAACGGGTCACTCGATAATATTGCGGGTATCTGCAACGCCGCAGGCAATGTCCTGGGCATGATGCCGCATCCGGAACGATGCGCAGAGGCGATGCTGGGGAACGAAGACGGTCGAGCTATCTTTCAATCGATGATCGCGTCTTTGGGGCGAAAGAAGATGGCAGAAGTGCAGTGAGCGCTCAACGATGGTTTGGCCGAGAATGCTCTCCGTAGGATTGAAGATAGAAAATGATCGCGGTAAAGTATTGAGTCGGTTCGTGCACATCAGTCTTACATTTCTTTCATATAAATGAGGAGGGTCGCGATGAGACGTGTAGGCGCGGTATTGGCGGCAGTTGGTTTGTTGGTATTGGGGGCGGTGTCAATGTTTGGGCGGCGGCAGATGACGGTAGTCAGGTGAAGATCACCAGCCCGGCAGCGGGGGCCGTCGTAAAGGGTGGCGATGTTGAAATCAAGTATGAACTGACGAAGGGCAGCAAGGCGACGCACGTCCATTGTTTCGTGGATGGGGAATATCAGAAGGGATGGAAAGGGATGGTCAAGGGAATGTCGCCCGGGACACGTGAGATCAAGCTCGTTGCGGCAGATAAGGATCATGAAACCTTAGCCGCTGAATCAGCTGTGAAGGTGGAAGTGCAGTAGAACAGGATCAGGGTTCGTTGATCACACAGACCGACTCGGCGAGGCGCCGGATGTGCGCTTCGCCGGTCACCTCGAGCGATGCTTGGAACGGTGCCACGCATACCCTGGTGTTCGGAACACTCCGATAGTGGTTTTGTCTCTGTGACCGCTAGGTCGTAATGCAGGCCGGTATGCCGCTCATCACCAAAGACTCTCATCGCTCAGCACAATCTGACGGGCGAGGAATACCAAAAAATCGTCGACATTCTCGGGCGTGACCCCAATCTGACGGAGCTCGGTATGTTCTCCGTGATGTGGTCCGAGCACTGCTCCTACAAGAGTTCTCGGGTGCACTTGAAAAAGCTGCCGACGACCGGGCCTCGTGTCGTGCAAGGACCGGGTGAAAATGCGGGGGCAGTCGATATCGGCGACGGGCTGTGCGTGGTCTTCAAGATGGAGTCGCACAACCATCCGTCGTTTATCGAGCCCTATCAGGGCGCTGCCACGGGGGTCGGTGGAATTTTGCGCGACATCTTTACCATGGGGGCGAGACCGATTGCGCTGCTCGATTCGCTGCGGTTTGGAGAATTGCACTCGCCGAAGAATCGCCATCTCATGAAAGGGGTTGTCTCCGGGATTTCTGGCTATGGCAATTGCATGGGAGTCCCAACTGTGGGAGGCGAGATTGTCTTCAACGACATCTACTCTCTCAATCCGTTGGTCAATGTGTTTTGTCTTGGTCTTGCTCATCAGGACAAGATCTTCCGAGGCACTGCGGCGGGTGTCGGGAATCCCGTGATCTATTTCGGGTCCAAAACGGGCCGTGATGGGATTCACGGGGCGACAATGGCCTCCGATTCGTTCGACGATCAATCGGAACAGAAGCGGCCGACGGTGCAGGTTGGTGATCCCTTTACGGAAAAATTGCTGCTGGAAGCCTGTCTCGAACTGATGGAACGCGATCTGCTCGTCGGGATTCAAGACATGGGCGCTGCAGGGCTGACGAGTTCTTCCTGTGAAATGGCCTCCCGCGCCGGCAACGGAATCGAGCTGGACCTCACGGTGGTACCGCGGCGCGAACCGGGTATGACGCCCTATGAGATCATGCTGTCTGAATCTCAAGAACGTATGTTGATGGTGGCGAAAGCCGGCAAGGAAGACGAATGCATCGAGATTTGCCGAAAGTGGGATCTGGATGTCGCCGTGGTCGGGAAAGTGACGGCCGACGGAATCTTGCGCGTCATGGATCAGGGAAAGGTCGTGGCGGAAATTCCGGCCAAAGCGTTGGCTGACGACGGGCCTCGATATGAACGGCCCTTCCAGCCGCCGGCCTATCAGGATATGCTGACGAACCTGAACTACGACGCCATTCCCGATGTGAAAGATGCGAATGCGGCATTGCTGGCCTTGTTGGAGTCGCCGACGATCGCCAGCAAGCGGTGGGTGTACGAACAGTACGATCATATGGTGCGGACGAACACCACGGTACGACCGGGGTCCGATGCGGCGGTGGTGCGGATCAAGGGCACGAAGAAAGCCGTGGCGATGACGGTGGATTGCAACAGCCGCTATTGCCTGTTGAATCCCTATGAAGGAGCCCGGCTGGCCGTGGCCGAGGCGGCGCGGAATCTCGTCTGTTCCGGCGCTGTGCCGATCGGCTTGACGGATTGTCTCAATTTCGGCAATCCGGAGCGACCCGATATCATGTGGCAGTTCGCTATGGCGATCGAAGGGATGAAAGATGCCTGCGAGCATTTTCAAATTCCTATCGTGAGCGGGAACGTCAGCTTTTACAACGAAACCAATGGACTCTCCATTTATCCGACCCCCATGTTGGGCATGGTCGGGCTGATCGATGACGCTGAACGGTCGATGACCCAATGGTTTAAGCAGGAAGGCGACGATATTATCTTGCTGGGCTCTTCTCGCGAGGATTTGGGTGGATCGGAGTATCTCAAGGTCGTTCATGCTCGCGAACAGGGCTCGCCGCCCTATTTGAGCCTTGAATACAGAAAAAGCTCTCCATGACTGCGTGCTGTCGCTGATTCGTGATGGGCTTCTGCAGTCCGCGCATGATTGTTCGGAAGGTGGTATAGCCGTTGCTTTGGCGGAAAGCTGTATCTCCGGACCAGAACGGCTCCTGGGTGCTGTGGTAAGATTGACCAGAGATCGGCTTCGAAAAGACGCCGTTCTCTTCGGCGAAACTCAGTCCAGGATGGTGGTTTCTGCAAAGCCGGTTCATCGACAGGCCATTCTCGATCACGCGAGACGTTTCGGTGTGCCGGCTGAAGTGATCGGAACCGTCTCCGGCGATCGGCTGATCGTGGATGTGGAAAATGAGGGATCGATGGAACGCATGATCGATCAACCGGCGGCGATGCTGCACGATCGATGGGGTTTTTCTTTGGAGCGAACGCTGAATCAAGTGTAGTTTTGCGGACTGCGAAGGATCATGAATAAAGAACTGCCGATCGTCTCGCCCGATAAATTTCACGACGAATGTGCCGTCTTCGGTGTCTACGGCCACGAAGAAGCCGCTAATCTGACGTACCTTGGATTGTACGCGCTGCAGCACCGCGGGCAAGAAGCGTCCGGGATTGTCGCGGGAGATGGCGACCAATTCTTCATGCAGAAAGGCATGGGTCTCGTCGCGGACATTTTTCACAAATCGGTGCTGGAGAAACTGCCCGGCCATATGGCCATCGGTCACAATCGCTACTCCACCACCGGAGGCCACGATCTGAAGAATGTGCAGCCGTTGACCGTGAACTTTGCACTCGGGAATTTGGCCTTGGCTCACAACGGCAATCTCATCAATGCCCAGATGCTCCGACACGAACTGGAAGCCTACGGGGCGATCTTCCAGTCCACATCGGACAGCGAGGTCATTATCCATCTCATCGCACACTCGCGGGCAGGCTCGTTTCTCGCGCGGGTCGTCGATGCTCTGAGTCAGGTGCGAGGCGCGTTCTCGGTTGTATTGATGACCGACAACGGTCTTATCGCCGCTCGTGATCCCTATGGGCTCAGACCGCTGTGCATCGGGCGCCTGCGCAGCGGCTGGATTGTGGCGTCCGAGACCTGTGCGTTTGACTTGCTCGATGCCGAGTATGTTCGAGAGGTGGAACCGGGCGAGTTGATCGTCATCAGCGATCAAGGGCTCGACAGCCACCATCCGTTTCCCAAGAAGAATCAGGCCATGTGTGTGTTCGAGTATGTCTATTTTGCGAGGCCGGACAGCCGCATCTTTGGGGCTAACGCAGTGTATGCCACGCGCAAGGCATTGGGTCGGCAGTTGGCCCAAGAGTCATGGGTGTCGGCGGATGTCGTCATTCCCGTTCCGGACTCCGGCGTGCCGGCGGCGCTCGGCTATGCCGAAGGAGCAGGGATCCGGTTTGAAACCGGTTTGATCCGCAACCACTATGTCGGGCGAACGTTCATTGAACCGGAACAGTCGATTCGCCACTTCGGGGTCAAGGTGAAGTTGAATGCCGTTCCCGAAGTGCTTGGATGGAAAACGGGTCGTCGTCATCGACGACTCGTTGGTGCGTGGCACGACGAGCCGTAAGATCGTCAAGATGATCCGACAAGCTGGGGCGAAAGAAGTCCACATGCGGATCAGCTCCCCTCCAATCGTCTCGCCCTGTTTTTACGGAATCGACACACCGACGAAAAAAGAGCTGATTGCCTCCGATCACTCGACGGAAGAGATCCGCAAGTACATCACGGCCGACAGTTTGGCGTATCTCAGCCTTGACGGCATGTTGAAATCCGCCCCCCGGACGCCCGACCAATACTGTACGGCCTGTTTTACCGAGCGCTATCCTATCCCGTTTACCCGCGCAGAAGAGCTTCAGTTAGGCCTGTTCGAATCAGCGCACTGAGCTCATTCTGTACGGAAGACATGACGCTTCCAGAGAAAGACGACGACAAGAAAGTGCAGCAGCCACGGGGTCGACGCCGAGTGCCGGTCGATTACCCCGCTTTACTCACGGGAGATGAAGGATCAGGCCATGGAACGGTGATCAATCTCACGATTGCCGGATGTGAAATCAAGAGCCATATCCACCTCCCCATCGGAGCGGGTCTGAGTCTCCGTGTACAGGCTCCGGAGGCTCGGCCTCCGATTATCATCGCCCTCGCCATCGTCCGTTGGAAGAATGGTGATCGATTTGGACTCGAGTTCGTTCGATTTGAGGGTAGAACCAAGGAACAGCTCGAGGATATGCTGAACCAGCGTGAAGGCCCTGCCGAAGATTGATTTCTCCCGCCTTGCGGTTGCCGCTCCAAAAATTGCCATGGTAGGATGCATCAGCAGCTGATTTTGAGCAGCGGTAACGGTTGTGCCACGACGACTGGGATCATGATCGAGCGCTTGTGAGACCATGAGTGCTTGTTGAAAGGGAGGTCGTGATGAGACGGCTTATACTGGTGTTTGTGCTGCTGGTCTTCCCCATACTGTGTACGACACCGGTTTCCGCTGCGGGATTATTTCAGGTGGGAGAGAAAGCCCCATCCTTCACCCTTACCGCGATTACCGGTGAAACCGTGTCACTGGAGTTCTATAAAGGTAAAGTTGTGGTGTTGGGGCTCTTTCACATCTGTGAGCCTTGCATGATACAGGGAAGCGCCTTGCAAAAGGTTCATGAGTCTACACAAGGCAAGAACGTGGCAGTGCTGGGTGTCAATTCGTCAGGTAATGCGAAACGGGAGGTCGGCGAATTCTTGTCCAGCTTCCCGGTCAAGGTTACGTATCCCTATCTTTTGGATCCCACCAAGGTGACGGATAAGCTGTATGGTGGAGGAAAATTTATTCCAAATGTGTATGTGATCGACCAGAATGGAGTCATCCGCTGGCAACGAGTCGGCAATATGGACTTGGCGGGAGCCGACGTGATTGTTGCAGAGGTTGAAAAGCTCTTGGCAGGCGAAAATAAGATGTAGTGGGTCGACAGCCGAGATTTCTCCTTGCTCGCCGCCCGCGCACGCGGGAATTGATCGTATTATGAAGGTGAGGTCGGTGCCGCTGTGGACTATGGTGCGTCTTGGCGCACCAAGGGTGGGCGGGTGAGATAGACGCGCAGGGGGAGAAACCTCGGCTATCGACCTGCGGAGAGTGGGGGGAATGAAAAGGTGAGGAGACAAAGAAACGATGGATGAGATGGATGAGGGGAAACAAAAGTTTCTAGAAGTGGTACAGGGAATTGATGGGGCTGTCCAAGTCGTGATTCCCGTCACTCCCTCTAACGGCATGTTTTTGATCTCGCTGACGAAAGGGCCGAATCGTAAATTTATTACTGTGCCCGAAGACGACATTATCGACTTGCCTCACGAAGCGAGCATCCGGACGAAAGTCACTAAGACGATCAAGGACGCCATCGCAGCTCTGTGATGTCTGTGGTGTCATGAATCCTTAACTATAAGCCGCCGTTTTTACTATGAAACAAATCTTGCCCGATATCTGGCAATGGTCGTGGTTTTCCGACGAGAAGCAGCTCGACTTCAACGGATTGTTCCTGGTGATCGGTGAACATAAGATCCTGGTAGACCCACCTCCGATGACGGCCGAGGCGAGAGCGGTCGTCCGTCGCTATGAGCCGATTGACTACATTATCGTCACGAACCGAGATCATGTCCGAGAGGCTGTGGTCTATCAGATAGAGTTCAAGTGTCAGTTGCGAGTGCCGGAAGCCGACGCCGCCCAGATGGATGTGAAACCGACGACGACGTACAAGGATGGTGAGCTATTACCTGGTGGGATTTGGGCTATCCATCTGAAAGGTCAAAAGTCTCCTGGAGAGTCCGCGTTGTTTATCGAACGGGGGCGAGGTGTGCTGATCGTAGGGGATGCGCTGATCGGTAAACCGCCCGGTTCCGTGCGTCTGCTTCCTCTCGAAAAGTATGTGGATGTTCAGAAAGCCAAGGATGGGCTCTGCCGCTTCTTGAAGTACAACTTCGATAGCCTTCTTGTCGGAGATGGAGCCTCCATTCTTATCGGTGCGAAACAGCAAGTGGAACAACTCTTGTCGGGGACGTCATGATATTGCGTAACAGCCTATCCGAAGAATTGAATCGACAAGGCAACGAGACATTTTTCACGAGGGTTTTACACGGAGGCCTATACCTGTTACGCCAAGGCGTTAGAGTATGATCGGCTCACCGGTGATCAACGTGCCCTGGTAGCCACACTTGGTAACCTGGGTAACATTTGTGCTGTCAGCGGGCGGCGGGATGCTGCCCAGGCGCATTATCAGGAGGTCTTGGAATTGCAAAAACTCCTCGGTGATGAGAAAGGCATCGGGACGACGTTGGCAAACCTGGGAAACCTCCGAGCTGATGCCGGCGAATGGGATCGGGCACAGGCGTATTATCTGGAGGCTCTCGACCTCATGACCAAGACGCATGATGAGCCGGCCCAGGCCGTCTTGTTCTCGGACCTTGGTCTGGTGGCTCGTGAAACCGGTCACTTTGAGAAGGCGATTCAGTTTTACGAACGGTCGTTGGCGTTGATGCGTCGATTGGGCAATCTGGGCGGTGTTGCGGACGCCTGGCGTATGATAGGCCGCACGTTCTTAATACAAAAACGCTACGATGAAGCCATTGCCTGTTGTCAGACCAGCCAATCGGTCGCCGATCGGCTGTGTGACGAGCTTCGTATGGGAGGGGCTCGCTACGTGTTGGCTCAGTGCTATGAGGAAATAGGGCGTCTGCAGGAGGCCGCAGATCTGCTTGAACAGGTGGTGCACATGGATCGTAAGTATCGTCTGCCGAAACTGGAAGAAAACACGCAGCGTCTAAGAACACTTCGCGCCCGCCTCGCTGATCCGTATCAGTCGCGGGCTAGACGAGGGATGCAAGTATGATGGAGCCGGCCTTTTCAGGTTGGACACAACTTCGCGCTGAACTGGTGCGATCATTCCCACGATTCTATGAGTTGGAGGCTGATGGACCGCTCGTCATGGATCTTGGGGAAGATGGTTGGCTCTTGGAGGTCAAACCGGAGGGCAAGGTCCTGTGCCAGTACGGAGTCGCAATGGAAGATGTCATGGCGCTCATGTCGGAGGGGACGCCGGAGGATTTAGGAACCGATGAAGTCGCGAAGCAGGCCAAGTACTTCCTTCAGCCCGCTGTTTCTAAATATCGTGCGCTTCTTCTTCAGTCCGGGTTTATTGAGGAGACCGAGATGACTGACGAATTTGTGGCGGTCACGTTTGCGCGAGAGGCAGATCTGCAGAATCGCACCAAGCTGGAAGATCTCCTCCGATGGTGTTGCCGGCAAATCGGAAGCACGTCGTGATCCAACGAATCACGACATTCGACGAATTTCGGGACGCTGTCTCAGCCTATCGATTGCCACGAGTATTGCTGGTTGCGCTGGAACTTGATCTTTTTACGACTGTCGGCGACCGATCGTGGACGATGTTGGATCTTGCCAAGGAGCTCAAGGTCAGCGAAAGGGGTTTGAGCATCCTTTGTCGTAATCTCGCCGCCGTCGGGGTATTGCAGAAAAAAGGAGCCAACTATCGGAATAGCCGGCTGGGAGCAACAGCGCTGAATGCCGACCATCGCGCATATCGAGGCGGCTATTTGAATTTGATCACACGCCATTGGGCGGACTGGGTACGGCTGTTGGAATCTGTGCGGAGTGGCTTGCCGATAGACCATGATATTCCAGACAGTCCGGACTATCGTCGACAATTCACGTGGGCCATGCACCATAGGACCTTGGAAATTGCCCCGGCGATTGCGGCGCAAGTTCACATGGGTCGCGCGAAAACACTGCTGGACCTCGGTGGAGGGCCAGGCACCTACGCCATGGCGTTTCTTGCGAAGAACCCAACGCTTCACGCCACCGTCTGTGATCGAGAAGCCGCGCTTGAGGTCGCCAAAGAAATCGCCGGCGCTCATAAGGCGAGGCGACGACTCGCTTATCTTCCGCTCGATTTCTCCAACGAACCTATTGCTGGAACGTATGATGTGATCTGGTATTCGAATGTGCTGCACATATATTCACCCGAAGAGAACCGGGCCATCTTTCGTCGAGCCTTGGCCGCATTAACGCCCGGTGGTCGATTCATCATCCAAGACGCATTTCTCCACGATCGCGAAGGTTTGTACCCATTGGAAGCAAGTGTGTTTGCTGTGTCGATGTTATTGTTTACGGAAGGCGGAAACACCTATTCAGCCTCAGAGACGGCCAAGTGGCTGAAAGATATTGGATTCGTCGCGGTCAAATCGCTCCCCATCAGGAAGGGGACGGAGGATTGGGAGGGCGGGGTTGTAGAGGCATCGGCCCCGGGCCCACGTCTAAAAACGACCTTCCGCCGAATACGATCAAGAAGAAATTGAAGAGCCCGCTGATTACGTTAGCGGTCATGGACACTCCCACTTCTGAATCTTTTGTCACCGCCTGAATGATTGTTGCGATGTCCAGTGCTAATCCAACCGTGGCATAGATCACGCAAGCCATAGCGGCCCATCGGAGGCGAAGCCAAACCAATACCGCGAGTGCCAGGGGCATGAGGATGAAAAATCCGATTCTCCAAGCCATTCCTGGTTTTGTGGATGCGTCGTTTCCTATTAGGAAAAATCCTGTCTCGACGATAAGCGCGCCGATCAGCAGATTCAGCAAGACTGTTTGTTTCATCTCAAAACTATAGACCGCGGAGAAAGTATCGGCAATGGTTGTCTTGTAGCCTGCAGTTTTACAGTGCTAACCTGTCTGTACCATGGAGTTTATGGAGCAGATCGAATACCAGTTATCCACGCAAGGTTGCCTACTGATCTATGATGGGGAATGCCGATTGTGTGTGTCCACAAAACAGAAACTCGAGGCACTGGGAATCGGGCAAGCAGAATCGGACGTGAGGTTTCTGGCGTATCAGAGCGAAGAGGCAAAGAGAATCTTAGGGTCGTTTTATCGTTCTGGCCGACCTGATGCGGCTTTCTTGGTTCGACCTTCAGGAGAAGTGCTCCGAGGGCTCGACGCGTTTCTCCCTCTCATCCCCAACCTCCCAGGTGGGAAGCTTCTGCTGTGGTGGTTACGGTTTCCTTCTGCCAAGCGGCTTGCCGAATGGGGCTATCGCGTGGTTGCGCGCCTTCGGTATCGATGGTTTGGTGTAGCCGAGCCCTCTAGTCGACAAAACTGATGTAAGCGGCTCCTATCTTCATCTTCTTCCAGATCCCCTGCTTTCGAGGGGATTCTTCCTTACAGCGAGGAATTTACGAACGACCGACCCTCTTTCAGAATGCGTTCAACTTTTGAGGAGGGTATATGTTGCACAGATGGGACGTGTTGCCGAGTTTTTCTAGTCTAGTCCGTGCGACTGATCAACTGCAGGGTCGTGCGCACCTTGATTCTTTGAAGATCCTGAGTGGGCTAGTCGCAGTCGTCTTGTGTCTCTCATTTTCTAGTGGTCAGGCCTGGGGCGAAGTCGGCACAGCGAGCAAAAGGGCGATTGTAGCCGCAGGGTTCGGCTACCAAATCGGCACTGTCTCAACGATTGCGGTCAAGGTGTATGACGCTGAATCGGGCGACATCTTGTCCAATGAAATCTATGAACTAGCCGTCAAAGAAAGCGACGGCGTGAGATCGAGCCGAGGGCCACGTATTTTTGCTGGCGGAGTCGGACTTGGCGCTACCGATCTCTCCAACTTCGTGTTGCGCGTATACGACGCAAATACTGGAGTGTTTCAATGGGAAGGGCGACTCAACCTTGTGCAGCCTGACTGGAAGACGGGGGGAAAGGTCGTATCGACCGCACTGTCGCGGCGAGTAACCATTACGAGGGTACACGTTGTTGAAGCGACGATTGAGCAGCCGGTGTTTTTGCTGCGCGCAATGGACGCAGCGACCGGCGTACTTGTGTGGGAGGATGAGTTTACGACCGTCCGTACACGAATTCCGCGAGCCCAGTGGATTGCAGATCGATCGATCCAGCCGGACAGCATTTCACCCGCGAGTTCGCACACCTTTAAGTTCACAATTCGCATGTATGATCCCACCGGAAAGAAAGTTCTGTGGGAGGATCAGCTCTCTCAGATGGAGTTCGCTGAAGGGCCTGAGCAGTCGCACAGCGACCAGGCCGATATACTTCCTGCCTGGCCTAACCTACCGCAGGAGGAGTCCGCAGCGGGATCGATCTAAGCAGCGAAGGTTACGACCGACTCCGTTCGAAGCTCTCGAGCCACTGCCGGTGGAACTGCTCGTAGGAGACAAACAGCTTGTTTTGAAGTGCGACTGCGATGGTGGACCTGGCCTGTAACGCATTCAACAGTTCATCGACGCCGACCATACCCCATCGCTCAATCAAGTAGCGTGTTGCAGAATTCGCCTCTAAGTAGGCCACTGTCGATGTACTCGTAGGCAGTGCGCCCCACGAGCCTTCCAGATAGGTCAAGGGAATGACTTTGATGTCCCCGCTCATGGCCTGATCAAGCTCGGGCCACGCATCTCCGGCCAATTGCATGGCCAGGCCTTCGTTCAGCCAGGTCGGCAGCGCCCCGCTGCTTGCTCCTAAGCGATCGTGGAGTAGAGCGTGGACATACTCGTGACGAAGCACGCTCGCCAACCACTTCCGATCCGTGGTCGCCCCTTGAGTGGGAATCTGAATGCGTCCAAGGGTGGGGTCATAGAGACCATCGGCCCAAGCCGGGCTCCCGGTCGCCCCTTGAAACGAATCCTTGGCATGGAGGACGACCATGATCGGTTTCGAGGGGAAATGACCGAACCTCTGCCCGATCTCTCGATAGGCTTCTTCAAGAATCTCCAGAACTGGGATCCAGGTACTCTGGTCTTCCTCACCGTCGAACTTCACGACGAAGTGAGTACTGCTTCTTGCAGTCATGCGGGACTCGACCGACTGAGTGCGGCGAACCTTTGTCGTGACGGCGGCGAGATAGGATTGTAATGCTTGGTCCTGCCTTGCTCGGTCGGCTGCCTGCTCCAAGTGTTTCGCGGCTTCTTGCAGTTCATCTTGTTCTTGTAGCAAGTCGGCCATGGCCAAGTGGGGAAACGGTTCCTCTGGGGCTATCTTCATTAATTTCCTCAGGAATTCCGCATTCAACGCGCGGTCTCGCTGCTCCCAATAGGCATGGGCAAGGTTCATGAGGATTACGGGATTCGAGTCGTCAAGATCAGCAGCTCGCTTGAACGGTTTAATCGAAACCTGAGTGCCATTGAGTCGTTCCTGTTGCAACCCGAGATTGTTCCACAGGGTTGCGACGAAGGGCTTGGCCTTTGCGTCAGACAGGACAGCCGAAGGGAGCTCGTTCAGTTTCGTTTCGGCGAGCGACAAGTTATGTTTTTCGATCTCATCGCGAATGGCTTCCAGCAAGGCCTCATGCGGGGTAGGCGGTACCACGCTTTGATCGAGTATCCGAACCGATTTCGTCTCACTTTCGAGCGACCTGCGTTGTGGCGGAGCGGGAGGAGGAGCGACCGGCTCGACGGTTTCTGTGAGCTGCACCGTCTGTGGCGGTGGGACAGGCCTCAAGAATAGGTTGTATCCGATCACCGAGGCCAGGCCGATAGCCAGCGGTATCAGAATATGTCTGATGTTGCGACGGTACATGTGTGCTTGAGACCGAGTGTAGCACCCTAAAAAAAGGTGACCAAGCAATCCAGCAAAACAGGCCGTGCACCGTGCCATGAGGTTTTTCTGGTTCATTGAGCGTTGAGAAACGCTGTGTTACGATCCTCCACCATATGCGGACTCCCACTGAATTGAGCCCACACATGCCTTTTCAGGAGTGGTTGGACCGCATCGCGCGACCAATCGAGTTTGCGAGCCGAGATGATTGTGCCCACCTCAGGGCCGTCACAAACCTGAGTTCATTTGTCTCATCACAAGTCTTGTCTGCCCTTTGCCAAGAGCGTATACCCCAAGGCCATTGAAGCCCGCCTGATCTCGTTGCGGGATCTGTTCGTCGATTTTCAGCCGACGCTCCCCTTCGATGAGCAACGTCGACGATTGCAAGCGGCTGCATTGCTCATTAAGTCGCTTCGATCTGTTGATCAACAAAATTTCATTCGGCTGAAGGATTCGCCGACGCATGCTTCCTGTCACTCCGAAGTGATGGGTACGGGCAGATCCGATCTGTGGAATCTTCCGGTCCGGTTCGTCAAAGGCGTCGGGCCGAAACGCACCAATGTCTTGCAACGATTGCATATCGCGACGGTGGAGGATGCGCTCTGGACCATGCCGTGGCGTTATGAGGATCGCTCGGTCATGACACCGATCGGAAATCTCGTCCCGGGGATGATGGCCTCGATTTGTGGGGTGATCGGAACATGCGAGGCGAAACGAACAAGAAATCGGCGGTTGAGCGTAGTGGAAGTCGGCGTCGAAGATCAGTCCGGGCGAATGCAGGTGGTCTTCTTCAATCAACCGTATGTGGAGGAGATTCTGACAGGTTGGGACTCGCGTGATGATGAGCGGGCGGGTGCTCTCAGGCAGACAAGGATGGATGGTCCCGCGAATGGATGTGGCGCAATACGAAATCATCGGAGAAGATACCGAATCGACGCTGCATGTCGGTCGAATCGTGCCGATCTATCACGAGACCAAAGGATGGACCTCTCGTCAGATGCGGGTGTTGGTGAAGGAATCTGTTGGACGGACCATGGGGTTGCGCTCGTTGACCATTTGCCTGTGCCTCTTCGAGCGCGGCAGCGGCTGATCCCGATCATGAAGCGCTGCATGATGTTCATTTCCCCAAGACCGGCACCGATCTTCAGCTCCTGGAACGAGGGAAGGACAGCGGCGCATCGACGATTGGCGTTCGAGGAACTCCTGCTCCTTCAACTGGCGCTTAGCGACCAGGCATCGATCGGTGCACGAAGAGCCGAAGGAACTGCGGTTCAACCCACGGACACCCCTCTTGCAGCAGCTCAGCCGTCTCATGCCGTTTCGCCTCACGACGGCACAGGATCGAGTCATTCGTGAAATATTTCGGGACATGATTTCGTCCGCGTCCCATGAATCGTCTGGTGCAAGGCGATGTGGGGTCCGGGAAAACGGCAGTCGCCTTGCATGCACTGGTGATGGCCTGTGGTTCAGGCTATCAGGCCGCGTTGATGGCACCGACCGAGATTCTAGCGGAGCAGCACTACCGAAACCTGTCTGGAACGTTGCAGGCCCTAGGACTTCATGCGACTCTCGTGCGTGGGGGAGAGAAATCTTCGGTGAAAAAGACACAGGCTGGAGCGGCTGTCATCGGGTGACACTCAGGTAGCAATCGGCACTCATGCCCTCATTCAACAAGGGGTGAGATTCAAGAACTTGGGATTGGCCGTGGTCGATGAGCAGCATAAGTTCGGTGTCCTGCAGCGAAAGACTCTGATCGACAAGGGCTACAAGCCGGACGTGCTTGTCTTGACGGCCACGCCCATTCCCCGGACATTGGCGATGACGGTGTATGGTGACCTTGATGTATCGATGATCGATGTCCTGCCTCCTGGACGAAAGCCGGTGCGCACATTTCTCTTTCATGACACGCAGCGACGGCGTGCCACTCAGATTGTGCGTGATGAATTGCGTGCCGAAAGACAAGCCTATGTGGTCTATCCGCTGGTGGAAGAATCGGAAAAGACCGACCTCCAGGACGCGATTCAGGGAGCCGAACAGTTACGGAACGGAGAATTTGCCGAATTCAGCGTCGGCCTGTTGCATGGGCGCATGAAAGCCGCCGAAAAGGAAGCGGTGATGGCCGACTTTAAGGCCGGAACGATCCAGATGTTGGTCGCGACCACGGTGATCGAAGTCGGAGTCGATGTGCCGAATGCGACCGTCATCTTGATCGAACATGCCGAGCGGTTTGGTCTCGCACAACTGCATCAATTGCGAGGGCGGGTGGGGCGGGGCAACCATCAATCCTATTGCCTCTTGATGACTCAGAATCCTGGCACGAGAGAAGGACACAGCCGGGAAGACGTTCGATGGGAAGTGAGGAGTCCGTGCCTACGGCAAGGGAACGGCTGGAGGCGCTCGTCCGGTCAAACGATGGATTTGTGATTGCCGAGGACGATTTGCGGATCAGAGGCCCTGGAGAGTTCTTTGGGTTGCGCCAGTGGGGGATGCCGGAGTTTCGTGTCGCAAATCTGGTGCGGGACGGGGATCTGTTGCAGCAGGCCAGGCAGGAGGCCTTTTCGCTGATGAAATCGGACCCAGGATTGAAAGAGCCGGCCCATCAAGGGTTGCGAGACGCGATGTTGCGGAAATGGGAGAAAAAACTCGAACTTGGATCGATAAGCTAGGACATCAATGGGATTCTTTCAACGACTGAAAGATGACTTGCGAGCCGGTATCACCACCCTGCGCCTGGGGACCGTCCATGCCGCCGGCCGTGCATTGGAAGAGACCGAATTGCTTCGCATGAGGCTGGAGCTTCGCAAGCTCGACCAGCAACTCTCCGATCTGTACAAAGACATCGGTGAGCGCGCCGATCGACATGAAGGAGCGGGGCGAAACGGCGGAACGGGTTGTGTACGACGCCGAGATCGTGCGTCTCGTCAAAGAGGTTGAGGTGCTCAAGGAGTCGAAGAAGAAACTGGAAGCTCGAAATGAAAGAAATTCGGAACGAGCAATGACCGAGCCGCGTCGGCACGCGCGACGATTCGCCGGCATCGATATCGGCACTCTCACCTGTCGTTTGTTAATCGCGGATTTAGCTCCTGGACAACCTCTCCAAGAAGTTCGATCTGATCGGCGTATTCTCCGTCTCGGCGAAGGAGTCGATCAGGACTAAACGACCTGAGTCCAACCGCGATGGATCGGGTCATCCATTGTCTACAGGAATGGCGGAATGTCATCACTGACTATCATGTCGAGGCATGCTCGGTCGTGGCGACGAGCGCCGTCCGCGATGCGACGAATCGAGATGAGCTTTCTTGAGTGCGTCAAACGAGAAGCTGGGTTCGATGTTGAAGTGATTTCGGGAGAGGAAGAAGCGCGGCGGACCTTGCTGGGCATTCGCTCCGGCTTACCGGTCGGGGTGACGGACATCCTTGCATTGGATATCGGTGGCGGAAGTACCGAATTCATTCTTGGATCGGCCGGACAGAAGCCGATCGTGCGCTCGATCGATATCGGAGTCGTCCGCCTCTGCGAACGGCTCTTACATCATGATCCTCCGACTGATGAGGAAGTGAGCCAGGCACGTGAGTGGGTGACACCGAGAGACGAAAGCGGCTGTTGCCGGTCATGGATGACTATCGCCAGGCGACATTCGTCGGCACCGCCGGCACGATTACCAGCCTTGCCGCCATGGCCCAGAAGCTTCCGACCTACGAACCGGCCAGAATCCATAAATATATCTTGAGGCTGGACACCGATCCGAGAACTTGAAGCACACGCTGCTCCGCAGAACAAAGGCGGAGCGAGTCGGTTTGCCAGGTTTGGAGAAGAACCGCGAAGAAGTCATCGCCGCTGGCGCGATCATCATCCGGACAATCATGGAGACGCTGAGTCAGCAGGAATGCCTGGTGAGTGATCTGGGTTTACGGGAAGGTGTGCTGATTGATCTAGCGGTGCGGATGGCAAATCGGTAAGTACGGAAGCTCAAGCAGAGTTGCTCAGGCTCAACCGGTGGACTACAATGCAGCTTGTTGGGGGGAACCGTCAGTGGCAATTTCAAAGGTGACTCGTCGTCGAGGGAAAGAACCCAAGATTATGGTTGCTGAGCCTCTGTTGACGGTTCTTCTTGCGAAAGACAACGGCCACTATTGTGCTAAGTGTCCAGAGTTGGATCTTGTGACGGAACTTCAGGCCGCAGACGCTGCTTTGGAAGATCTGATCGAAGCGATTCGAGACTATGCGAAGGAGTATCTCCAAGACCGCGATCGATACGCCACGAGCCCTAACCGAGCCCACCATTTACCCTATATCGAGGCCATAGCCGCTTGTAAGACGGATTGGGAGTTGCGGACGCTGATCGAGATCAAGCATGGCCTCGTTCACGTATAGTGATTTCCGAGTTGTACTCAAGCGCGCAGGCTTCGAACATCTGCGATCCGAAAAACACGAAACCTGGCAAAAGTTCCTGCCCAATGGCTCAATTCTACGAGTCCGGATCAGCCATCAGCACAAGCGAGACATTCCCAAGTGGCTGTTTCACGAAATGCTCCGACAAGCGGGGCTGATGCTGCAAGAATTTCGTGCGCTGCTCAATTCGTGACGACCAGAGATTGGACCAAATCATCATGAGACTTCCCAAGTATCTCTTTCCCCCCGGTCTGCTATGTGCGCTGTTGCTGATCCTCGGTGGCTGCGGAAGCCAGTATTATTTCACTAAGCCAGGCTTTTCTCAGCAGCAATACGATCGAGATAACTTTGAATGTCTACAGGCAGCTCAACAGCCGATGTTCATCACTCCCACGCCTGGAATGCCGGCCGGGGGAATGGCTACAAACAATGAGATTTATTTGGCCTGTTTCAGGGCTAAAGGATACACCGTCCAGAGCGAAGAAAAGCGGGAGCAGGTTGTGCGCGCAGAGGAACGCGCAAATCAGGAACGGTTAGTCCAGCAGAAGGAGTGGGAAAGACAGTTGCGGGAAGAGGCAATACAGAAGGAAAGACTGGCTGAAAAGCGGCGTGTCGACGCGGACGAAATTCAGCAGGCTCAAAGAAATCCAAAGGATTTCGCGTATGTGCCTGGGTATACCGAAAAGGATGTGTCTATGGTTCTGATACCAGAAGGGGAATTCCTTTTTGGAAACGACAACGAGAATCTCATTACCCGCCTTCTACATAGACGTGTATGAGGTAACGACGCAACGCTATGCTTCATTCATGAAAGCGA
The DNA here is from genome assembly GCA_963849655.1 of uncultured Nitrospiraceae bacterium. GTDB lineage: Bacteria > Nitrospirota > Nitrospiria > Nitrospirales > Nitrospiraceae > Nitrospira_D. Next base: position 27,408 of record CAWKJK010000009.1, read on the forward strand.
CTAGCCACACCAAACCAGAGCATTGGGGTGATGTAAGGCCAGATCGTGATTGGGACAAGCCAGTGCATGTGGTCAGACGCCAATGCCTATTGTCATTATTATGGGAAGCGCCTCCCAAAGGAACAAAAGGCTGCACGTGGTACGGATGGTCGAATATCCTGGGGGAATTCAGACCTATCCTTGCAAACTATGATGGGCGAAATTCTGTGCATTTCGTAAGTCTGCCCAACTTAAACGTTGTGGTTATGATCCTGGGATGTCCGACGGGGTGTATGCAGGCTGGTAAGCGGAGTGTAGAGGAGAAGAGGTTACGATCGCTTAGTAATCATACACCAGCTTGTCAATGCGTCCCACTTGAGGAGTGCTGGATAGATATCTGGAGTTGTGCTCACGTATAGATGTAAGCCTAATGTTCCTGAATTTCATCAGCGAGACTATCTCAGGAAATGCTGGTCAACGCGATGGGCTAGTCAACGATGTTGAGTTACGATAAGGGCGCTGACCAATCTGGCGGCAGCAGACAAAATAGAAACCAGGCTAAACTAAGGGCGAAGGATGCAGATGCTTACAAAGCCTACTCCACATCTTGGCGAATACAAATTTGTTCCTGATTAGCACTCCAAAACTAGTTTACTGGTTGATCTTCTGTCAGATATGTGTTTCCATGAAGAGAGCGTTTCTTTAAGCCAATCCTAAAACGACTTTTCTTGAAGCTCCAAAGATTGCAAACGATTAATGAGATCGTTTTGGTCGTTTCAGATGTTCACGAGGATCTACCAGGAGCCCCGCTCGGAAGAGCGGGGACAAGAGCCCGTCGCGAACGGACTTCAGACACCCACCTGTTTTGTGAATGACAAGGGTAAGATCATCGTCGTTTTGATGTTATGCTGGCCCAACAGTTCCTGAACTGTTCGAAGTGCACTGGCGTCCGCTCGGCGTTTACGAAGCGTAAGCACGTTCATGGGCGGCGCATTCTCAGCCGATTTCGCGGACGCCCGTCAAGCCCCGCTTAGGTATCATCCCCTGCCGATAGCAGTCATTATCGGTTCTAATTGGCCCTGTTGCACTGGTTGAGTAAATGCCGCCGAACAGAACTCGTCAATCAAGGCCCTTTGAGCAAATCTTGACGCGGAATAGTGTCTACGGTGGCAAACACAGCGAACGTACCCGCATCATTCCGTGCTATTTCTGCGAATACCACCGATAGTCTTTGTTCTCGGTGAAGTGCGCTCTCGTCGCGCTGCCGGGTTTTTCCAGCAACAGCACTTTGAAGTCCTGCAGGCCGATCCAAGCGAGGTCGGTCTTCCAGAATACGGCTCGTTGAATTGTTTATCAATAAACTTATATAATGCATCCAATGAAGCCATTGGTGTTCGTCGGACCCAGCCGTGATGACCTCAGGGTGTTTCCGGCGGAGGCCAGACGCGCTGCTGGGTTCGAGTTAGGGTTCGTTCAACGGGGGTTGGAGCCTTCGGATTGGAAGTCCATGAAGGAAGTGGGTGCCGGTGTCCGGGAGATTCGCATCCATGTGTTAGGAGAATGGCGCGTGCTCTATGTGGCCAAATTCGCCAAGGCCGTCTTTGTCCTTCACGCCTTTCAGAAGAAAACGCAGAAGACCAGGCGAGAAGACATCGTGTTGGCACGTGATCGATATCGCCAAATCGGAGAACAGTCATGAAAAAGAAAATCACCAAATCGAGCGGGAATGTCTTTGTGGATCTCGGTTTTGATCCGGCCGAGGCGTCCGTGCTTCAAATGCGATCAAATCTCATGAGTGATCTTCGTCTGTACATCGAGAAGCACAAGCTGACCCAATCTGAAGGCGGCCAAGCGACTTGGCATTGCACAATCGCGCGTGTCCGACCTCGTTCGGGGGAAATGGGACAAATTCAGCCTCGAAATGCTCATCACCCTTGAGGCGCGCCTGGGACGCACGATTCGAGTCGAATTTGCAGCGTGAAGGATTACCAGTACCCTTCCCTTAACGATCTTATTTCATCGAATACCATCGATAGTCTTTGTTCTCGGTGAATTGTGTCCTCGGCGCGCCGCCGGGTTCGTTGGTAGGGAGCCGGATCGAAGTTGCCCATGAGTGAGGAGTCTTGTACACTTCCCAGAGTGTGCCAAGAGGAATTTAGGCGATGCAAGGACGCTTCAATCAACCAGACGATGCACAGATTGCCGCCAATTTGCGCTGCGCCATCGAGTTGACCGAACTTGGATTACGCCTGCGTAGTTCAGTACTACAGCAAACTGAGCCTGAGGGCGATGCCATGGTAAAAGTCATGCGCGAGATTCGGCGCGCAAAAGAGCAGGCATGGCGGCAGAATCGTTCTTGGCTCAGACCCTCTCCACTCTGATCACGGATTTCAATCGACGCGGGATTCAGTATGCTCTGGCCGGAGGCTGGGCGTACAGCGCATTGGTCGAGCCACGAGCAACGACCGATATCGAGGTTCTACTGTTACTGGAGCAGCCTTCCCGTGATCGGCTTCAGTCTTTGCTCTCCTCCCTTTTTGATTCAACCATCGTCCATCCAGCCGCGATGGTCTTTCATGGCATTTCGATTTGGCGATGTGTGGGAATTTTGAAAAACCAAGAAGTCGTGATCGATCTGCTCTTGGCTGACTCCGAATACCTGCAGACAGCCCTGTCGCGTCGTCGACAGATTCTGCTGGACGATTTATCAGTGCCGATTCTGACTGTGGAGGACTTGATCTTACTCAAGACTCTTGCGGGTCGGCTCCAAGATCAGGCTGATCTCAAGAAAATCAAACTTCGTCAGGATGAACTTCATGTCGATTGGACTTATGTCGAGAAATGGAAAACAAAGTTGGGCCTTGTCCAATAACCTGCTCTACTGCGAATACCACCGATAGATAGATCGGTCCAGAATATGCTCGGCACACTATCGGCTACCACGACATCGCGTGGCTGTTGTTGCGCACGGTCCAGGACACGTTCACGTACTTCCCCGACCGCCTGCGCGGGTACCAGCAGCTCGGGCAACATCATCGACGCGGTAACGGGTCTGGTACTACTGCCTCTTCGCCGAGCAACAACGGCCACGTCGAACTCGGCGGGCGCCGGTGGGTCGGCGGCCATCCGCGGGCGCCGCGGCCGGGCCGTACGATGACCCGGGCCTGCGCGCCTTCCTGGGCGACATGGTGGCGGCATGCTGATCCGACACCGTGCGGACCCCGGATCGACTTCGACGGCACGGCCCTCGACTATACGAGCTCCACAACACGGCGCTGGTCGCCATCGACGGGGGCTGATCTTCGGCCACCACGAACTCGCCCTGGAGCTCGCCCCGGAAGCGCCTTCCTCCAGGGAGTGAACGGCCCGGATCGAAGTGGGCCAGAAGGCCGTCAGCACCAACCTGTCATGGGGCTATTACCTCGGGACGCGCCAGCTTCTGGTGGGCGTTCCGATCGGCGTCGGATATTACGGCGACTGATACGCCCTTGTTCACGCAGTTTCGAATCGACACGCCGCCTTCGGCTTTTCGGGGAGGAACCTGGCCTTCGACAGTCTTCATTCCTCGCTTCGCATCTACACCGATTTCTGATCTGAACTCCTCTACTACGGGGTCGCTATTCACCCTGGCGGTCGCTTTCATGCCCTCGCTGACGGCACAACGATGACCATGCTGATACATCGAACAAATCCTCCTGGCCCGCACCGTCCGCCGATCGCTTCGCTGCTCGCCTGCGCCTGCGGCGTCGAAGCCAGGCGGGCCGCGACCGGGGAGCGTCGTCGACGGCAGCCTGAGCGTCGGGACCAGCCCGGTGCGCGCCCCCGACGAGCGGCTGCTTCTCGGGGCACCGCCTGGGCTTCAGGGTCGACACCGCACAGCGGCGCACCCTGAGGCGCCCGGTCCCTGGGCGGTCCGTGTGGTGGTCTATTCGATTGCGGGGTCCAAGGTCACGGCCATTCTGCCGAAAAGCAGGCGCACGTCATGAGCGGGAGCGGTGCCGGGGTGCTGCAGGCCGAGATCGTGTCGACCGGATGGCGGGTGAATGACGTGGAGGACTATCGAGGTTCGGTGAGCTTCGATTGCAGGACCGCAGCCGCGCGCAGGTTTCAGGTCAAGTCATGTTCGATCATTGTCATTGAGGTGCGGCAGGCGAACCAGAAGATCGATCCGCCGCCACGCGCGCGGCGAACACCGGTCCTACCACCATGCGATTCGGCTATTTCTTCATGGTCGCCAGACTGGAGCCCGATGCTGGGCTCCAGTACATTCCCACGCACGTAAACATCGTAGATCGCTGCTGCGATGTGGAGGAACGCCATAACCGGTGCTCACCTCGACGCGCACCGATACGCCGACGCTGACGGCGCGAACCGCGACCCGCGGCTCCGCGCGTGCAAAAGGATCAGCCGCGCCCTGAAGCGCACGGCGATTCCGTGGGCTGCATGGAGACACTCCGGGAGCCCGAGACGAGGCTCGGATCGCGGTTCTGTCGATGAAGGCAGGCGGCAGCTGGGGCAGCTCCGGGGCCGGCGCCTCCTCCTCGAGCAAGAGCCGCGGGAAGGGCAGCTCACGCTCGGCAGGTTCTGCCTCGTCGGTGAAAGGGTGCCGTTTCGCCCTGGGCCTGCGCTCGCCGAGGTGGCGATTGGTCCCGGCGAGCTGACCGCAAGGTAGCTCCGCGTGACAAGTCCTCCATGGTATCCACGCGTAGGATTTCAGGGGAGAGCAGGCTAGTTCTGTGGCGAACTGCAAGGGGGGGGCGTGGCCAATTGCCATGCTGAACGAGAAGATCGATCACCGCGGCGGGCGCTTCGCACGCCGGCCGGCGCCCGCCGTGGGCTTCGGCGATTTCTTCACCGTTGCCAGACCGAGCCCGATGCCCGGCTCCAGCACATGGCCACGCACGTACGGTTCGAAGATCGACGCCGCTTGGCTTGCTGGAACACCGGGGCCTCGGTGTCGACCTCGATCAGGGTGGCCTTC
>CAWKJK010000010.1:0-47970 GCA_963849655.1 uncultured Nitrospiraceae bacterium
CAACGCATCGTCCGCCGCAGCGTGGCTCAAGTCAGCGACCAGCGGAAGGTACCAACCACCACAGAGAAAATCGAGCATGCCAATATCTCGAAGCTGTTCAAGTGTGACTGATGAAGAGAAGGTTCACTCGTTACACCAGGCCGATATGCTGAAACAGCCTACGGCGTGCCGATTCAGAGCTATACCAACCAGCAGGAGCTGGAGCCGGCCATTCGGCTCGGGCTGTGAGAAACCGATCGCGGGATCTTGTTCTCTATTCGATGGAGCCATCTTTCCTCTTCTCAGCCCTTGACAGATACGAATCGTCGCTCCTGATGCTGACAGCAATCATCCCCAGAACGGTTGGAAACCTGTGGATAGCGATCCGAATGGTGGCAATCGTCGGAGCACGAGGAGAGCGAGCGGGTCATGTCAAGAACTCTTTCCTAGGAATATACAAAAAATGAAGGATCGTATGCTTAAACTACTATTACTTGGGGGTCTGACTCTATGGGGCGGATGCCTAAAAAATAGGCGATTCGATGAATAACCACGCTATTCGCACCGTCTTTACCGAATAAAGCGACTTGTTCACATGGTTATCCACAGAAGATGGGGATGGGAATTTTTATGGTTCTGGCTTTCCCCTGTACGGTAGGGTTGGGGTAACGATCCAACTTCGCCATGACCAATCTTTGGCATGTCGATTCTGTCTGGAGCCATGTTAGGTCGGGTTACTCTGGCCTATACCGGCAGTGACTACTGATCCGGGGATCAGGCACCGCCAGATATTCGGTGACAGCCTGTAGCTTGCTGGCTTTAGGCGAAGGACGCCTTACTGGCCGGACATTCCGTCGCTAGGCGGCCAAGAAGTCTATTGGGCAAGGAATGGGAATGACCGCGTGAGTCCTACCTGGGTTGGACCATCGGAAGTTCGCGTGAGCCTTCCGCTGCTTGCTGAATCCGTAGTCGTTCGAGACGCGAGGCTTCAAACACATCGTGGAGCATGTCGTCCGCCACCTGGGTCAGCTGCGCCGCCGCATCTTTCATGTCGGCATGCTCGACCAAGCGCGACACCACTTCGGCTTTGGTGGCGCCTTTCTTCTGGCCCATGAAGGGCTTGAGGAGAAGATAGGCCACGTCTCGCACCGGCATATACCGAAAGAAGCGACGGAGGAGCTGAAAGGTCTGGACGGGGTAATGGAAGAGCTTATAGAGAAAGAGCTTTTTAATACCTGGCTTGTCGTACTCGGTTGATCGTTTCACCCGAGAGGCAGGTCGGATCGATTTCCGAACATTTAAAATACTTGTACCAATCCGTGGTTTCGTTGACCAACCCGCGCTTGACGTATTCCTGCCACAAGGGTGTGCCCCGATAGACACAGAGCCGGTTGAACCCGAAGGTATCGAGCGGAAGCCTCGACGCAAAGTCGAAGGTGGCTTCCATATCTTCAATCGTCTCGTCCGGATTGCCCACCGTGAAGAATCCGTGCACGATCTCGACGCCGGCCTTTTTCGCGTTCTTGACGGCGGTCGTGACCTGGTCCAGCGTCTGTTCCTTCTTCAAGCGATCGAGAATCTTCTGGCTGCCGCTCTCGATCCCGAACATCATCGCGCCACAATTGGCCTTCGCCATGGCCGGAAACAGATGTTGGGCCACCGAATCCACACGCCCCTCGATGCCCCACCGGATCGAAAGCTTTGCCTCCATGATCCCATTGCAAATCGCCTCGATTCGCTTGGGCTGGAGCAGAAAGTGATCGTCGACAAAACCGACGGACTCATAGCCGAGTTCTTCGAGATGTTTGAGCTCCGCGACCACATGCTGTGGGCTGCGCGCGCGCCACTTCCCTTCGTTGAAGATCGGGATGTCGCAGAAGACGCAGGGCCAGGGGCATCCTCGAGAGGTTTGCATCGTCGTGAACCGTCTCATCGAGAGCACCACCGGGACATCCAGCGGCATGGATTCGACATAGTCGAGTTTCAGGCTCTCACGATCCGGAAAGGGCCACTGATCCAGCTGCCGCTCCATGGCGCGGTTGGGGTTGTGGACGACCTGCCCGTTCTTCGTCCACGTCAGACTTGCGACATCGTGTGGGTTCTCGAAGTTCGCCAGTAGATCGAGCAGCAACTGTTCGCCGTCGCCGCGACAGACAAAATCGACTTCGGGACATTGCAGTTTCACCAAGGGGGCATTCAAGCTGGCGAACACGCCGCCGAATGCGAGTTTCACAGTCCGATTGGTTGCGCGAATCTCCCGCGCCAGCATCTTGGCGTAGGGATAGCTGGTGGTACTGAGAAAACTGAGACCGACGAGCGCCGGTTGCTCCCGATTGATCCGATCGATGATGACCTGGTTTGGGGTGTCGGGGTTGGCCTGATCGAACATGACACAGTCGTGGCCGGCCTGCTTGACGACGGACGACAGCGACATGATGCCGATGGGCGGGAACCCCATCACGCGAATATTGCCGTTCGAGGCGCGTGTTTTAGCCGGGAGCGCGTAGAACTGTGGGTCGCGAACGTGGATGAGGAAAACTTTCAGACGGACTCCTTGATCCGATTTCGATCAACCCTGAGGGAATATCGACGGAGTGGGCACGTGAACGACACTCTCAAAACAACCAAGTTGGTTTAATCGATGAATATACACTATCCATGACACAGCAGCAGAAAGAATTGCAAGGCCTCCCAGTTGACAATCTGACATTCTGACATTGATGCAGCAACGTCTGCCATCACATGAATCGCCGGGCACATCTCGAACTCCGTATGATCGGCCAAAACACATGGTGCTTCCATTCGTCCCTGGAACAATTTCCGAGTCCTCAAATTCGTCCATTGATTCCTCATCGATCATGGGGGATGGTGGCTCGCCCCCCGATAGAGTTTCTCCCGCTCCGTCTGAGCCGACAACCACGTTGGAGCTGGCCGGCGGGAGTTGAGGCTCCCGTTCGGATCCTCGGATGGGACTCTCCCCATCCGAGGCCTCGACTGCATAGGTATCAGGCCTCGTCAAATTGTTATGTGCATTCGGCTCGGGCTGTGAGAAACCGATCGCGGGATCTTGTTCTCTATTCGATGGAGCCATCTTTCCTCTTCTCAGCCCTTGACAGATACGAATCGTCGCTCCTGATGCTGACAGCAATCATCCCCAGAACAGTTGGAAACCTGTGGATAGCGATCCGAATGGTGGCAATCGTCGGAGCACGAGGAGAGCGAGCGGGTCATGTCAAGAACTCTTTCCTAGGGCGTGTCGTCAATTAGCGGCCTGAGCGTTTTCCGGATTCACACAGGAATCGTATTGTGCTTCACTGTTCATAAGCCGATGGAGGGGCTTATGAATGGTGCGACGGTATGGGCTGCGGGACGATCAATGGGAGCGGATCGAGCAGTTGCTTCCAGGCCGTGAAGATACGGTCGGCGTGACAGCAAAAGACAACCGGCTGTTCGTGGAGGCGGTGATTTACCGCTACCGGGCGGGCATTCCGTGGCGCGATCTGCCGGAGCGTTTTGGCGACTGGAAGAACACTCACCGCCGTCACCGGAGATGGTCTGAAAGCGGCGTCTGGAAAAGGGTTTTCGAGCATCTGGCGGAAGACGCCGACAACGAATATGCGATGATTGATTCCACCATCGTCCGTGCCCATCAGCATGCCGCCGGGGCAAAAAGGGGGATAACACGCAAGAGTGCATCGGGCGCAGCAAGGGCGGGTTGACCACAAAAATTCACGCGTCGTGCGACGCCTTGGGTAATCCAACCGGTTTTCATCTCACACCGGGGCAGGCGCACGATCTGGAAGGAGCCGATGCCTTGCTGCCTGATCTTCTCACAAGCATGCAGGCATTTCTGGCCGACAAAGCCTATGACGCGCAGGAGCGCGTTCTTGATCTGTTGAAAAAGGCAGGCGTCCAGGGCGTCATCCCGCCAAAGAAAAACCGGAAAGAGCCGCGTGCATACGATGAAGAACTGTACAAAGCCAGACATTTGATCGAGAATTTCTTCGCCAAACTCAAACAATACCGCGCCATCGCCACCAGATACGATAAACGCGCCGAAACCTTCCTTGGCGCTGTATATCTCGCCGCCGCCGTCATCTGGCTTGATTGACGACACGCCCTAGGAATATACAAAAAATGAAGGATCGTATGCTTAAACCACTATTACTTGGGGGTCTGACTCTATGGGGCGGATGCCTAAAAAATAGGCGATTCGATGAATAACCACGCCATTCGCACCATCTTTCCCGCAAAAAGCAACTTGTTCACATGGTTATCCACAGAAGATGGGGATGGGAATCTTCATGCCAATCCTTCCGTTCCAGGAATGGTTTTGGTTCAACCTCCGGTATTGTTCGTCTACTTAACTAATTTGCTGAACAGCAGGCCCACTAGTTGTGATGGGCAGGCTTCGTGGATCTCCACTTCCAGGGTGGGACGGGATTAGGTTCAGCCCACATGCCCTTCCCCGCAGCTCTGGCCAGTTCTGCCATATCTTTCAGAGCTTGATCACCGGACCTGTTCGGTTGCACCCAGGCAAGCCCCTCTTTGACCAGCCCATGGGCGACTTGCTGCCCATCCGGCAGTAGGATGTCGGCGGTCATCCGACCCTGTCGATCCCGTTTGAGGTCTCGCACGATTACTTCACGGTTGGCGATGTAGGCAGCCGTCGCATGCTTCGCCTGTTTCCCAATAAGGTTGTTTCAACTCGGGACAATCCACATCGCGAAGATAGACCATGTCCTTTCGGCCTTGATGGTGGATTGTCAGGCGATCTCCCTCATGAACTATGAGGACTCGTGCAACGAAGTCCGCCCATGCGACTGTCTGGCCGGCCAACATGAGAATCAGCCACAGGACGGCGGAACATTTTTTCATGATTCCGTATGCTGCCCATCTCAGATCATCCCGCCAATGAATTCTCGATTTGGCGCACGAACGGCAGATGAAGGAAGGGAAGAGTCCCCGCCTGAAGCCCCTTGACCACACTACCCCTGAAGCGTAGAGTCAAACCTTGATACCGCCTCATCGTTTAGGAGGTGGGGGCCATGCTCGTCGCAGGAATACCACACCGACCGACTGAGCATGGTAAGTGCGGCTCCCGCTCTCTTTATCTCTTATCAATCATCTCGCTGAGTTGCCTTGGAGAGATGTCACCGGGCTCGTGAGCCCAACAAACCTTTTCGATATGATGCGTCGCCACATGTGCGATTGCCGGACGTGGCAAGGAGGTAGATTATGTCGTACCGCTATAACAGCATCGATATCATCGTAGGCGTCGGGATGTGTGCAATTCTCTTTGGAGGACTCCTGTTGTTTCTCGCTGCCAACGGAACCTATCAAGCAATCCCACCACAAACTATCGCGTTTGAACAACAGACGGGCATTGATAATGGGATGGGCGATACTCCAGCCGACCCTGGGTCAAGCCATCGTAGATCAAGCGCTCTTCGAGCGCCGTGCCAATCAAGCCGTGGCTCAATCCGTCTCTGAGTGGAATCGCGCGGCTATGGCGCATCATGAGCTGCAATCGGTCTCGCGCGGTTTGCTTGGAGTTACCCTCAAGCAGGCAGCGACCGTCCCGGCCGATCATTCGGCTCGTGTGCAAGGTGTCATGGGACGGGCAATCGTCAACTTCACGACTCGCGGCGTCCGTCAGGATCTCTTGTCGGCCGATCAGTATGGCACGATGTACAACATGAAGATGATCAGCACGATCGAAGCTCAAGGGCAGCGCTTGCATGACCAATTCGCCTCCACCTGGCAAGCCACGCTCGGACGCCATATCGTCGAGGCTGCGCACCACGACTGGCTCCAGGCAGGCGCAATTCAAGAGCGGCTCGGCTCGGCTCTGGTCAAGGTGGTTCGGGCACAAATGAGCTCGGAAGAAGGGCAAGCTGTGCAGCAAGAGCGGCTGGCGAGCTTGATATTTGCCGCCATTCGCAACGAGGCCATAACAGATCGTCGAACGCAGCCGACTGTCGCAGTGCCATCGGTGGAGCCATCAGAAGATATTGTCGTGGCTTCTACAGAACCTGTGTCATGGCCGGAAATCCCAATGACCTACTTGATTGCCGCCGGTCTTCTGTTGGCCACCCTCTTTTGGGGAGGCCTTTCCATGGCGGCGCAAAGCAGAGAGGCGAAGGCACTTGAGCAGCTGAGACGAGATGCCGACCGCTGGGCGTTTCGCATGGCGACCTAACTGAAGTATGAACGGTTACACCGGTGCTCGACAAAATCAGGAGGCTCGTTGTCGGGCACCAGTGAGTCGGATTCGTATGAAGAGGGAAGTCTCTACGTCAAATCGTAACCAGAGGAATACAGCCCATCGCATCGATGCCGGAGCAGGACCCCGATCCATCAGACTGCTCATTGTCGAAGCCCAACGGCTGTTCAGACAAAGTCTGCGGGTACTCTTGGAACGAGAACGCGATATCGCTGCCGTGGTGGAAGCAATGGATGGGCGCGAGGCCTCTCGACTAGCGATGGAACACAAGCCTGATATCGTCCTCCTGGACGTGGATATGCCGGATCTCGATGTGGAATCGGTCACGAAACTCGTCCGCAAACACCTCCCCAACACGCGAGTATTGCTGCTGGCTCGGTACGATGAGGATACCCGAATGGTCGTAGCCATGCAGGCAGGAGCGTTCGGCTACATCCTGAAGGATACCGATTGTACGGACTTCCTGCGCATCATCAGAGCCACCATGAGAGGAGAACACATCTTATCACCGGTCATGCCCGAACGCTTCGTCCGCACCGTTCCCGGTGCGGTGCGACACACCCATGAGGATAACAACCTTCTGCTTTCCAGTCTGACTGACCGTGAACGAGAGATCTTGGCTTGCGCGGCTGCCGGTCGGGGCAACAAGGAAATTGCCGACCAACTGTGCGTCTCGGTCGATACCGTGAAGACACATCTTCATCACATCTATCAGAAACTTTCCGTCGACGGGCGTGTCGAGGCCGTCATTACCTATCTTCGCGTTCAGTAAACCCATCTGTTCGGACGTATGTTCTCACCCAAATGGTGTAGATGGTAATTCCACCTGCTGGGCGATGGCGAAGGAGCGGCCCGCATCTTAGTATGCTCGTAAAAAGAGAGGACGGTCCAAACACCAATATCCTGGGAAACGGACGATTCAAGCAAGGAGGTGAGCGGCGATGAGTCATCTACACATAAAGGACGTAAAGGACGAGTTAAAATCCGAGCCGGGGTGGGCGTACATGTACGCAGCGTTTTTTATCGGGATCGTAGTCTTTGCACTCATGGTCGGCGGTTTCATGGGATAAACAGTTTATAGCCGATTGCCGCGGTTGGAATGTGCTGAAGTGAGCGCTTGCCGCCAAGGCGGGAATGGCAGCCGGAACCGTCCTCATACGGTTCCGGCTGCCCATTGCGAGGCGATGTTTCTCATTCGCAATCCACACGACCATATGGTACACTGAGTCACCAATTCTGATCCTCGCGCTTTTTTCCTCCCGTTTCGTTTCTGCGCGATTGAAATTGATCAGCCTGAGGTAAGTTCGTCGGACAGCGGCTTTTGCGTCACAGCCGTCAGGTAGCTGATGGAGGCTCCAACAGCGACGCCGCCGTGTCTCTGACCGCTACTTCATGCAAGGGAAGCTGGTGCAGGACGCACATGCCCCGTATCCAGCAGCTTTCGAGTCAAGGAGAACAAACAGATGACCGCTCACACGCGTGAATGTCCATGAGTACCGCGAAAACGAATCGACCGACATCAGTTGATCGTTGGGTCCGCATCCCTGACGGGACGAAAGTGCGTCATCGCTCGGAGGCCTATGACGGTGTCATTGACGGCTTAACGGAGATCGTATCCGGCTCAGAGCGTAACCCTGATGGGAAAACGCAGTACCGCGTGAATGTAGGCGATAGTACGCGGTTACTCGTCTCAGAGGATCACCTCAATATTCTGCTCGACAACAAAAGTTTGGTTCTGCTCGCTCGCGAATCCGAGCTGTATCGTCGAAACGTCACCGACCGACTACGGGCGGTATTTGCGGAAGATCGATTCGTGAGGATTGGCAGCAAGGAGCCGTCATCGCCGGGCAAGTAGAGGTCGTTTGAAGGCAGATTCTGCCGCGCATAGGTCAAATGAAACTTTGAATCGGAGACGCGATGAATACATCATGGGGGACCAAAGCCTCGCACCGACGAAAGCGGGCCATTCGTAGAACGAAAGTCCGCTGGGATCTGCTCGGACTACAGGACCCGGAACTGACGCCGTTGACAACATCGATAGACGATATTCGCCGCCAGATCATCTCAGCGGCAAGCCAAGGCCTGAGCCCAGATACGATCTCCCGTTCTCATGCAAAGACTGGACGCCCCAAACCGGGATCCAAGGCGTCGGTGGCTACCCGCAAGCGTGGAGCCGCTTCGCAGTAGGCCTTACATAGACACGTCGCACCCGAAAGGAGGGCATCATCGGAGGAACAGGCAAAACCACAAGCGCTAAGCGGGACCGTGAGAAGTCGCGTCAGCAGAAACAACGCGCTAAAGAAGAGCGCCGTGTACAGCGGAAGGCCGCCAAGCTCAACCGGCCGACACAAGAAGGGGAACAAGACCCTGATCTTGCGGGCTTGCAATGGGGGCCACAGCCTCCGCTCTATTGATCAGCACCACCAGTTGAGTCTATTCCCTGTTGATTCGTCTCGCCGTTCTGTACCACCTCTGCGTCCTTGAATTGATAATCGCGGTAGGCTGCCAGTGTAGAAGCAAGGGCGGTTTTCAACTCCAGGACGCTTGGGTTTTCCGGTCGAGGTATCGGGTACGTTTTGTCCAAAGCAGATGACCTTGGGGCATTTCGAGAACGGAAGCCGTTGACGGCAGTGGGCGAGTACCTCGGCTTCAATGGGTGGAGAGACGCCGTCCCTTGGCACCACATAAGCGGCAATCTCCTCGCCATAGTAGCGATGCTCGAACGGAACAGTCATCGCGAATCGGACGAGAGGATGACTCCTCAACACCTCGTCGATTTCCAGCGGAGCAATATTGACACCACCTCGAATAATCAATTCCCTGAGGCGACCCGAAATGAAGAAAAATGGTCGCCCCAGCTTATCGTGGACGTAAAAACCTTCGTCTCCGGAACGGAACCAACCCCGTTGAAATGCCGCATCATTGGCATCGTCCCGCTTGAAGTAACCGGCGCACACGAATCCCCCCGCGGATGCATATTTCTCCTCTCGCCATTTCCGGCAGCAATTGTCCATCCCCGCCAAAAATCGCCATTTCGCTATGTCGCAGCGGAACTCCGATCGAGGGAAACTCGTAATTTCTGAGCCAGTGACGATGCTCATCACGTGACAAATCATTCGGCAGAAAACACGAGTAACAGGTCGTTTCGGACAAGCCGTAGCCATGGCGAATCGGGAACCCGAATCGGTCTTCGAACCGGGTTGCGGTATCTTTGAGCAAGGGACCGGCGCCACATATGAATCCACCGAACTCGTCCAGCTTGTAATCGATGATATCCTCGTTCGCATCGAGGAGAAATTCAAGGATGGTCGGCACGACGCTCACGCACGTCACTCGCTCTTCGTGTAGTCTCCGCCAGAACGTCGCGCTCTTGAATTTGCGATTCAGGACGACGCGGCCTTTACAGTAAAACGGTGTGATCAGTGTGACGACCGTGCCGTTCACATGATGGATCGGGAGCACGCACATCAGACGGGCGTCCTCGCCAAACCGATGCCACTCGGTGATCGCATCGGCATCAAGAAGCAAATTCCCCACGGTGAGGACCACGCCTTTGGATGGACCGGTGGTTCCGGATGTATAGACGATGAGCGCTTCGTCGTCCAACCTGGGCAATGAAAGAAGGAGTGCCCGAAGAAGGGAGACGCGCCTGCAACGTTCGTCCTGTGCTTCGGCCCTCCACAAGCCGTCATCATTCACCGCAATTACATGGCGTAAGGCCGGAAGTTCCGGTTGAAGGTCCTTCACTCCATCAAGAGACGTGTGCCAGCAACAGACGGCCGACGCCTCGGAATGTTCCAGGATGTAGTGTGTCTTATCGCGGACTCTTCAATGTTGATTGGAACAATCGTGACACCCAAGATCCACGCCGCAAAGTAGAGCACCACGGTGACGTCGTGGTTAAAGAGGATCGTTGCCAGCCGATCCCCCCTCCGTACGCCAGCATGGTCATGGAGAAACGTGGCGACCAGTTGGACCACCGCTCCGAATTCCGCATAGCTGTAGGTGGGCGGGCAGCCTTGTCATCGTCGCAATACGTCAGGAATGTCCGATCCATCAAGGCGCGATCATAGATGCGGGCTTTGAAGAAGTCAGCGAACGAGTTCCATGGAAGCGTGAGACGCTGCGCGTCGACTTTCCGCACCCGCATGATGTGCTCCGGTAGGTCGATGAGTGGAGACATATTCTCTCTCGGTTCCGTATTGCTCAAGCGAGGCCACATCAACCGTTTCCTGCGTGATGTGCTCAGTACGGCGATCAAGGGGGACATATTCCCTCCTCGCCGGTCCCGTATAGAGCGCACGTGGCCTCATCAACCGATTATGGTCCTGCTGTTCGATGACATGGGCGCACCATCCCGCGATGCGGGAGCAGACGAACAACGGCGTGTACAGCGCAGCGGGAATCCCCATCAGGAGATAGGCCACCGCCGTGTAGAAATCGAGATTTGGGTGGAGACCTTTTTCCTGCTCCATGACACGATCGATGGTCGTCGCAATCTCATACCATCGACGGTCGCCGCAGATCCGGCTCAACGATTCGGCGTGCTGTTGAATGATGAGCTGAACGAGCATCGCCTTTCTTGAGCACGCGATGGCCGAAACCCATGATTCGCTGTTTCTTCGCCAGATGCCTCCCGCACCCATGCTCCGCCCGTTCAAACTGCCGATACCGAGAAACATCTCAGCCACAGCCTCATTGGCTCCACCATGGAGCGGCCCCTTGAGCGCCCCGATTGCCGAAGTGATGGCCGAGTACAGATCCGTCATCGTCGAGGCGGTGACACGAGCGGCGAACGTGGAGGCATTAAATTCGTGTTCGGCATACAGCGTGAGCGAGACATCGAGGACACGGGCCATGGCTTTCGCTTGATCATCCTCTCTTCGGTCGGTGAAGAGATACAAAAGATTCTCAGCGAAGGTCAGATCACCATGCGACTGCCGGCGGGGTTTGCCGGTTACGAGGCGATAGGACGTTGCGATCATCAGCGGGATTTGCGCCAGCAGCCGGATCGATCTGCGAACGTTGGCCTCATGCGAGTTGTCGTCCGGATCCGAATCGACCACGCCCAACAGAGAAACACCCGATCGGACAATGTCCATCGGATGTGCGCCGGTAGGTACTGCGCCAAGGAATACTTGGACGAGCTGAGGGAGCACGGGCTGATCGATGAGTCGCGCTGAGAAGTCACTGAGCGCTTGTTGACTCGGCAGACGGCCGAGCAACAGTAGATAGGCGACCTCCTCAAACGTACTGTGCTCCGCCAAATCACGGATCGGATAGCCTCGATAGAGGAGACCGGCTTCTCCTTCATCGACGAGGCAAAGCGCTGATTCTCCAGCGATCACTCCTTCAAGACCGGGGCTGTAAGCAGAACGGTCTTTCATCTCCGTCGCAGGAGACTTGTTCACTACCGTGCTCATAGGTCCTCCCTTCTCAGCGCTCATGAGTATCGATGTACCGAAGCAGACTGTATAGTTCTCGTCGCGTCATCATGTGGTGAAGCCAGTCCTTCTGCGACCCGAACATCTTCAGTTCAGCCAGCAGCCTCTCGATGGTTTGCAAGGCCGTCCGTAATCCCGTAACTGGGAAGAGCACCCCGCGATACCCCAGGCTCTCGAATTCTGCGACACTCAAAAGGGGCGTTTTACCAAACTCCGTCATATTGGCGATCAATGGAACAGTGATTCCTCTCTTCGCGATTTCCTGAGCAAATGTCCGGAATTCTTCGGCCGATTCCAGAGCCTCGGGAAACAGCGCATCCGCACCGGCCTCGGCATACGTCGTGGCCCGTTGAACGGCAGCTTCCAATCCTTCCACCCCGCGGGCATCGGTGCGCGCCACGATCATGAAATTCCGATCTTTTTTTGCGCGAACGGCCGCCTCGATTTTGGCCGCCATTTCTCCTACAAGCACCACACTTTTCCCAGAAAGATGGCCGCACTTCTTGGCCATATCTTGATCTTCGATCTGCATGCCGGCAAGATCGGCCTCCTCAAAAACCCTCACCGCTTCAGCGACCTGAATCGGACCGCCATATCCTGTATCTGCATCGACGATGGTCGGAATCGATACCGCACGGGCAATCCTTCCCGCCTCTACGGCCATATCGCTGAGCGTCAGAAGGCCGATATCCGGCACCCCGTGGCAAGCGGAGACGGCTGCCCCTGAGACATACACGATCTCGTGGCCGGATTGTTCAATTTGCATCGCAACCAGAGCGTTGAATGCTCCAGGAATGGCGCGAGTGCCCGTCGCTAACAGTTCACGCAAACGGAATGTCTTTGTAGACCTCTTTCCCTCCATCATCGCCGTTATTTCTCCTGAACCTTAAACCTCAGCCTCGACCTTTCACTTAATCTGAGCCTCGGTCTTTCACCCTTAGCACCGGCATGAGTGTGCCGATGTCTCGAACCCGATCAAGGGTCCACACGAATTCGATAAGCCGGTCGATGCGGGGACGATTCAGCCGTCCGGCGGCTAACCGGCAAAACTTTGCTTCCAGATTGCGATCCGACATCGGAGATCCGGGATGTCCCACCGGCACATCAACCTGTCTCATGTAGATTCGCCCTGCTTCCGTTTTGACCGTGATCCTGGTCGGCATGGTCTCGGGGTAGCGTCCCTCGAATTCGGGCTGCTGCACAATGCGGACCTTCTTCATCAGATTCCGCACGGCTGGATCGTGCAATCGTTTCGGGCTGAATGACTGTAACGTCACATGACCGTGGAGCAATGCCGTTGCGACGCAATAGGGAAAACTATGATCAGCCGTCTCCCTCGTGGCCGGCTGCCATTTTTCAGGATCGCGCCCGATGATTTCGATGGCCACGTCATAACTCCCGATCTCAACATCCATGACATGATCGACAGCACGAGCTCCTTCCACTTCCATCAGTTCATTGCGAAGTGCGACAGCAGCTTCGACCGCAGTCTGCGCGTGATACTCGACTGGGTAATGCTTGATATAGGTATCGAGAATCTTGAACGTCTCGGGGACAGACCCCTTTTCGTCGGAGTCTATCCCCATCTGGGAATGTCCCCGTTCTGCAGCGAATGGCGCCAACTCCAGCGGTCCCGAAACCAGTTTCATGAAACCCTTTTCTCCTTCGAAGATGGGCGATGGGCCAGTCATGCCGAGCTGTGCCAGCATGGCGGCAAATACGCCGTTGCGGGCGGCGTTTGAAAAGGCGCAGGCTTTCCACATGGACAGATCCCCGACCCGCGTCTGACGAAGGGCTATATTTGCAACGCCGGCCAGGTTGACAGTCTGTACTGTCTGCGCCTGTGATAACTTCATGAGCTTCGCGGCGCCGAGAGCAGACGAAAAGGGGCCGTAGGTCACATGGTCCCAACCACGGGGACGAAGCGCCGCAGCGTCACAGAGACGGCACTGAATCTCATAGGCAAGCGCAATGGCTTGAATGACCTGTTTGCCCGACGCGGAGACGGCCTCGCCAACAGAAAGCACAGCCGGAATATTATCGGAGGGGTGCGCAGGCTCTTTGGAAAGATAGGTATCATTGAAATCGAGGTAGCGGACCAGCCCGCCGTTGGCGAAGGCAGCAAGATCGAGCAGGGTCTTGTGATTGGTGCCCCACAATGTGGCGCCCTGCGGCGCCTTGACGGTCTGGGGCAATCATGCGGGCGATTCGGCATGGCGGCGCATTCCATGCCCCGAGTGCGCAGCCAAGACTGTCGAGCAGGCGCCGTTTGACTTCGTGCACAACGGTATCCGGTAAATCACCGTAGCGCAATGTTCGGCAATATCGTGCGAGGCGATCTGCGAGCATCGGCTGCCCCTTTCCGATCTTTGCCGGCTCCTCACCCCTCACGCTTGACGGTTCACGAATTCATGCTTCTGTTTCGGCCAATTTCGGCTGCCGTTTTTCCAAAAACGCCTGCGCGGCTTCGTGTTTGTCGGAAGTGGCGCACAATCGGCCGAATAATTCCGCTTCCCTGGCCAGACCTTCAGACAGTGGGATGTCGATTCCCCCTCTAATCGCATGAAGCGCGGCTTCGACAGCAGTTTTTCCGTGCGTGGTCATCGAGGCGGCAATGGCTTCAACCTGTGCGATCAACTCATGCAGCGGTACCATCTGACTCAGCAGACCGATTCGCAACGCCTCCTCTGCGGAGACACTCTTACCCGTCAAGATCATTTCCGCCGCCTTGGAAGGCCCGACGATTCGCGGCAACCGCTGGGTTCCTCCGAAGCCTGGGATGAGGCCGAGTTTGATTTCCGGAAGTCCCAACATTGCGCCTGCGGCCGCCACCCGAATGTGGCAGGCCAGAGCGAGTTCGAGGCCACCGCCGACACACGTTCCGTTGATCGCGGCAAGGACCGGCTTGTCTGACCGCTCGATACGGTTGAGCAGCGCCTGTCCGCGAGAAGCAAACTCCGATCCGCCATGCTCTGTATGCAGACGAGCCAATTCATTGATGTCGGCGCCCGCGCAGAAAACGTCCTGTACCGGTCACAATCACCGCCCGGACGTACTCGTCTTCCTCCAGTTCGTTCCAAACGAGTTCGAGTTCCTTGAGCACGGAATGATTCAGCACATTGGCCGGCGGATTATGGAGAGTGATCCGTGCGACGTGGTGAGCAATCGTCAACAATTGATGCGGCATAGGTCCTCCATATCAAGCTTCCATGTCCCAAAACGTCAGCAGTTCCGAGCTTCACCGACATGGCCAACACTGCGAGCCTGTCGATACGCCGTCATCGCGGCAGCGAGCTCTGGAATCCCTTCGCCTGTCGTCGCGACCGTGCGCAACACATTCGGACACCATTCCCGCAGATCTCGTAAGGTGTTATCCGCGTCGGGAAGATCTCCCTTGTTGACGACGACGATGTGTGCGACCTCCAATAGTCCGGGCTTCATCGCTTGAATCTCGTCGCCTAGGCCAGGCGCCACCACTGCCACAACGATATGCGCGAGATCGACGATGTCGACTTCATTCTGGCCGACTCCGATGGTCTCAATCAGGATCTCATCATAGCCGGCTGCTTCCAGTACTACCGCTGCATCGCCGGTCGCTTGGGCAAGCCCTCCATGATGTCCACGGGTGGCCATGCTTCTGATGTACACCCCGTGATCCAGCGCGTGTTCCTGCATTCTGATACGGTCACCCAACAGGGCACCGCCTGTGACGGAGCTACTGATATCGACCGCCAGAACCCCCACCTTCAAACCTTGCCGTCGATAGAAGCTCACGAAGCGGTTGACCACTGTGCTCTTCCCGGCTCCGGGATAGCCTGTTACCCCGATGACCCTCGTTCCCCGCGAGGTGCTGTTGAGGAGGCGCAGCGCTTCTCTGCCGCCCGGATGGCTTTCCAACAAGGAGATCAGGCGTGATACGGCGCGGACGTTTCCGGCTCCAACCTGCTCAGCTAAGGTCATCAAGCCGTGGATGTCGCACAGGAACGGGTGCGAACCGAGGGGACTCATGCCGCCCCCTCATACGCGGTTTGTTCCGTCTGTACCTGCGAGAGGCGCGACGACAGTCGACAGTTCAAAACCTTCCCGATCTCGCTTGCCGCCGCAATGACCTTCTGCTCATCCACGGCAAGCGAAGCGCCGGATGCCTTTAGCGCATAGACCACGTCTTCAGTCGCAACGTTCCCCGACGCCCCAGGCGCGTACGGACACCCTCCGAGTCCTCCGGCAGCCGTGTCGAACAGCTCGATGTTGTACTCTGTCCATGCGGTCAGGATATTGGCCACGGCCATGCCGCAGGTGTCGTGGACGTGAAGCGAGAGACGACTCCGATCGATGCGTGGCACTATTTCATCTAGGAGCTTTCGGATATCCCGAGGAGCGGCCTTCCCAACAGTATCACCGAGGGAAATTTCGTCTACTCCAAGATCAAGTAACTGTCGCACAACATCCAGAACTTGCGACGGTTGGACGGCACCCTCAAAGGGACAATGGGTCACGGTAGAAACGTACCCACGCACGGTCATGCCATCACGTTTCGCGCCGAACACCACCGGCCTGAACCGCACGATCGACTCGCCGATCGTGCAATTGATGTTCCGTCTGGTGAACGAATCGGAGGCCGCCGTAAAGACGGCAATCTTGGTCACTGCCGCCGCCCTCGCACGTTCCAACCCTCGTTCGTTCGGCACCAGCGCTGAATAGATCACGTCGGGCAGTCGCTCGATCCTCCGGAACACCTCGTCGGAGTCAGCCAGTTGCGGAATGGCACGAGGCGACACAAACGATCCTGCTTCGATTTCGGCCACACCGCTCTTGGACAAGGCATCCACGAACGCCACCTTGACCGCCGTGGAGACGACCTCCAATTCATTTTGCAGGCCGTCTCGCGGACCGACCTCGACGATCCGTATCATAGGCGCATGTGATTGTGGTCGGTTACTGTCGGGTATCATGCGACGTTCCGCAGCAACACCGTTACTTCCCGCCTGTCGGCATAGCCCAGTTCGGCGTTCGACGTTCACGAAAGGCACGAATCCCTTCCTGCGCTTCAGATGAAAGGCGAGCCCGTACGTTCCCTTCGACACAAGCCTTCCAGCGCTCCTCATGAGACAGATGGTGAAGTCGATGAAACAGCGCCTTCGTGTCCCGTACGGCCTGCGGAGCGAGATGGGCAATCTGTTCAACCAATGCTGCGACATGGCCCTCTAACGCAGCTGGTTCGACTACATCATGGATCAGACCATTGGCTTGAGCGATCGATGCGGAAAACGGTTCCCCGGTCAGACAGAATCGTCGCACAAAAGAGTCCCCGACCTTCGCGAGGACAAAGGGCGCGATCACAGCGGGAACCAATCCCAAGCGGACCTCGCTGAACGCGAATGTGGCATTTGCAGCGGCTACGGCGATATCGCACGCCGCAATCAGCCCGATTCCTCCGCCATAGACAGATCCCTGAACGCATCCGATGACAGGACAGGGGCAGTCATCGATGGTCCGGAACATCACAAGCAATCGCTCGGCGTCCTGCTGCGCTTCCGTAGCAGGCACGATTCGGTCAGCCCCCATCCAGCGAAGGTCCGCCCCGGCGCAAAATGTCGAACCGGCACCGGTTAACACAACCGTGCGCACCGAGTGATCCTGTCCCAACGTCATAAAGGCCTCGCACAGTTCCTCCACCATGCGGGCATCGAACGCGTTCCGCCGATCGGGCCGATTCAAGGTCACACGTGCGCACCCTTTCCTCGACTCAACGAGGATCGACGTTGAATGCGTCATCGGCGCCTCACATACGAAAAACAGGGAAGTGCGACGAGCGAACCGGTGTCGTCATGGCGACGTCAAGACACAGCCTGAGAATTGTCCGTGTATCCACTGGATCGATGATCCCATCATCCCAGAGCCGTGAAGTGCTGAAATAGGGACTCCCCTCCCGCTCATACTGGGCTCGTATAGAGTCCATGATCCTTCGCTGCTCGTCTTCCGACAGGGACGCCTTGTCGCGGGCCCGTTGCTGCTGCTTCACAGTCAAGAGTACCTGAGCCGCCTGTTGCGCTCCCATCACCGACGTTCGCGCATTGGGCCAGAGAAAGAGAAAGCGCGGAGCGTATGCGCGTCCGCACATGGCGTAATTGCCGGCACCATGAGAGGCACCTATAACGATGGTGAATTTCGGGACATCGGCAGTCGCCACCGCTTGCACCATCTTGGCTCCATCCTTGATGATCCCTCGCGTCTCGTACTCCTTACCGACCATGAAGCCTGTGATGTTTTGGAGAAACACCAGCGGCAGCCGCCGCTGGGCACAGAGTTGGAGAAAGTGGGCGCCTTTCAAGGCGGCCTCGGAGAACAGCACGCCGTTGTTCGCGACGATGCCGACTTGGTGCCCCATCCACCGGGCGAAACCACAGGTCAGCGTTCGGCCGTACCTGGCCTTAAACTCATGAAAGCGGCTGCCGTCCGCTAAGCGGGCGATGACTTCACGGGCGTCGAAAGTCTGCCGTGGATTGTTCGAAATGAGTCCATACAACTCAGAAGCCGGGTAATGCGGCTCCTCGATCGGTGCCGGTCTGCGAAGGACAGGTCGTTGAGGCAGTGTCTCGACGATCGACCGGCAGATCTCGAGCGCTTCATGGTCGTCGTCTGCAAG
Source organism: uncultured Nitrospiraceae bacterium (assembly GCA_963849655.1). Classification (GTDB taxonomy): domain Bacteria; phylum Nitrospirota; class Nitrospiria; order Nitrospirales; family Nitrospiraceae; genus Nitrospira_D. The sequence goes on from CAWKJK010000010.1 coordinate 18,296, forward strand.
GTGGTCGCTCACACCTGAGAGCCTGGTGTGGAGATCGGCCCCGCCGAGCTCTTCGGCGGTGACCTCTTCGCCGGTTGCCGCTTTGACCAGTGGGGGCCCCGCCAGATAAATGGTGCCGGTCCCTTTGACGATCACGTTCTCGTCACACATGGCGGGCACGTAAGCACCACCGGCGGTGCACATCCCCATGACGACGGCGATTTGTGGAACCCCGAGGGCGGACAGGCGCGCCTGATTGTAGAAGATCCGTCCGAAGTGCTCTTTGTCGGCGAAAGCATCGGCCTGCATCGGCAGGAACACGCCGCCGGAATCCACGAGATAGATCGCAGGCAGTCGATTTTCCAGAGCGATCTCTTGAGCCCGGAGATGTTTCTTGATCGTCATGGGGAAGTAGGTCCCGCCCTTGACCGTCGCATCGTTGGCGGCGATGACACAGGGCCGCCCCGCCACATAGCCGATGCCTGTAATCAGACCGGCAGCGGAGATCTGATCGTCGTACATCTCTGATGCTGCCAAGGGACTGAGCTCCAGCCAAGACGCGTCCGGATCCAGCAGCTTCGCAATCCGCTCCCGAGCAGTCAGTTTGCCTCGTTGTTGATGAAGCGCGACGGCCTCCGGTGACCCTCCGGCCCGAGCGAGGGCGAGGTGTTTCCGGAGGTCGGCCACTAGGCTCTCATAGTGGGCACGATTCGATGCGAATGCGCTGGAATTAGTCATCGCCGATGTGGTCAACGCACGCATGACATCTCAACCCTGTCTTTTGAGCCCTTTCACGAACGTCACGATCTCCTGCATAGGCGCGCCGGGCTTGAACAGGGCCTTCACGCCGTCCGCTGTGAGCGTCGTGACATCTTCATCCGGGATGATTCCACCGCCGAACAAGGCGATGTCTTCTGCATCCTGCTCTTTGAGGAGTTCGAGGACGCGACGGAACAGCGTCTTGTGCGCTCCTGAAAGAATGCTCAAACCGATTGCATCCACATCCTCTTGGATCGCCGTATTGACGATCTGTTCCGGCGTCTGGTGCAGACCGGTATAGATGACTTCCACCCCGGCGTCCCGCAATGCTCGCGCGATGAGCTTCACACCTCGGTCATGGCCGTCGAGACCGACTTTGCCGATCAAAATCCTGAGAGGTGCGCTCGCTACTGCCATGCTGGCACCCCGCGAAGGAAATACTTGCCGTCCTGATCCTTCCGAACGTATCCCGACTGAACCACTGGATCATGTTCGAAGAGCAGCAGCCATCGCTCTTCAAACGCTCGATCCAACACCCATCGCTTTGTCTCCAGGGTCTGGATGGGGAAGAGATCGTAGCCCATGATGTAAGGAAGCAGCAGATGCGATACCGTCGGAATCAGGTCTCCCAGGAAAAAGGCGATCTGCCCTTCCGATTCGATCTTAACGCTCTGATGGTAGCGTGTATGGCCGGCGGTGACGACCGTCGTCACACCTGGAACGAGTTCCGTATCACCATGCAGGAATTCCCACTGATTGATGTGGTCGATGGGCGCAAAGTTTTCCGATCGATAGCTTGCTCTGGTCCGCTCGTTGGCGCACGCCGCATCTTCAAACTCACCCTGTTGAATGACGTAACGTGCCTTGGGGAAAGTAGGACCGATGTGTCCATGATCGTCTCTTATCGTGTTTCCCCCTGCATGGTCGAAATGCAGATGCGTGTTGATGACCAGATGAATATCATCCGGCCCCAGATCTAGCCGCTTGAGAGATTCCAGTATCGTCGGCGTTCGCTCGACGGCGAACATGCGCCGAAACTTCTCGTCCTCCTTCGGCCCCAGTCCGGTGTCCACCAGGATATTTTTGCCGTTCGCTCTAATCAGCAACGCAGTGAGGCTGAGGGAGATTCGATTCAACTCATCGGCGGGACAACATTTTTCCCACAGAGCCTTCGGCACGACCCCAAACATAGCCCCACCGTCCAGCCGAAACCGACCATCACTCACGGGATATATCTCAAACGCTCCGAGCTTCATGATTCTCTCTCTCTACCTCCTGGCCTCGGCGGGAAGGTATGGGCACAGAACCTTTCGCCAAGCGCCGAATCTGATTCAGTAGCAACTGGTCGCGCCTATCTTCCCCATCCTCCCTTCGGCAGTGGACAACCAGGATGCCTCCCACTGCGCGCATGCGACGAGCACCGCCCGTTATGATCACAATCTGATCGACCCTGGGTGCGCGTCGCGCGAGCACAGGAGGCATCCTGGTTGTCCGTTGCCATCACAACACCACCGGCTCCCGATACGCGCCCAACACTTCTTTCAAGGCCGCGCAGATTTCGCCTAACGTCGCCTTGGCCTTCACCGCATCAATGAGAGACGGCATGACGTTCTCGCCGCACGAGGTCGCTTCCTGCAACGCCTCGACGGCACCGGCCATCTTGAAGGAATCGCGAGATTTCCGTAGGTCCGAGAGACGCGCGACCTGTTCCTGTTCGACTTCCTGTCCTATCTTGAGAGTTGGAATCGGACGTTCATCCGGTTCCACGTACTCGTTGACACCGACGACGATCCGTTCTTTCCGTTCCAACTCACGCTGGTACCGTTGCGAGGCGTCGAGGATTTCACGCTGCGGGAATCCCCGCTCGATCGCCTTGACCATGCCGCCCATGTCGTCCAATCGATGAAAGTAATCCAGTGCCGCTTCCTCCAGGCGATTCGTGAGGGTTTCGACATAATAGGAGCCGCCGAGCGGATCGACGCTATTGGTGACTTCGCTCTCCTGCGCGATGATCTGCTGCGTGCGCAGCGCCAGTTTCACCGCGTCCTCGGTCGGCAACGCAAGCGTTTCGTCCATCGAATTGGTATGGAGCGACTGTGTGCCGCCCAAGACGGCCGCGAGGGCCTGAATCGTCGTCCGGACCACGTTGTTCATGGGCTGTTGCGCCGTGAGGGAACAGCCGGCGGTCTGCGCGTGACAGCGGAGCTGCACCGAACGAGGATCGCTGGGTCGGTACCGCCGCGTCATTTCGCGGGCCCATAGCCGACGGGCCGCCCGGAACTTGGCGATCTCCTCAAACAAGTCATTGTGCGCGTTGAAAAAGAACGAGAACTGCGGAGCGAATCGGTCCACGGAAAGACCGGCTTTGACCGCAGCTTCCACGTAGGTCAGACCGTCGTAGAGGGTAAAGGCCAAGTTCCTGGACTGCGGTCGAACCGGCTTCGCGGATGTGATATCCGCTGATACTGACCGGATGCCATTTGGGAACATGCTCGGCGCAGTACGCGATGGTGTCGGTGATCAAACGAAGCGAGGGTCCCGGCGGATAGAGCCACTCTTTCTGGGCGATGTATTCCTTCAGAGATGTCGTTCTGCAATGTGCCGTCCAAGCGTTCAAGATGGATGCCGCGTCTCTCCGCGACCGCGAGGTACATCGCGAAGATCACGGCGGCCGGACCGTTGATCGTCATCGACGTGGTGACCTGATCGAGCGGAATGTCCTCGAATAGCCGCTCCATATCGTCGAGCGACGAGATCGCAACGCCGCAGTGACCGATCTCGCCGTGAGCAAGTGGGTCATCCGCGTCGATCCCCATCAAGGTCGGCATGTCAAACGCGACACTCAGGCCGTTTTGCCCATGTTGGAGGAGATATTTGAACCGACGGTTGGTGTCCTCCGCCGATCCGAAGCCGGCGAACTGTCGGATGGTCCAGAGCCGGCCACGATACATAGTCGGATAGACACCTCGGGTGTACGGAAATTGCGCCCGGCGCTCCAAGCTCCTCGTCCGGCGACCAGTCCTTCAGATCGTTGCGTGTATACACACGGTTGATGTCGAATCCTGAGAGGGAGGTGAATCTCGGTTTACGTTCTTGCATCGATCTGCTCCAGACCGCGCTGAGGAACCAGGGACCAAGATCAGGACGTACGGCTTATCGCTTCCTGCCGTTCGTTCTTCCCTTCGTAGACATGGAATCCGCGACCGCACTTTCGTCCCAACCACCCCGCTTCGACATACCGACGGAGTAAGGGGCACGCGCGAAATTTGGGATCACCTAAGTCTTGATGCAAGACATCGCAGATGGCCAGCACGGTGTCCAAACCGATGCGGTCGGCAAGGGCCAATGGTCCCACGGGATGATTGGCGCCCAGCGGTCATCGCTAGATCGATGTCTTCCGCAGACGCAACGCCTTCCTCCAACGCGAAAATCGCTTCATTGATCATGGGAACCAGCACACGGTTCACGATGAATCCCGGGACATCGTTAGACACGACCGGCGTTTTCCCCAAACGCTTTGCCAAGTCGAGTGCAAGCTGCGTTGTTCGTTCGGATGTTTCCAGCCCGCGAACGACTTCCACGAGACGCATCACGGGCGCAGGATTCATGAAGTGCAGGCCGACGATGCGGTCAGGCCGACCGGAGGCGGCTCCTAGCTTCGTGATTGAAATGGATGAAGTGTTGCTCGCCAGCACCGCCTGTGGCATGCAGATTCGATTCAATTGGGCAAAGAGTTCCTGCTTCACGACGAGATCTTCAGGAACCGCTTCGATGACCATCTGCACATCCCGCAAGCGGTCAAGCTGCCCCAGTGGTCGGACGAGCGCCAGTGCCTCTCCGACTTGATGGTCGGTAAGACTGCCTCGTTCAACTGCGCGTTGCAGTCCAACACGGATCTTGGAAATGGCCTCCGTTAACGGTGGTTCGGCCACATCGACAAGGAGAACTTCATAGCCGACGGTGGCACAGACCTGGCTAATGCCGCGACCCATCTGGCCGGCTCCGACAATCCCGATGGTTTTGACGTCGTCGAGTCTCATGGCTCAGACCAAGGTCACTGGTCAAGGGTCATTGGCTGGGAAAGAGGCCGCTTCACCGATGACACATGACTAATGACCATTGACCGTTACCGTTCTACGATCATCGCCAACGCTTCTCCTCCACCGATACAGAGACCGGCTAATCCCCTCCTCGCTCCGCGTGCGGCCATGGCGTGAAGAAGCGTCGTGAGGATGCGTGCGCCGGTCGCCCCGATGGGATGACCGAGCGCGACCGCTCCGCCGTTCACATTGACCTTCTTTTCGTCGAGTCCCAATTCACGGTTGATCGCGAGAGAGACGGCTGAAAAGGCTTCGTTGATTTCGAACACATCGATGTCACCGACCGTGAAGCCTGTTTCTTGAGCACCCGTTTGATCGCCTCGATCGGCGCGATCGTAAACCATTCCGGCGCCAACGCCGCTCCGGCATAGCCGACAATACGGGCCATCGGAGTGAGCCCGAGACGTGCCGCCTCCTCTTCCGCCATGACGATCAACGCAGCCGCGCCATCGTTACAAGCAGGGGAATTGCCCACGGTCAGGACGCCGTCGTTTTGGAATACCGGCTTCAACTCACGCATCTTGCTGAGATCCACTCGATTCGGCTCCTCATCTTCCACGACCGCTACCGCCGGGCCTTTGCGTTGCGGCACCTCGACCGGCACAATTTCCTGTTTAAAGATTCCGGTCGCGATCGCCTCACGCGAGCGCCGGTAACTTTCGAGTGCAAAGTCATCAAGCTCTTTTCTTGTCAACTGATACTTAGCGGCGCACAGTTCGCCTCCGTGACCCATATGAAAATTATTGTAGACGTCCCACAGCCCGTCTTTGACGAGGCTGTCGACCAGTTCGGCATGCCCTAGCCGATAGCCCTGTCGCGCTTTCTCCAACAAATAGGGCGCGCGGGTCATGTTTTCCATTCCACCTGCTACGACAATGCTCGCCTCTCCGAGCGCAATGGCCTGGGACGCCATGATCACCGTCTGGATGCTCGACCCACAGACCTTATTCACCGTCGTGGCTCCGGTTGAATGGGGAATTCCGGCTCCGATCGATGCCTGTCGAGCCGGTGCTTGCCCCAAACCGGCGCTGAGGACGCAGCCCATGTAGACTTGGTCCACACGATCCGGCGGCAGATGGACCCGCTTCAATGCTTCGGCGATGGCGAGACTGCCCAATTTCGTCGCAGGCACCTGGCTGAAGATGCCGTTGAAACTCCCCATCGGCGTCCGAACTGCGCTGACGATCACTGCTTGTGATGTCCGGTTCACAAGACCTGCTCCCAATGACTCTGTTCGAGATAGTGTCGTACTTTGGCCATGAATTGATCCGCTGTCGCACCATCGATAACCCGGTGATCGAACGACAAACTGAGGTAGCCCATCGATCGAATTGCAATCGCGTCGTCAATGACGACCGCTCGTTTCTGAATGGCGCCGATACCAAGAATGGCGATCTGCGGCTGATGGATGATCGGAGTACTGAATAAGCTGCCGAACCCGCCATGGTTCGTGATCGTGAACGTTCCGTCTTGCACCTCTTCGGGGTTCAACTTCTTGGACCTGGCTCGTTCCGCAAGATCCGCAATTTCTTTTGCCAGCTGTGTCAGTCCTTTTCGATCGGCATATCGCACCACCGGCACCAAGAGTTCGTCATCGAGCGCCGTGGCGATTCCCATATGGATATCCTTTTTGACCACGATGCCTTGCTCGCCCCATGACGAGTTCGCGATCGAGACATCTCGAATGGCTCTGGTGACGGCACGGACGACAAACGGCAAATAGGTCAGGCTGCGGCCCTGTCGAAATTTGGTGATGCTCGAAAAATCCGCTTCGAAAAAGGTGGTGACGTGGGCAGACGTTCGCTTGCTCTTGACCATCCGATCCGCGATGGTCTTACGCATCTGCGTGAAGGGGAGAAGCTCTTCGCCCATGGAAGGTTCGCCTGCTATTGCGGCAACGTTGGTCTGAGAACCGCTTTTAGTGATAACGTCGAGAACATCCTTCTTGGTAACCCGGCCGCCGACCCCGCTCCCCTTCACCTGCGAAAGATCGATTCCATGCTCCGTCGCCAACTGCCGGACGGCCGGAGAGTGATGTTGCTCTCCTGCCGGAGTCGGTTCCATCGGACGGACAACGACTCCGCCGACTCGGTTGACGACTTCCGAAGGTGGAGCGCTGTCGATGCGCGCCAGCAAGGTGCCGACAGGAACCGTCTGTCCCTCATGAACGATGATCTCGTTCACCATGCCCGTGGCGGGCGAGGGAATTTCCAATGTCACCTTTTCGGTTTCGACTTCCAAAAGCGACTCGTCCTTTTGAATCATCCCTCCGACAGGGATGAGCCACCTCACGACCGTCCCTTCCGCGATGCTCTCTCCAAGCTGAGGCATGATGATGTCGGCAGCCATACTCAAGTGCTGAGTGACGAGTGCTGAGGACTGAGATGGGCATCCAGCGAATGTGAGGTTCTTTGGTTCTCAGTCCTCATAACTCAGCCCTCAGCCCTCAGTCCTTTTTAATACGCCGCCAGTTTCCGCGCCGCGGCAATGATGTCGCTCGTCTTCGGAGAAAAAACTCTTCCAGCGGCGTGCTGAACGGGACCGGCGTGTCCGGCGGCGCGATACGTACAATCGGCCCGTCCAGACAATCGAAACAATCTTCCGCCAACAGCGCGGCGATTTCAGCCCCGATGCCACCGGTTTTGTTGTCCTCATGCAGAAGAATGGCTTTGCTGGTTTTGCGCACCGACGAATAAATGGCTTCCTTGTCGAACGGGATCAACGTGCGTAAGTCGACGACCTCCAGATCGATCCCCTCATTGGCCAATGTCTGGGCGGCTTCGAGCGCCAAAGTAGACCATTGCGCCATAAGTGATCATGGAGATATCGTTGCCGGTCCGCTTTACGTCGGCCTTTCCGAGCGGCACAACGAAGTCCTCTTTTGGCAAGACAGATTTGATACGTCGGTAGAGAAATTTGTGCTCAAAGTAGATCACCGGGTTGGGGTCACGAATCGCCGCCTTGAGGAGCCCTTTGGCGTCGTACGGCGTGGACGGGGCGACCAACTTGAGTCCCGGAGAATGGAAAAACCAGCCTTCGGGACATTCAGAATGGAACGGCCCGCCGTGCACACCACCGCCGAACGGCGCGCGGATGACCATCGGCACCGCGGCTCCCCATCGGTAGTGATTCTTGGCTGCCACCTCGGTGATCTGGTCGAAGGCGCAGGAAATGAAGTCCGCAAACTGCATCTCTACGACCGGACGCAGCCCCATCATGGCTGCGCCGATCGCCGCTCCGACAAATCCCGACTCGGCAAGCGGCGTATCGAGCACTCGCCACTCGCCGTACTTTTGGAGAAACCCTTCGGTAATTTTGAATGCCCCGCCATACGTGCCGATATCCTCGCCCATCACAAACACCCGTTCATCACGGGCCATCTCTTCGTCCAACGCCTGTGAGATCGCTTCCAGGTAACTGACCTTCTCGGAAGTTTGAGGCACGGTCTCATGATAGAAGGCTCCTTTCTGTGCCGATTGTAAACAGCTAATAGCTGTCGGCTTTGTCTGCAAACACGCCTTCCAACACCTCCGGTCCTTCAGGCAGCGGGCTCTGTTCCGCGAATTCCACACCGGCCTCGACTTCGCTCTTCGCGCGTTCGGTGACTTCTTGGAAAGAGGCGTCATCGCCATAGCCAAGCTGCTTGAGCAGCCGCTCGGCTTTTAGGATCGGATCTTTCTTCTTCCACTCTTCCAACAGCTCGCGCGGGACATATTTGGCCGGATCATGCTCGGAGTGGCCGTGCATCCGCATCGTTTTGAATTCGAGAAAGGTCGGCCCTTCCCCTGCGCGGGCTCGGCAATCGCATGTTTTGCCGCCAGATAGACCGCGGCCACATCGTTGCCGTCCACGATTTCACCGGGCATGCCATACGCTTCGCCCGATCGACCACGTTCGGGATCGCCATCTGTAGACGAAGCGGCGTCGAATAGGCATATTGATTGTTGTTGCAGAAAAAGACGACGGGGAGCTTCCGCACCGCCGCCAAATTCATCGCTTCGTGGAAGTCGCCCCTGCTGGTCCCCCCGTCACCGGTCCCTGCAAAGACCACACGAGATTCACCTCTCATCTTGAACGCCAGACGCCGCCCCCGCCGCCACCGGCAGATTGTCCGCCAGATGGCTGACAAATCCTAAAACACCCCGCTTGAGATCTCCCATGTGGACATTACCGTCTTTTCCTTTGGTCGGGCCGGTCCTCTTGCCGAGATACTGGGCGAGAATTTCGCCGGTCGTGAAGCCTCGAATAAGGAAGGCCCCCATGTCTCGATGGAACGGCGCGATGACATCGTCGCGTTCAAGCGCCGAGGCATATCCGACGGCAATCGCTTCCATTCCGTGACTTGTATAGACTCCACCGACGATACGTCCCTGCCGGTAGAGCGCCGTGATCCTGTCTTCCAGCGCCCGGTGAGTTTCAGGTAATAGTACATGTGGAGGAGATCGTCTCGCTTGATCTCCTTGGCGATGACGGCAACATCCATGACCACCTCCGGCGTCGCCGACTTACAAGAGTCGGCATGTCCTTCCAGAGCAGCAACGGTTTCCTGCACGGCACAGCGGACAGTGCGCCGACTCCCATTGCGGCATGTCGAGATCCGTCGTGTAGTAGAAGGGATGTTGTGCGATTAATTCGTTCATCAACGGAAACTGACCGCTGTCACGCCGGGCAAAGACCATCATCCCCGCCAACATACCTCCATTGTCGGTGATGACTTTGCCGAGCTTGCTGACGCAATTGCCGCGTGTCGTGACATCGTTGAGCGCCACAAAACGTTCGCCGGCTTTGATCGCGCCGACCTTGATGTCCGTCCCGATCCGTCCTGTCTCACAACTGTACGGCGTCAGTACCACACGCAATCGCGTGGTGTCGCAGTACGGTCCGCAATCCCTTCCGCAAGCAGCTCCGCGGCTGAACTGGTCGCTACGAGGCCCGTGATCGGATTGGATTGAAACGTCCGGCTGATCCAGCCGGCCATATCGCCGGCCAATTGTCGGATCAGCTCAGGACAACGAGCGATGGATTCGAAACGCAGATATGTCGCCGTGTGGTGACCTGACACCACCTCCACGTGGGTATCGAAGAAGACCGACCGGGACGTGCGCAGAATGTTCAGGATGTCCTTCTGTCTCAGATTGGTGGACGAACCAACGTGAATAAGGGGGTTCAACTTTGCATCGATCGCCGACCCTTCGTAGAGCAGGCGATGTCGATCCACCATTTCTGCAAGAGCCAGCTCAACCATGCCGACAGGCATCTCTCACCCCCTTGCGTTGCACTCACAATTCGAGTCCTAAGAACCCCGATCGGCTGAATTTCCAACTCGACCACGTCTCCGGGCTTCAAGTAGCGGTCCAGTTCCAGTCCACAGCCCCCTCCCACTGTTCCTGAACCGAAGACATCTCCCGGGATAGATCGTTTCGCCTCGCGACACGTGCGCGATCATTTGAGCAAAAGACCAGTGGATCGTCCCGAATCGTCCTCGCGACCATTCTTCTCCGTTGACCCTTGCAATCATCGTCACGGCACCGAGGTCCGCAATCTCATCGAGGGTTATGAGACAGGGACCCATCGCCGTCGCGAAATCTTTGCCCTTCGCCGGACCCAGTCGACAGGCCATTTCTTGAAATTGAATATCTCGCGCGCTGAAGTCGTTCATGATCGTGTAACCGGCAATGTAGTCTTCCGCTACCCGTTCGGAGATGTCTCTTCCCTTCCGCCCGATGACACAGGCCAGTTCCAACTCATAGTCCAACTTCGTCGTCTCCAGCGGCCAAGACAGCGCCTCGTCCGGCCCTATGATCGTGCGAGGGTTCCCTTTGTAGTAGACCGGAGCCTTGTACCACTCCGGCGGAATCGGCTGTCCTCGCTTCTTCGACGTCGCTGCAATGTGGTCTTCAAACGCGATGAAATCACGAAGCGAAGGTGGATTGGGAAGAGGAGCAGCGAGTTGAACATCTGAGACCGCATACACAATCGTCTCACCGGACGGACCTTTGACTGATGGAGAAAGTGCAGTCACATAATCTTTCGCTCGGCGGGCCGCTGCCAGCGTGGAATTCCCTCCTTCGAGAAACTCCAACATGGTCGGCGGAACTTGAGCGTCGGCTAGTCGCCGCGGCTGTGCTTCCTGTTGGTCTGCCAACCATCGGACATAGGCCATGTTCAAGTCCACGATGTGTTGCCCGTGTGTCGCTCCCACCCTGGTGAATGTACCGATGGGAGTTCTGATTCGAAAACTGACGAGCTTCATCGACGGCTCCAACTCAATGCGTAGTCCTTGATCTCCACCGACTCCATTTCCGGCTGGACCGTGAAGGGAGCCTTGGATTCGATCATCACCGCCACTTCGCTGGTGTGCGTCTTCGTTTTGCCGGCTTGGACCGCCTGCGGTTGTGGTCCATGGTGGATGCCCTGCGGATGTAACGTGAGCATGCCCGCCTGAATCCCGGCACGACTGAAGAATTCTCCATCATGATAAAACAGCACTTCATCGTAGTCGGTATTTCGATGGTAAAAGGGGACGCGCAAGGCCTCGGGATCGCTTTCCAGCGGCCTCGGGGCAAAAGTGGAAATAAGACATCCGCCGGCTTGGAATGTCCCATGAACGCTCGGCGGTAGATGATACCGGGGGCTGACAACGGGGCGAAAATCCCGCACGTTCAGCTTCGCAACCCAGAGATCCCCTTTCCATCCGACTACGTCCATGGGGTAGAAAGGATAGACGACTCGAGTCCAATCGCCTTGACGCTTGATGTGGATCTCCCATGTTCGGACTCCGATTTCCATCGGTTCCATCGCCTCTAGTTCGGGAGCAAGCAACACGCCTTTATCGAAGAGTGCATGTTGCCCTAGAGCTCCTCGGTCCGGTACCGACTGAGGAACGGGTGTCTCGACAATCAGTAGAAACGATGGACCTGCATCGACATGAATTCGATAGGTCGTCCCTTTAGGGATCACCACATAATCGCCTGGCTCGTAGGGAAGAACGCCATAATCGGTCTCAAACCTACCTCTGCCCCGATGCACGAAATGGACTTCATCTCCGTCTGCATTGCGCACGAAATAGGGCATCGTTTCTCGTCGGCAGGACATGTGGAGACCGACATCCCGGCTCTGCATCATCAGCACTGATTGTGAGGTATTGAATGCGGCCTCGGGAATCTGAGTGCAGGCAAAGGCCCGCGGCCTCAGCTTCCCCTCGATCGTGATCCAGGAAGTGGGTGGATGTGTCCGATAGAGATGTGAAACTGCTCCGGCAAATCCGTTTCGCCCATGCTCTTCTTCATACAGCCCTTCGGGAATGCCGACATGGGCCTGGTTGGGAACTTTTCCTCTCCGCGTGAGATACATGGCCGGCTCCCAACAAAGAAGGGACTGCCCGGTTATGACGCTTTTTTCAGCGGCTTCTTTTCCTTTTGCCCAAGCATCGAAGATGCGTCGTAATCAATGATCGTCTTTTCGACGCCGGAAGTTTGGTCTCGTTCGATATCCTTGTACAGCGACTCCACCGTGCTTCGGACAAACGTTTTCGCGCTTTCTTCACCATGCTGTCGTTGAGTCAGCTCGATGAACAGTCCACTGTTCGGGAAAAGAGAATAGGTAAAACGTTGTTTCAGCGGTCCAAACCCATCCCGCCCCTCTTTGACTGACCCACTAAACTTCACGCCATGTGCCTCCCACTCTCGACATACAGCCTCGATATCCTCGACTTCAAGGGCGACGTGCTGTACACCCTGTCCGTACTTTTCGATGAATCGATTGATTTGAGACTTTCCTGCCTTGTCTCGACCCTGCATGAGGGCAATCTTGGCAGTTCCACGTTGCACGACGACAGTGTCCATCGATGAGGTGTTACTTCCCACATCTTTAGCCGACCAGATCACTTCAAAACCCAAGATCTTGGCAAACAAGAATTCTGCAGCTTCAAGATTGTCCACACAGAGGGTGACGTGATCAAAACCGATGGTCTGTTTCATGGAGCCTCCACATCGCCCACATTTTGCTCCGAGGAAACATTTCTGAAATTCAGCATTATAATTGACTGATGCGATAATACTATTTTAGAAAAGATCATTGCAAGACGATTCTCGCTTAAATTTTTATACATTGAGTCGTTTAGTTAGGTCTGTATAGACAATAATTGATCATCGGTCTATTGAAATTGTAATATAAAAAATATATTATGTGCTTGAAAAAATTTCCGTCGCGAGGACATTTGGAGGTGCCCATGACGTTTCATCAAAAGCTGAGACGACTGGTGCTTGAGCATGGCGCCATCAACAATTCGTACTTGGATCGCTTCCGAGTAGGGAGATCTCACCGACTTCGACCTCCATGAATTCGCACTCGAGTTCTATAACTTTTCTCGGTTTTTCCCAAGAATCCTGATTTCTCAGCTTGTCAATACCGAAGACGAGCGGGTAGCCGATGAATTGACCAAGGTCCTGTACTCCGAATTGGGCGACGGACAAACTCGTCATCGGCATGAACTCCTCTATCGAAACTTTTTGCGATCCATCGGCATCGACATACACGAAGCCATGACACGACCGATGCTCCCTTCGACCCACGTCTATATAGAGGGGATGGAACGACTCTACACCGACGGCAATCACGCCAAAGCGCTGGGAGCATCCTTTGGACTCGAGAACATGGCCATCACGATGTGGGATCAGCTGATTCCTGGCCTGACCAACCTGAAGCTCACGCATTATCCCAAGATGGACCTCGCCTATTTCACGTTTCACCGGCAGCTTGAAGGCACTCACGAAGAGGCAATGGAACAGGCGGTAGCGGCCATGCAAGGAACGGATGAGACCAGGATGTCCAAACAGGATGAAGATGATTTTCGCTCCGGCGTCGATGCGGTGCTCGGCTATCTTGAAGGGTTCTGGGCAGGTTTGGAGCAACGGAGGAGGAACCCTGACAACACGTGGACGGGCTTGGCTCAGCGACGCGCGAGTTAGCGCTGTGAGCGATATGGCTGGCTTGCCTGTGCGTGAGAGTGGAGGAGGGTCCTATGCAACAGACTTGGAGCAACCGATATGATTCCGGGGTGCCCTCAAGCATCAGCTATCCAGCATGGGCTGTACCGGATCTCCTGCAACACTCATCGGACCGTTTCGCGAACTCCCCTGCACTTGTGTTTTACGGTACTTGCATCACGTATGGAGAACTGGACGACCTCGCGACTCGATTTGCGTTGGGATTGCAACAACTCGGCGTCAGCCAAGGCGATCGGGTCGCCATCATGCTTCCCAATATTCCGCAGGCGGTCATCGCCTATTACGGAATTCTGAAAGCCGGCGCCGTCGTGGTGCCGACCAATCCGCTCTACGTCGAACGAGAAATTCAGACGCAGCTGACCGATGCAGGGACGGAGACGATGGTGGTCCTTGACCTGCTCTACCCTCGTGTTCGAGCGGTGAAGGTGGCGACGACGCTCCTCCAGCGGATCATCGTCACCGGCATTCAGGACTATCTCCCTTTCTTGAAGAAACTCCTCTATCCCATCAAGGCTCGTGTAGCCAACCGTTGGGTCTCCGTCGAGAAAGCTCCGCCCATCTATGACTTCCTGGAACTCCTGCGCACCAACCCTGTAAACAGTGCGGATCATTCCGCCGGACTGCCTCATGTGCGACCAACCGATCTCGCACAACTGCAATACACCGGCGGAACGACAGGAACAGCCAAAGGCGTGATGCTCACGCACCGCAATGTGGTCGTGAATACGCTTCAGGGCCGATACTGGTCCCCGGACTTTCGTGAAGGCCGTGAAATCTTTCTGGGTGTCATCCCATTTTTCCACTCCTACGGTCAGGCCACCTGTCAGAACCTCGCCATTGCGACAGGCTGTCCAATAGTCCTCCTCCCTCGGTTCCACGCGGACGAGGTCATCAAGGCGATCCATACACATCGCATTACCATGTTTTCTGGTGTGCCCATGATGTATTCGATGATCACTGAACATCCGGATGCCAAGCGCTATGACTTACGCTCATTGCGGGTATGTCTGAGCGGGGCCAGCTCGCTTCCTGCCGATGTGCAGGAGCGGTTCGAAAGCCTCACCGGAGCAAGAATTTCAGAGGGCTATGGCCTGACTGAAGCCAGTCCCACGACCCACTGTAACCCGATGCAGGGGGAACATCCGCCGGGCTCGATGGGGCTTCCCTTCCCCGATACCGAGGCGCGGGTGGTGGACTCAGACACTGGACTGGAGGACGTGTCGAATGGCGAAACGGGTGAATTGATCGTGCGAGGGCCTCAAGTGATGCAAGGATACTGGAACAAGGAAGACGAAACCGGCGCCGTGCTGCGAGACGGATGGCTGCACACCGGCGACCTCGTCCGCCGGGACGATCGCGGATACTTCTACTTTGTCGACCGCAAGAAAGACATCATCAAGTCCCGGGGAGAAACGGTATATCCCCGAGAGGTCGAAGAAGTCTTGCGTCAACACCCGGCGGTGAGCGAAGCCGCCGTGGTAGGCGTTGCGGACCACGACTACGGTGAGGTCATCAAAGCCTACGTCGTGGCGAAGCCGGGATCGTTCATCACCGAGCAGGCATTGATCGCGCACTGCGTCGGATTGCTGGCGCGATACAAGATTCCGTCGATCGTGGAATTTCGTCAGGAGTTGCCGCGAACGGTCATCGGCAAGGTGCTGCGCAGAATAATGCGTGCCGAGGCTGCTCAGGCGCGTGCCGAGGAACAGCTTCAGCGGCAAGCTGTATGAACGTTCGGATGGAGGGTCTTATGAGAGACCTCGTGATTGTAGCCGGCGTACGGACTCCCATCGGTAACTTCGGCGGCGCACTGAAGGACGTATCGGCTCAAAAGCTCGGGGAACTCGCTGTGCGCGAAGTCATTGCACGGACCGGCTTGGATCCAAAACTGATCGAAGAAGTGATCGTCGGTTGCGTAGGACAGCCGAGTGACGCATATAACATCGCGCGCGTCATCGCTCTCCAGGCCGGCATCCCGGACAGAACGCCGGCCTATACGGTCCAGCGAAACTGTTCCTCAGGTCTTCAGCCGTTTGTGAACGCCTACCAGAATCTCCAAAGCGAAGATGCCGATGTGCAAGTCGTGGGCGGCGTCGAGAACATGAGTCGCGCACCGTATCTCTCTCGAGACATGCGCTGGGGGAAACGGTTGAAGCATGGCGAGTTCATCGACAGTATTTGGGAAGGATTGACAGACCCGGTCTGCGGCCAGCTGATGGGCAGGACGGCGGAAACCTTGGCCGAGGAGTTTGGAATCAGTCGCGTAGAACAGGATCGATTCACGATCGACAGCCACCGTCGCGCGTTCAAAGCCATACGGGAAGGTCGCCTGAAAGAGGAGATCGTGCCCGTCACTGTATCCAAGTCTGTAGCGGGACGTGAGGTCGCTCCTCTTGTGGTGGCTCAGGATGAGGGCCCGAACATCGGCCTGACCGAGCCCCAACTCGCCCTCTACCCGCCCCTTTTTAAGGAAGGAGGAACCGTTACTGCGGGCAACAGCTGTCCGCTCAACGACGCCGGTGCTGCAGCGCTCGTCATGTCCGCCGAACGAGCGAGGGATCTTGGAATGCGTCCGCTCGGCCGCGTCAGAAGCTATGCATTCGTGGGTGTGGACCCGGCACGCATGGGCATCGGGCCGGCGGAAGCGCTGCCGGCGGCGCTCAAACGAGCAGGCATCCGCTTGGCCGATCTCGATCTGATTGAGGTGAACGAAGCGTTTGCCGCTCAGTACCTTGTCGTTGAACGATTGTTGGGTCTCAAACGAGACCTTGTCAACGTCAACGGAGGCGCCATTGCATTGGGTCATCCGGTCGGAATGACCGGCACACGGCTCATCATTACAGCCCTGCATGAAATGAAACGGCGTGGCGTCGGCGCTCGGAGCCGTGACTCTGTGCGTGGGCGGAGGGCAAGGGGCGGCAATGGTCTTGGAGCAGATATGAAATCCCCGAGTGTCGATCGCCATTCGGAGAATGACGTAGAGCGGGAGGCGAACGATGTACATCTATAAAGTCGGAGTGGTCGGTGCTGGGGCGATGGGAGCCCAGATCGCGGAAGTGGTGAGCTATTCCGGACTGCCTGTCGTACTCGCCGACATGAATGACGATTTGACGAAACGGGGTGTCGATTCGGTACGCGCGATTTATCAGGCACGAGTCGACAAGGGGAAAATGACCCTGGAGCAACTTGAAGCAAAGATGTTGCTCGTCACCACCTCATCCGGGCTGGACGGTCTCAAGGACGTCGATCTCGTCATCGAGGCTGTTCCTGAGGACGCGAAACTTAAGGCGCAAATTTTTCACGAATTGGACCAGATCTGCCCGCGCGGCACCGTTCTAGCCAGTAACACATCGGCACTGTCCATCTCGGCACTTGGCGCGGCTACGACGAGACCGGACAAAGTGGTCGGTCTTCATTTTTTCAACCCAGCCTATGTCATGCGGCTCGTGGAGGTGGTGCCGGGACTTGCGACGGCGCCACAGACGCTTGATGACGCCGTGAGTTGTGCCGAAAGCATCGGGAAACTGCCGATCGTGGTGAAGGAATGTGCGCCGGTTTCTTGGTCAATCGCGTGCTGATGGCCTACGTGAACGAAGCCGTTCGAGCCTTGCAGGAAGGAACGGCCTCGCTCAAGGAAATTGATCAGGAGATGGTGTCATTCGGCATGCCGGATCGGCCCGCTGGCTCTTCTGGATGCGGTAGGTCTCGATATCTCGTTCGAAGTCGCGCGCATTCTGCACCGCAGTTACGGACCCCGTATGACGCCGGCTTCCCTGCTTGAAGCGATGGTGAAGGCCGGCCGTTTGGGAGTTAAATCAGGTCATGGATTCTATGACTATGTCAGCAGCGAAGCAGGAGGTCTGCGATCAAGGACTTGAACGAATCCTCCAAGAATTCAGACCGAATGCCGATCATGCTGCGACACGATGGAGTCGATCGCGATTGCTCCTGGCTATGACCAATGAGGCCGTCATCGCGCTCCAAGAAGGAGTCGCCTCCGCAGCAGATATCGACCTGGCAATGATGGCCGGGATCGGTTATCCCAAGAAAAAGGAAGGTCCGCTGCATTTCGCGGATGAGCTGGGCATTGATCAAGTTCTGCACGAGCTTGAAGATTTCGCCGGGACGTTGGGGCCCCGCTTTTGGCCTGCGCCGATGTTGCGGCGGATGGTTGATGCCGGTTTCACGGGCCGCATGGCGGGACGGGGTTTTCACGTACTGAGGGTCTCACCCCAAGAGCACAAGGAGACATGTCATGACCTTGATGACAGGTGCCATGCACAGTTGCAAGGTTGAAGAAGGCGTCGCCCTCGTGACGCTCAATCATCCCCCCGTCAACGCGCTCACACCTGAACTACTCGCAGAGTTGAGCTCCACGTTCGACTCGCTCGCGAAGGATGAAGCGGTGAAGGCTGTGGTGCTCACGGGCGCGGGACGATTTTTTGTGGCAGGAGCCGATATCCGAGTACTGGCCTCCATTCCGTCGTCAGTTGAGGGCGAGGCGATGGCCCGCCAGGGGCAGATGATCTTGAACAGGATTGAAGCTCTTGAAAAACCGGTCATCGCGGCGATCAACGGTGCTTGTTTGGGCGGAGGTTTGGAATTGGTCATGTGTTGCCACATCCGCCTCGCAGCCGAAGGCGTCAGACTTGGCCAACCGGAAATCAACTTGGGCATCATGCCGGGATTCGGCGGGACTCAACGTCTTCCTCGGCTGATCGGCCGATCCAAGGCCTTGGAATTGATCCTGATAGGCGAGCCTATCTCAGCTCAGAGAGGCCATGAATCTAGGTTTGGTGTCTCAGGTGGTACCCGGTGATGACCTTCTGCGACAAGCGCAAGGACTGGCGCGCACGATGGCTGCGAAAAGCCACGTCGCGCTCCGCGCGTCGCTTCGGGCGATCCACCAGGGGAGTGCGCTGAATCTTTCGGATGGCTTGGATCTGGAAGCCCGGCTTTTCGGAACGTTGTGCGATACCGAAGATAGGAAAGAAGGAACGGCGGCCTTCTTGGAGAAACGGCAGCCTCGATTCAAGAACCGCTAGTCTCCAAGAAAACAGCGAGGAGACATGATGCAGGCTCAACGTTCGACCAAATTGGCCTTGGCGCTGACAGGAGGCGGCTTCACGGGCTATCTCTTCGAAGTCGGCGCCTTGACCGGGCTGGACGATCTTCTCGGTGAGTCGTTCACCAGCAATGACTTCGACATGTATGTCGGCGTGAGCGCCGGATCGGCTGTCGCCGCCCTACTGGCACAAGGAGTCACGCCCCAAGAAATCCTCGAGACGAATTTGTCCGGAAAACGTCCGTACTACTTCGAGCATCGGGATATTTTCAGACCTGCAATCGGCGAAGGCGTGAAGACAATCTGGCGCGCAACGAAACAACTGATCCCATTGGTGCGACTGTATGCACGCAACTATCAGGAGATGACGTTCATCGACCTGCTGGACAAGGCTCAAGATGCACTGCCCAGCGGCATTTACCGATTGGAGCCCTTCGCCCGATACCTCGAGAACACGTTCATGGCCAAGGGTTTGGGGCTGCGGTTTACCGACCTTCGAAAAGACCTGTACATCCCGGCCATCGATTTGGAATCCGGGGAATGCGTGATCTTCGGTGAGGAAGGCCGGCGGGACATTTCCATCGCCCAGGCCGTGACTGCCTCCTCCGCCGCGCCGATCTATTTCTGTCCAGTGCGCATTAATGGCCGCGATTATATCGACGCGGGGATCGGGCGACCCGCGTTCTTCGACTTAGCCATCGCGAAACACATAGACCTCATGGTGATGATCAATCCGATGGGTCGCATTCCACTTCCCGGTTCGTCATGGGCAGAGTCGGCTCTCACGAAGCGCCACTATCGTCTTCGAGACAAGGGATTCTTGACCATCGGTGAGCAGGCCAGCCGGATCAATCTCGACGCTCGTATGTCTCAGGCATTGACGATGTTCCGACAGGACTGTCCGGATAAAGGACTGATGATGGTCACACCTGGTCCCCACGATGCGCTCCTGTTTGAGCGGAGTTTTCTGTGCTATCGAGATCGAGTGCAGCTCCTGCGAGCCGGATATCTGTCGGTGGTGGCATTGGTGCGCGAAGCATACGAGAGCATTCATGCGCAGTTCCTGCGCCATGGGGTCACGCTCGAACGAACCAGATTTGAGGATCGCGCTGCCTCGCGCATGGCACACCTTGATCAGATTGTGACGGGCTCCACTCCTTTACCGCGACGAGACAAAGATCTGGCGATGGGAGCAGCCCCCTCTCGTGCCGCCTTACACCAAGCCAAGTAGGATGAAATGGCAATGTCGGACAAGAGACCTCTCTTTCAAGGATCCCTCGCCGTAGCGGAAGCCTCGAGGGATCGGACTCCCTATTCGGGCTTTCTGTCCGGCCTGTTCGAGGGAGTGGTTCGCCGCGATCTCTTCCGAGCACAGTCGATCCCGCCGCTCCGCGACACAGCGAAGGAGTTCCTTGAACATTTGCGCCTCCTTCTGATCGAGAAAGTTGATCCAGAGCGCATCGACCGAGAGGGGGAAGTCGGCGAGGATGTGCTCGCGGCGCTCAAGGCCATCGGCGCCTTCGGCCTAAAAATTCCCGCCGTCTATGGAGGACTCGGCTTGACCCAGTCGGAGTACCACCATGTGGCGACCTTGCTCGGGAGTCATGATGCGTCGACCACGGTGCTGATTTCGGCGCACAACTCGATCGGAGTAGCGGAACCGGTCAAGCTCATCGGGAACCGCGAGCAGCAACAACGATTGTTGCCGCGACTTGCGCGTGGCGACATTTCCGGGTTTGCGCTTACGGAGAAAGGGTGCCGGCTGCGATATTTGGGATCTCCAAAGCTACGCCATCCCGGTGCGCGAGGACGGTATTCTCGTGGGCTATCGATTGACCGGTGAAAAATTGTACACGACGAACGCACCTCGACGGCACAATGAGTTCCTGGCGTCGCTCCTGGTAGTGATTGCCCAAATCGTACAGGAGCCTAGGGAGATCGCTCGCTCCAAATCGGAACGGCGGTTCGGGGCCTTTGTCGTCGACACCCCACACCGGGATGTCGCTGTACCAGGCTCAATTATATGGGCGTCCGCGGCATCTACAACGGCGCCGTACCGGTTTGACGACGTCTTCGTGCCGGTGGCCGACCGTTTGGGAAAGAGGGAGAAGGGATTACGACGGGCTCTGGAAAGTCTGACCGTGGGCCGACTTACCCTTCCCGCCGCGTGCTTCGGCAACTTGAAGCAATGTCTACGGCTTGCTCGACAACGGGCGCAAGAGCGCATCCAATATGATCGCCCGATCGGTGAGCACACGGATATCGGGTCAAAGATCGTCCGTATAGCCTCGCGTGTCCTGGCATTGGAAGCCTTGGTCACCATCACAGGGACCTGGGCCGACTCCAAGGTCGATGTGCGGCTTGAGTCGGCAGCCGCCAAAATTCTCGCGACCGAATGGCTGCTCGAATCGGTGCTCGATCTCTTCCGCATTTATGGTGGACGCGGGTTCGAAACGTCGGAATCGCTTCGGCTCCATGGGGACGTGCCGGCTCCGATCGAACGCATGGTCCGAGATGCCTTGATCAATGTCATTTGGGAGGGAACGAACGGGATCTTGACCCTTTGGATCGGGCGTGAGGGATTGGCGGAGTACGTCTCTCATGGAAAGGCCTTCTTGGATTTTCAGGTCGACAAGATGATACAGGCCCTGCCGTTCTTCGCCAAAGTCACGGGCCGCTCTTCAACCGCTTGCCCATGCTCAAAAGATGGCCGGCGGCTGCACCGTCCGAATCGGTGTGGGAGTCGCTTTGTCACGAAAAAGCGCGGGAACTCGCTCAGAAGTCGCTCTGGGCCGCAGCTCGTCATCGCCAAGGACTCGCGCGCAAGCAACTGTTGATGACTCGCCTTGTCAAGGCCGGGGTGCAACTCTTTGCGATGGAAGCTTGTTATGGTACGCATCGCAGCAGGCCGTCCGGGATCATCTGTTAGCCGATAAGCTTCTCCAGCACTTTTGTTCCAGGTCAAAGACAGTTCCATCCCGATGCCCTTGCTCTCTCTGAGACGATCGTTGTGGCAAGACGACTCTCAAGTGTTCCATTTGGCACAGGATATTCTTGCCGGAAAGGCTGAGTGGTTGGAGGAAGGGATCCTTGCTTGGACCCGGCCGACGCAGTGCCGGGACGATCAGCTCACGTCCACGATGGAGAACAGTCGGCAGGATGTCCCCTGAAACACTGAGCGACGTACAGAGGAGGGATGTCGTTTCATCCAGACCGCCTCGAGAAGTGGAGGGTCACGCCTATGATGAGGTCAGCATGACGGAAATTGCGGAATACTTCGAATTGGTCAAGGACCGCTACGGATTGAGCAGTGATTACACCTTGGCTGAGAAACTCGGCATCGCCCAGCCGGAAGCAAATCTCATGCGCCGTGGACTGAAAATCCCGAAGCCGGAATTGTGCATCAAGATCGCGAAACTGCTGAACAAGAACCCGGTCGAACTCCTCCTGATCGCTCAAAAAGACAAAGCCCCGAAACAGGCCAAAGAATACTGGACCTTGGCACTGACCGCCGTCGACGTCATGCTTCATGTTCCCAAAAGCCCGAAATACATCCCACGTAAGGTGGCAGCCATCGGACAGGAACTCCGCCAGCTTGAAACGCAGACCTTGCTCTATGAAGGAGCCGAAGCAAGTGCGGAAGCCGTTCGACTCGTCCAGACCGCTGAGGAGTCCATCGACGCGATCATGGAGCGATGGAACATCTGGAAAAAGGGAGAGGCGCTATATCCAAGCTACCTCCTGGCGAACCAGGCAGCGGTCAAGCGGGGCGTCATGATCCGCCGCCTCTTGATCCTGACGCGCGAGCAAATGCAGCAAGAGTCGGTCGTTACGGATGCCATCCAAGTCATGGACGACCAACGTCGGGCAGGCATCAAGATCTTCTTTGCCTTCCGCGAAAATCTCGAACGAGCGGCCGCCTTTCAACGCTTCGAAGAAGACTATAGACAGCAGGGGGCTGCGCGGGATCTCAACACTGCAATCTTTGACCGGGAAATTCTCATTTTTTCCCGATCCTACGGCGAAGTGCAGCTTGGAATAGTGGGTCCCACCACAGCCATTACCATGATCAATCAACTGGAAATCACATGGAAGCCGGAATTGCTGCGGGACCTTGACCCGGCTCCGCTCTTCGACATGACCCGATACGTCTTCGACTATACCGGCCCACGAGCTTTCACAGTGGAATTGGAGCGATTCACGAGAGCGATCACATGAAATTCCCGTCGGAGCCGTTCAAAATCAAGGTGGTGGAGCCCATTCGTCACACGACACTCGAAGAGCGTGACAAGCTGCTGCGCAGCGCCGGCTACAATCTGTTTCAGGTCCCGGCTGAGAGTGTCTACGTCGATCTCTTGACGGATAGCGGCACGGCAGCCATGAGTGATCGGCAATGGGCGGGTCTGATGCTAGGGGATGAGTCCTATGCCGGCAGCAAAAACTACTACCATCTTGAAGAAACCGTCCGGTCGATCTTCGGCTACAAGCACGTCATTCCAACGCATCAGGGCCGTATGGCCGAGAATCTTCTCTTCTCCACGATCGTCAAGCCGGGCATGTGCGTCCCCAACAACATCCACTTCGACACGACGAGAGCCAACGTCGAGCATCAGGGGGCAGAGGCGATCGACGTGGTGATCAAAGAAGCCTATGACCCGCACTGCGAGTTGCCGTTCAAGGGCAACATCGATCTGCCCCGATTGGAGGAGACGATCAATCGAGTCGGACCGGACAAGATTCCGCTGGTGATGATGACCATCACGAATAACAGCGGCGGTGGGCAACCGGTTTCGATGGACAATATCCGTCAAACTCGGGCGTTGGTCGATCGCTACCGTATTCCCCTATTCTTCGATGCCTGCCGTTTCGCGGAGAACTGCTTCTTCATCAAAGAGCGTGAGCCGGCATACGCCGACACATCGATCTTCGACATCGCCCGGGAACTCTTCAAGCTACGGCGACGGCTGCACGATGTCTGCGAAGAAAGACGGCCTCGTGAACATTGGGGGATTTCTCAGCCTGAACGATGGGCAGTGGGCGCAGGACATTACCAACATGCTCATCCTGGTCGAAGGCTTTCCAACCTATGGCGGATTGGCGGGCCGCGATCTAGAAGCGATGGCTAGAGGACTTGAGGAGGTTCTCGACGAAGAATATTTGCGGTTCCGAATCGGCCAGGTTCGCTACCTGGGCGAATTGTTGGAGGGAGGCGGAGTACCGATTCTCAAACCCGTCGGCGGCCACGCGGTCTACCTCAATGCCAAAGAATTCCTCTCCCACATTCCACAGTCCGCATTTCCAGGACAAGCGCTGGCTGTCGCGCTGTACCGGGACTTTGGTATCCGAGGAGTCGAAATCGGCACTCTCATGTTCGGCAAAAAGGATCCCGTGACGGACCGAACAATTCATCCCGAGTTGGAGATGGTCAGACTCGCCATTCCCCGGCGCGTCTATACGAACATGCAAATCACCTATGTCGCGGAATCGATCGTCGAGCTCTATCGAAGGCGCGAACTGATCCACGGCCTCGCGATTGATCTATGAGGCGCCGACGCTGCGCCACTTCACGGCGAGATTTGCAGAACTCCAAGAGTCACCATCCCTGGAGCCGACCGCCTAAGGGAAGATCATGGCCAACCTGTTCAAGGGGTTCGAACGGATTGAAGAGGCTCGAGAGCGGTTGGCAGGCGGGAGTTTCATGGTGGGGCTGTTCGCCGGAAAGCCCGACTTTTCACTCCTGCTCATGCCGGATGAGTCATCGGAAGACAAGGCTGCCTGGGAAAACTTCCGTCCGCGTCTGGAAACATTCCTCACAACCCAGGTCGATCCTGATGAAATCGAACGGACGGCGAAGATCCCGGACTCGGTATTGAAAGGGCTCTTTACGCTCGGCGCCTTCGGCATGAAAATCCCTAGCCAGTATGGTGGACTCGGATTCTCGTACACGAACTATGGTCGTGCCCTCATGCTCATGGCGAGCTGGAGTAATGCGCTGGCGCTCACCGTTGCTGTGCCGCAATCGATCGGTATTGCCATGCCCATTTTGCTATTCGGGACCGAAGAGCAGAAATGCAAGTACTTGCCTATCGTCGCGCGAGAAGCCATCTCAGCTTTTGCCCTCACGGAACCGATGACCGGTTCTGACGCGGCCAACATCGCCACAGAGGCTGTCTTGGATTCCGCAGGGACGACGTTTGTCGTGAACGGTGAAAAGCTGTGGTGCACGAACGGTCCCATCGCCCGCTATGTGACGTTGATCGCACGGGTACCGGCCAAGGGGACACAGCAGAATGGACAGACGAGGTGGGAACCGGTTCCGAATGACAAAGAAGCAGACGATCACGTACACACCGCCTTCATCCTTGATATGCGGACAGCTGGTGTCCAGGTCCGACAGCACTGTCAATTTGAAGGCTGTCGGGGGATCGAGAACGCTCATATGACGTTCACGGACGTGCACATCCCGACGGAGAATGTCATCGGTGAAGTCGGTCGTGGGCTCAAGTGTGCCTTGACCATTCTCAACGTGGGTCGGGCGGTCAGCATCCCGGCGATTTGCCTGGGCATGGCTAAACAAGCGTGGCAACCCACGCTCGATCGGGCCAATCAGCGGTTCACCTTCAAACAGCCTCTCGGTACCAGACAGACACAGCGCATGAGGTTAGGCCGCATGGCTTCGCATCTCTTCGCGATGGAAGCTCTCGCGCTCACGGCCTGGCGAATGGCAGATCAGCATACCTATGATGTCCGGATCGAGGCAGCCCTGGCCAAGCTCTTCTGCTCCGAGAAGACTATTCAGTTCTTAAAAGACGTCCAAGTCATCTTCGGAGGGATGGGATACGAAACCGCCCACTCTAAGCGGCTTCGTGGAGAGCCTGCGTTCGGCATCGAACAGCTGGTTCGCGACGCGGAGATGTACCGAATCGGAGAAGGTGCCACCGATATCTTAAGGCCGTTCGTCGCGCGTGAGGGGCTCGATATGCACCTTGGGCTGGTCGGACCCCTCTTCGACGAACGAACGACAGGCGTTCATCGACTCATCGAGTTGCAGCGACTTCTAAGATTTTATGTTCCTTGGTACCTGAACCAATGGAGAGGCGGCCGATTACCGGTTCACCCGGAGTTCCACCATTCGGATGTCCGCTCCAAATTGATCTTCGTGGAACGTGCGAGTCGGCGACTCGCACGGACGATCTTCTACTCCATGCTGCTCCGTCGCCAAGCCCTTCGAGACGATCAAGGCCGGCAAAACCGGATCGAGATGATCGGCGAAGATCTGCTGGTCATCGCAACGACCGCGCTGTATGCCGAAGCGCAGGACCGGACCGCAGCCCATCCGGAGGTTTGGGAACTTGTAGAAGAATGCTTCCGAGAAGCCCAGCAACGTATCGAACAAGACATCAAGGGACTGATCCGCAATCAAGATACCGTGGTGGCAGCGGTTGGGGAAAAATCCCTCAGCGGTCGGTATCCTTCGCTTACCGATGGAATCATCCGTCGCGATCTTCGGGACTACTCACGACAGGAAAGTGCTCTTAAACCCGGCGACGTGAACATGCACACGGTCGTCTGATTTTAATGGAATGTTTCTGGAACATCGATCGATCACCCATCAGAAAGTGAACCAAAACGAAGACAACTTATGCGCGCATGGTTGATGGACTCCTATGATGGAGTGGAACAGTTGCGGCTTGGCGAGGTGCCGGATCCTCATCCAGGCCCGACAGAGGTGCTGCTCAAAGTGAGATATGCCGCGCTCAATCCAGCTGATGCATTTCTGGCGCAAGGACTCTATCCTACCAAACCCACCCTGCCGCATATTCTTGGACGCGATGGTGTGGGAGATGTCGAGTCCGTGGGTTCGCGCCTGGCAGACATCCGCGCGGGTGACACAGTTGGGATTCTGCGCTGTGACACGGGAGTGGAAAAGCCGGGCACACTGGCCGAGAAAGTGGTCGTCCCCGCTGAAAGTCTGGTTCGAATCCCCTCTGGCTGGTCCCTCGAAGAAATGGCTGGCGTCCCTCTGGTTTTCTTAACCGCCTGGCAGGCTTTGACCCAGTGGAATGATCCTCTAGTTTCTCCACCGGAAGGATCGGTCCTCCTCGTGACCGGCGCGTCAGGCGGAGTCGGCGTTGCGTCAGTGCTGCTCGGGAAATCGATGAATCTGATCGTGGCGGGTTTGTCTCGCGATGCGCAGAAGAGAACAAAGCTGAAAACGCTCGGTGCTGATTTCGTGTTTGATCCGGGTGACAAGAACCTCGTGAAGTCCATATCCGTTGCGATCGGCCCGAAAAAAGCAGATCTGGCTGTGGACTGCGTAGGTGGCAAACTCTTACCCCAAGTCATTGCCCTTCTTGGTTATGGCGGCAAGATCAGCGTCGTCGGCAGGAGCGGAGGCACGGTCCCCGAGTTCAATACGGCGACCTTGCTGTTCCGCCGCATTCGCATCGGCGGCGTTTCGGTCGGGGATTACACGGCACAGGCAGCTCAGACTGCATGGAAAGAGATTGTCGATCGGCTGAAGATGATCGGACACCGCCCATTGGTAGACAGCATCGTTTCATTCGAGGAGGTCAAGAAAGGATTCGCACGGTTAGCCCAAGGCCCAATGGGGAAAGTGTTGGTACGCGTGGCTGGTTAATAGCTGCGATCTGACATATCATGCATCGCGATTCCTCAGCCATGAATTAGTCGCTTCATGGCTTGATTTTCTCAATCGTTGATAGTTTTCCATCAGAACCGTACGTGAGATGGTAGATTACTAATCTGTCTTTGGCAGCGATTTCAAGAGGAGTAAAGATAAGTTCTGTAAGTAAAAACGTAAAAACATCACCTGCCAGGTAGAATACTCCTGTGAGGAGTTTGAGGGCCCAATGATGGGCATCAGGATCTAATTTGTACCGGTCATCGTATCCCCCACCTTCAATGGCTGAGTAGTTATCAGGTTCTCCGAGTGCGGAGATCACCGCGGATCGTTGAACGCCAATTTGAATGACATTGATATCACCTCGTTTAGACTCGCGACTGGCTACCATTAACACGGAACACCCCGACAGGTTCAAAATAAGCAGGCACATGACGAACAGGTTTGGTTTGCGCATTCTTCAATTCATAAAGCAATCATAAAAAATCAGTAAAAGATTGTCGAACAATATTAGAAAATGAAGCAATATTACCCGCCGATGGAGCATAAGCGGAGACTCTCCGGGCAGGCATTTCCAAAATGTTGACCTGCGATTTGTAGATGCTCCTGAAGAGCTTTCTCCTCGCACATCAAGTTCGATAAGACGATAAGGAACGCGCGGGCCACACGAAGTGTGGTATGGAGCCGGCGACCCGGATTGAACGGGCGACCTGCGGTTTACGAACTGTCCCAGATCCAACCTCAGACAACCTAAACCCACAAGAAAACACAACTCAAGAGGTAGGCGAGATGGGGTCTAGATAGGGGTGGTTTGTCCTGTCCTGGTAGCAGCGTGGTAGCAGATGATCCTGAGTAGAGTACTACATCATTTTGATCACAAAACCCATTCAGCGTGTGCTCCAAGCATCTGACCACCAAGACTCTTTTTTGATCTATTCAACAGTTCGCTGGCGGTTCTGGTGTATCAGAAACAATTCTGCTACATTAGAAGCTGTCGTTAGTGCGAGTACGGGGGGCCTTCATGACCACGAAAACATTAGATCAGCACATTGAAACGAGCCTTGATATTGCAGGGGGGAAACCCCGCATTGCAGGCCATCGTATTACCGTGCGCGATATTGTCATGTGGCATGAACGGTTGGGAAAAAGTGTCGATGAAATTGCCAGCGACTACGGCCTGACGCTGGCCGATGTCCATGCCGCGCTCGCGTACTATTTCGATCATCGCACCGATATCGACAAAGACATGGCTGACGGCCAGGCCTTTGCCGAGTCCTTACGCCACGCCACGCCCTCTAAGCTCAAGCACAAGCTGAATGCCGGGAAAAATTAGGTTCTATCTCGACGAACACATTCCCAGAGCCGTTGTGCAAGGCTTACGCGAACGAGGCGTCGATATCACAACAGTGGGTGAGGCGGGCCTCCTCAGCGCCCTCGATGCCGCGCATATGCAGCGAGCCCATGATGAACAGCGCGTCATTTTTACACAAGATAGCGATTTCCTCCGTCTCCATGCCGCGGGACATCCTCATTGCGGCATCGTGTATGCCCCACAAGGAATATCGATTGGAGAAACCATTCATGGCTTGATGTTACTCTACCAGGTCCTCGATGCTGACGAGATGGAAGAACACGTCGAGTTTCTGTAAGCACGCCCCGTACCCCACTCTCTTTGCCCTCTTTGAGGGTAGGCCTCACGACCTCCCAGATGCTTTCAGACTTTCAGGCGACTGTGGTCATCTCATACGGCACCCCGGAAAGAGGACACTCGAACGTATGTCGTGCTCATTGAAAGCCACTCTTGCCAGCTAATAGGTCCTCCGGAGGATAGCCTCCCATGGCGCGCCTATCGATCTCTATTTTTTCTTGACGATCACACAAAGACTCCCAATCCCTTTTATTTCAACTCTCCTGAAGAGCTTTCTCCTCGCACATCAAGTTCGAAAAGACGATAAGGAGCGCACGGCACGCGCAAGCGAGGTTTGGAGCCGGCGACCCAGATTGAACGGGCGACCTGCGGTTGATGAATTTCTCTCTACAAAAACCAAAATACAAAAATACATCATTTGCGGCATTAACAGAAATAATAGATTATCGTGTCAGAATCACGGTAGATAATA